>NZ_CP126279.1:309528-619056 GCF_003234815.2 Curtobacterium sp. MCBD17_035 | reverse complement strand
CACGAGCACCAGGAGGACCGCGGCGACGAACCACGGGCCGGCTGCGTTCGACAACGTGGCGACGAACGCCGACCCGCTCTGGCCGATGCTCGTGAGCATCCCGACGAGCAGGGCTCCGGCGAGCGCGACGACGACCCCGGCGGGACGCGGGAGCGCGCCGGATCGCGGGGGGACGACGACGCGACGGGGCAGGACCGGTGCTTCCATGCCTCCAGGATCGGCGAGGGCGGCTCGCTCGGCATCCGCCGGACG
Organism: Curtobacterium sp. MCBD17_035; assembly: GCF_003234815.2. NCBI lineage: Bacteria > Bacillati > Actinomycetota > Actinomycetes > Micrococcales > Microbacteriaceae > Curtobacterium > Curtobacterium sp. MCBD17_035. The sequence goes on along the minus strand of NZ_CP126279.1, from coordinate 618,804 downwards.
GATGACCCTTGATCGCCCCGTCCCACGGGCGTACGGTTGCCGGCACGACAACGCGATACATCGCGAGATCGGAGTGCACCATGGCGCAGGAGAAGTGGCTCGTGGACGAGCCGAAGGTCATCGACACCGGGGTGGTCCGGCAGCTCAAGGTCGGCCTCGTCGGGGGTCAGGTCGACGTCGTCGCGCACGACGAACCCACGGCGCGGGTCGAGGTCCACGCCGTCTCGGGGCGGCCGCTGCGGGTCGAGATGGACGCGGGCGTGCTCACCGTGGACCACGCCCAGGTCCGCTGGGACGACCCGCTCGGCTTCCTCCGGGCCTTCCGCGGTCAGGAGTCCGCGGACGTCAGCATCCTCGTCCCGCGGCAGGCGGCACTGACGCTCGGGGTCGTCTCGGCCGGCGCACTCGTCTCGGGGCTGACGCACGACGCGGCGCTCCACGCGGTGTCCGGCGACCTCGTCGTCGACCGGGTGAGCGGCGACCTCCAGGTCAACAGCGTCTCGGGCACCGTGACCGTCCGCGAGCACGCGGGCGCCCTCGCCGTGCGGACGGTCTCCGGCGACGTCGCCGCCACCGGCGCGGTCACCCGGCTCACGGCGGACGGCATCTCGGCCGACGTCCTGCTCGACCTGCAGGGGGTCCCGGACGGCGTCCGGGTCAGCACGGTCTCGGGCGCGGTGAGCCTCCGGCTCGCGGACGGTGTGGGGTACGCGTGCTCCGTGACCACGGCGACCGGACGCCTCCAGTTCGACGACGACGAGGTGCGGGGGGTGCACGGCCCGTACACCCGCCGGTCCGGCACGCTCGAGGGGCGCTGGGCCGACGTGCGCGTGGCCACGGTGTCCGGCCGGTTCGCGCTGTTCCACGCGGACCCGGAGCCGAGCGCCGCGAGCCCGGCGGCGGGCGCGACGGCGGGCGCGACGGCGGGCGCGACGGCGGGCGCGACGGCGGGCGCGACGGCCACGGACGACACCGACGGCACGTGGACGACGGACGGCACCGAGGGGCTCGGCGCATGAGCCCGGTGTTCGCCCACGGACAGCTCCGCCTGTACCTGCTCGTGCTGCTCGCGGAGCGCCCGATGCACGGCTACGAACTCATCCAGGCGCTCGGCACCCGGTTCGGCGGCGTGTACGTCCCGAGCGCCGGCACCGTGTACCCCCGTCTCGGCAAGCTGCAGGAGGACGGCCTCGTGACCAGCGAGGCCGACGGCCGCAAGACCGTCTACGCGATCACCGAGGCCGGCCGCGACGAGTTGGCCGCGCGCCAGGACGAGGTCGCGGACCTCGAGTCCGGCGTCACCGACTCGGTGCGCTCCCTCGCGGACGGCGTGCGCGCCTCGGTCGGCGAGGCGATGCGGTCGCTCCGCGCCGACCTCGCCGCGTCCGCTCGACCGGCCGGCCCGCACCGGTCGGGTCCCCACCCGGCGGGGGCGCCGACCTCGACGCCGAACGAGGGCGCCCGGTCCCTCCGCGAGGTCGAACTGCTCCTCGCGACGTTCCGGCAGGAGGTCCGGGCCGAGGCCCGCCGACGCTCGACCCGGGGCACGCTCACGCCCGAGGTCGTCGCCGCCCTCCGGCGAGGACTCGACGGGATCCGGTCGACACTCCGGGACTGATCGGGAACAACGGGGACGGGTGCCGTGTTGACAGCCCCTCCATCCTGAGTAGGTTGTCCCCTCGTGACGAACGAGATCCGGTCGCTCAAGGCCCGGTTGATCGGGGATCCACTGCCCTCGCAGCAGCTCGAGGGTCAGCTCCTCCCGAAGCACCTCGCGCTCCCGATCTTCGCGAGTGACCCGCTGTCGAGCGTCGCCTACGCGCCGCAGGAGCTCCTGATGATCCTGCTGCTCGGCGGGATGTCGTTCTTGACCTTCGCGCCGTGGGTCGCGGCCCTGGTCGTGCTCCTGCTCGTCGTCGTCGTGGCGTCCTACCGACAGCTCATCAAGGCGTACCCGTCGGGCGGCGGGGACTACGAGGTCGCGCACCGGAACCTCGGCGAGAAGGCCGGGCTCGTCGTGGCCTCCGCCCTGCTCGTCGACTACGTGATGACCGTCGCCGTGTCGGTCGCCTCGGGCGTGGACAACATCATCTCGGCGCTGCCGATGCTCGACGAGTTCCGCGTCGAGCTCGCGCTCGTGTTCGTCGTCCTGCTCGCCGCCGTGAACCTGCGCGGGGTGCGCGAGTCGAGCAAGGCGTTCGCGATCCCGACCTACCTGTTCGTGGCGAGTGTGTTCGTCATGGTCGTCACGGGCCTGGTCCGCACGGCCCTGGGGCACGCCCCGGTCGCCGAGAGCGCCGGGTACACGATCGCGAACACCGAGAACGTCACGCGCGCCGCGTTCGTGCTGCTGCTCCTCCGCTCGTTCGCGTCGGGGTGCTCCGCCCTCACCGGCGTCGAGGCCATCGCCAACGGGGTGCAGGCCTTCCGCCGCCCGAAGATCCGCAACGCCCAGACGACGCTCGTGTTCATGGGCGGCATCGCGATCGTCCTGTTCGTCGGCCTCGTCGCGCTCTCGCTCATCGCGCACGTGCACTACGCCGAGAGCGCGTGCGACCTCCGGGGCTTCGCGCACTGCACGACGACGCCCCAGCGGTCCCTCATCGCGCAGATCGCCGCGGCGACGTTCGGTGGGGGCAGCGTCCTGTTCTTCGTGATCCAGGCGACCACCGCGGCCGTGCTGCTCCTGGCGGCGAACACCGCGTTCAACGGCTTCCCGCTGCTCGGGTCGATCCTCGCCCGCGACTCGTACGCCCCGAAGGCCCTGTCGACCCGGGGCGACCGGCTCATCTACTCGAACGGCGTGATCGTCCTGGCGCTCGTCGCCGCGGCACTCCTCATCGTCTACCGGGCGAACGTCACGGCGCTCATCCAGCTGTACATCATCGGCGTGTTCGTGTCGTTCACGTGCGGGCAGACGGGCATGGTCCGGCACTGGCTCCGGCTGCTCGCGACGGACCCGCCGAACCGCGGGCAGATCTGGCGCAGCCTGTCGATCAACGCCACGGGTGCGTCGTTCACCTTCGTGGTGCTCGTCGTCGTCACCATCACGAAGTTCACGCACGGCGCCTGGCTCGTGTTCGTCATCATGCCGGTGCTGTTCCTGCTCATGCTCGGCGTGAACCGGTACTACCGCGACGTCTCGCACGAGATCGCCGCCGACGACGAGACCCGGTTCGGCGCCACGGGCGACCACGCGATCGTCCTCGTCAACAAGCTGCAGAAGCCGGTGATCAAGGCGCTCGACTACGCGATCGCGGCCAAGCACGCGTCGTTCGAGGCGGTGCACGTCGCCATCGACGAGGCCGACGCCGCGACCCTGCAGCAGCAGTGGCGCGACTACGGCATCACGTGCCCGCTCACCATCGTGCCGAGCCCGTACCGCGACATCTCGATGCCGCTCATCAAGCACATCAAGGCGCACCGGCAGGAGCACGGCGCCGAGGTCGTGACCGTCTACACGCCCGTCTTCGTCGTCGGACACTGGTGGGAGGCCCTGCTCCACAACCACCGCGGGCGCCGGATCCGCAAGAAGTTGCTCCTCGTGCACGGCGTCACGGTCGCCCTCGTCCCGTGGCTGCTCGACTCCTCGGAGCTGCTGTACGGCCGCCGCTCGCGGCCGCTGCCCGGCCAGGAGCGACGCGGCGAGCCGATCCGGCCGCAGGTGCACCGCGGCGCCGAGCAGACGAACCGCGGCACGGAGGACCTCCTCCGGACCGACCGGCTGCTCCGCTCGAACCAGCGGAACAGCGTGCACGTCCGCCGTGCGACGCGACCGGCCGGCCCCGCCGAGGGCGTGGACCCGGCGGGCGACTGCGGCGAGCTGCCCGCGCTCGTCCCCGCCGCGCACGGCCGCACCCCCGCTTCGCACGACTGACCGGCCCGGGGGCGGGACCCGGACCCGGACCCGGACCCGGACCCGGACCCGGACCCGGACGTAGGACCCGGACGTAGGATGGCCGACCATGACCGACTGGACCACGAGCGCGCCGGAGGCGCTCCGGACCTACGCGACGCTCGACAGCCACGGCGGCAAGGTCTCCAAGCGGGTCGAGGTGCTGACGGACGTGCCGTCCTCGGCCGCTGACGGGCGCCACGACGGCATGGTCGCCGTCCGCGGCCCCTGGCCCACGGGCGCGCTCGACGAACACGCCGAGGACGGCGCCGAACTCGTCCGCGGCACACCGACCGTCGGCTGGGTCGACCCCGCGACGCTCCGCGACTGGTACCGGCCCGACCTGGTGATCGTGCCCCTCCCCCAAGCGCACGGTGCCGGACTGCGCCCCGGGCTCTTCGCGGACACCCGCACGCGCGGTCGCGTCCGCATCGACGACCGGGAGGGTCACGTCGGCCCCGACGGTCGGCCCGCGTTCCGCGCGTTGGCCGGGTCGCCCGGGGACCTCCGGCTCGACGCTCCCCTGCCGCGGGACGAGGTCGTCCGCGTCGTCGAGGTGCGCGACGACGCCCGGACCGAGGACGGTGCATCGGCCGTCGCGGTGCTCACCACGCCCGTGTTGCCCGTGCTCGCGCCCGGGGTCTACCCTGACCACGCTGGCGACCGCGCGGGTCTGCCGCCCGCGCCCGCACCCGGGTCGGTCCGTGTCCGTGCCTTCTGGGTCGAGCAGGGCGAGCGGGCCGAGATCGTCCGCCTCGACGCCCCCGCGAACACCATGTGGGTCGACCGCGGCCACCGGGGTCCGGTGCCCGTGGCGGTCTCCGGCGTCGGGCCCGACCTGGTCCGGTACGTCACCGAGGCCGTCGCCGCGTAGGCGTACCCCGCTCGGTCCCGGCCGTCGAGGTGCGTGTCGGGGGTGCGGCGTAGCCTCCCGGGCATGAGCAACGCAGACGACCACGCCGGCGAGACCCTCGGCGGCCCCCGCCCCGACCCCTCGACCACCGCGAGCAAGGACCCGTCGGACTGGGTCACCGGTGACGAGCCGATGACCGGCCCGCAGCGCAGCTACCTGGACACGCTCGCGCGTGAGGCCGGTGAGGAACTCCCCGCCGACCTGACCAAGGCCGAGGCGTCCGAGAACATCGACCGGCTGCAGCAGGAGACCGGGCGCGGGCAGGACTGACGCCGCTGACGGTGCCGGTGCCGGTGCCGTGTCTCCGGCTCAGGACGCCCCGCGCTCGAGCCGGGCGAGCACGCGCCGCGCGATGGACCGCCCCGCACGGTCGGCCCCGAGCGTCGAGGCCTGCGGCCCGTACCCCGCCAGGAACACCCTCGGGTCGCGGATCGCCTGGCCCTCGGCCACCTCGATCCCGCCCGCCGGGGTCCGCAGCCCGAGCGGACCGAGGTGCCGGACGTCCGGCCGGAACCCCGTGGCCCAGATGATCGCGTCGGCGTGGTGGAACGACCCGTCGGCGAGCCGCACGCCGTCGGGCTCGATGCGCTCGGGGACCGGGCGCGGGACGAGCACTCCGCGATCCAGGCCACTCCGGATCCGCGGTGACACCGGAACGGCCGTCCCGTGCACGATGCTCGGCAGGACCGAACCCGCTCGGGCAGCTGCGTCCTGCTCGGCCACGGCGGCCACGGCGGACTCCACGCCGAGCGTCGACTCGTCCCGCCAGTCGACCGGACGGCGGGTGCACCACGTGACCGAGGCCGCCACGCCGTCGAGCTCGAGCACGAAGCCGATCGCACTCGTGCCGCCGCCGACCACGACCACGTCCTGGCCCCGGAACTCCTCGGCGCTGCGGTAGCCCGTGGTGTCGAGCTGCCGACCGGCGAACCGGTCGCGGCCCGGGTACCACGGCACGAAGGGCGTGCCCCACGTGCCGCTGGCGTTCACGAGCACGGCGGTCCTGAGTTCGCCCGAGGTGCCGTCAGCTGCTCGGAGGGTCGCCACGAGGTCACCCGCCCACCCGCGGTCCCCGCCGCCGCGGTCCCCGCCGACCTGGTCCCCGCCGCCGCCGTCCCCGCCGCCGCGGTCCCCGCCGTCGTCCGCGCCGCCGTCGTCCGCGCCGCCGCGGTTCCCGCCGCCGGCGTCCGCGCCGCCGTCCCGGCCGCCGTCGGCCACACGGACCACCTCCACCGGGCGGTCCACGTGGATCCCGTGGTTCGCTTCGTAGCGGCCGTAGTACTCCGCGACGACGTCCCGGGCAGGACGCTCCGGGTCGGCGTCGGCGAAGTGCAGGCCCATGGCCCCCATGCCCGGCAGGTCGTGCACCCGGTGCGCCGCGCCGAGCCGCAGGGCTTCCCACCGGAACTGCCACGCGCCTCCCGGCCCGGGTGCCCGGTCGACGACGACCACCTCGTGCAGGCCGACGGTGCCCGCGGAGGACGCCGGATCGGCGGTCCGGAGCCCGAGCCGGCCGAGATGGTAGGCGACCGCGAGCCCGGCCTGACCCGCACCGACGACGAGCACGCGCGTGCGTCCGGTCGGCAGGGTGGCGTGCATCCCCTCGATTCTCCTGTGGACGCCCCCCGACGACCATGAGCGGATCGGGGTACATGGTAAAGTGACCGCTAGATTTCGAAACCACGCACCGTTCGGCTGCCCGGGTTCGACCCGGAGAGACGGGCCCGAGCCGGATGCCGGGCCGATCACACGAGGGGGTCACGCATGGGGCGCGGCCGTCAGAAGGCGAAGCACACCAAGGTCGCTCGGGAGCTGAAGTACTTCAGCCCCGAGACGAATTACGGTGCGCTCGAACGCGAGCTGTCCGCAGGGCATGAGTCCTCGGACGACTACGTCGACAAGTGGGCAGATCAGTACGCCGACGATGACGACGAGGTCGAGCAGGAGCAGGACCAGCACGACCGGTCCGCCTGACCTCGTCGTCCGGCCCGGGCGTCGTCCCGGATGGGGATCGGCATCGTCGGGAGCAGCGCCGCGCGGAGGACCGCGCGGCGCTTCGCTGTGTCCGCAGGCTTCGTGCGCGCCGGTCAGCGACCGCGCGCCCCGACGACGAGTGCGCCGTCGCCTGATCGCGCCGTTGTCGCCCGCACGCGCAGTCGGCGCGCGGCCGCAACGGGCGCGGGTCGAGGACACACGGGCGCCGTCGTCCGGGCGCGCAGGTGTCGTCCGGGCGCGCAGCGGCGTGCAGGCCGATCGCGCAGCGACGTGCAGGCCCGAGCGCGCAGTGGCGTGGAGGCCCGAGCGCGTCAGTCCGCGTAGCGTCCGACCAGGCGGACCGCGCCCCCGTCGACGCCCTTGGCGCCCTGCTCGAACCCGTCGAGGTCGTGCTCGGCGGTCGAGACCTCGCCGACCTGCCAGGCGGCGAGCCCGGAGGCCCCGAGCGCGGCGACGATCTGCGGGGCGGCGGACCGCGCGACGACGGCGATCATCCCGACGCCGAGGTTCCAGGTGCCCTCGGTCGACTCGACGCCCATGTCGCCCATGTCGGCGAGCACGCGGAAGACCGGGAGGGGCGCCCACGTCGTGCGGTCGACCTCGGCCCAGGCACCGCGCGGCAGGACCCGGGCGAGGTTCGCCGCGATGCCCCCGCCCGTGACGTGGCTCAGCGCGTGCACGGTGCCGGCGAACACGGGGTCGCCGAGCAGGTCGAGCAGCGGCGCGGTGTAGAGCCGGGTCGGCTCGAGCAGGACCTCGCCCACGGTGCCGCCGAGGTCGTCCGAGTGGTCGGTGTACCCGACGCCCCGCGCGGCCAGGACGTGCCGGACGAGGGAGTAGCCGTTCGAGTGCAGGCCGGACGACGCGATCGCGATGACCGCGTCCCCGTCCTGCACGAGCTGCGGGCCGAGGGCGAGGTCGGCCTCGACGACGCCGACGGCGGCACCGGCGACGTCGTAGTCGTCCGGACCGAGCAGCCCGGGGTGCTCCGCGGTCTCGCCACCGACGAGCGACGTGCCCGTGGCCGAGCAGCCGCGGGCGATCCCGGCGACGATGTCCGCGATGCGACCGGGCACGACCCGGCCGCAGGCGATGTAGTCCGTCATGAACAGCGGCCGCGCGCCGACCACGACGATGTCGTCGACGACCATGCCGACGAGGTCCTGGCCGATCGTGTCGTGCTTGTCGATCGCCTGCGCGATGGCCACCTTGGTGCCCACGCCGTCGGTCGAGGTCGCGAGCAACGGACGGCTGAAGTCCCGCAGGAACGAGACGTCGAAGAGCCCGGCGAACCCACCGACGCCCCCGAGCACGGACGCGGAGTGCGTCGCCGCCACCGCGGTCTTCATGAGCTCGACGGCGAGGTCGCCCGCCGCCGTGTCCACACCGGCCTCGGCGTAGGGATTCGCCATTCGTTCATCCTCCGAGGGCGTGGCAGACTTGTTCGGTACCCCCCACTCTACGGTCTGGAGTCCGCTGCGCATGTGCGGCATCGTCGGTCTCGTCTCCCAGGGACCAGCCAACCAATCCATCTACGACGCACTCCTCCTCCTGCAGCACCGCGGGCAGGACTCGACCGGTATCGCCACCGCCGAGGGGCACGTCTTCCACTCCCACAAGACCCGCGGACACGTGCGCGAGGCCTTCCGCACGCGCGACATGCGCGCACTCCTCGGCACGATGGGCCTCGGCCACGTCCGGTACGCCACGAAGGGTGCCGCGAGCAACGAGGAAGAGGCCCAGCCCTTCTACGTGAACGCCCCCTACGGCATCGTGCTCGTCCACAACGGGAACCTGACGAACACGCGTGAGCTCACGCGCGAGCTGTTCGACATCGACCGCCGGCACCTCAACACGTCGTCGGACACGGAGCTGCTCGTCAACGTCCTGGCGCACGAACTGCAGGCCCAGGTCCGCGGCACCGACCTCGACCCCGACCAGGTGTTCGACGCCGTCGCACGCGTGCACGAGCGGGTCGAGGGCTCCTACGCCGCGATCGCGCTCATCGCCGGGCAGGGCGTCCTGGCCTTCCGCGACCCCTACGGCATCCGGCCGCTCATCCTCGGGCACCGGTTCGACGACGCGGGGTCGAGCGAGTGGATCGTGGCGAGCGAGTCGCTCGTGCTCGAGTCCGGCGGGTACGACATCGTGCGCGACGTCGCCCCGGGCGAGGCCGTGTTCATCTCGGTCGACGGGCAGATGGTCTCGCGCCAGTGCGCCGTCGAGCCGCGCCTGGTCCCCTGCTCGTTCGAGTACGTCTACCTGGCTCGTCCGGACTCGATCATGAACGGCATCTCGGTGTACGAGGCCCGGCTCCGCCTCGGCGAGCGCCTGGCGGACACCGTCGCCAAGTACGCGCCTGCAGGCGACATCGACGTCGTCATGCCGATCCCGGACTCGTCACGGCCCGCGGCGATGCAGGTCGCGCGGAAGCTCGGCATCGAGTATCGCGAGGGCTTCTACAAGAACCGGTACGTCGGCCGCACGTTCATCATGCCTGGGCAGGCGGAGCGCAAGCGATCGGTGCGCCAGAAGCTCAACGCGATGTCGAGCGAGTTCAAGGGCAAGAACATCCTCATCGTCGACGACTCGATCGTCCGGGGCACCACGAGTCGCGAGATCGTCGAGATGGCCCGCGCGGCGGGGGCGAACAACGTGACGTTCACGTCAGCCGCGCCGCCGGTCCGCTACCCGCACGTCTACGGGATCAACATGCCGACCCGCGCGGAGCTCATCGCGCACGGCCGCCGGATCCCGGAGATCAACGCCGTGCTCGGGAGCGACCACCTCATCTACCAGGAGGTCGCGGACATGGAGCAGGCGATCATCGAGGGCTCGGACGTCACCGAACTCGAGATGAGCTGTTTCACGGGCGAGTACGTGACGGGCACCGTCACGCCGGAGTACCTCGCCTGGGTCGAGGCGAACCAGCTCAGCTGACGCCCGACGCACGTGTGCGTGACGGCCGGGAGGCCCGCCTCCCGGCCGTCACGCGTGTCCGGCCCGCCGGACCAGGCGTGGTGCTCGGACCGGAGGGAGGGCGCCTGCGGTCGCCCGCGGCGCCCGCGGCGCCTGCGGTCGTCCGCGGCGCCCGCGGTCGGGCTCAGCGCCCGCGGTCGTCCTCGACGACGCCGTCGACCGTCTCGGTCGGCGATGTGATGCCGAGGTGCTCGGCGGTCAGCCGTCGGGCCTGCTTCGAGAACCGGTGGTCGAGCACGATCGCGACGATCGCGCCGATGACGCCGCCCGCCGTCACACCGTAGAACGAGAAGTACCCGACGAGACCCCAGAACCCGACGTCGGACCCGCGGCTCGTGCCGGTCGTGGCGACGGACGCGCCGTCGGCGAGGTGCTGCGTGGCGAGCACGACGAAGAAGGTCACGACGAATCCGAGCAGGCCGCCGCCGACGATGAACACGCCGAACTTCGGAGCACGCCGGATCGAGACCTCACGACGCGACGCCACTTCGGACGGGGCGGGGACGGACGCGTCGACGGTCCGCGGTTCGTCGGGGGTCCCGCGGTCTGGGGACGGCTCGGTGGTGCTCACCGGACCATTGTCCCCCACTGTGGGACATCCGCAGCCTGGTCATGGGTCCCCCGGACCGAGGACAATGGGGGACGACGAAGTCCCGACATGCGAGGAGCGACGGCCGTGGTGGAGCCGGAGGACGACACGCGCCGATGGGTTTCCCGTCCCGGTGCCCGTCTGCCGTGGCCACTCGTCCCGCGGCGCGAGGAGGACCGCGCCGTCACCGTGCTCGCCGACGACGGCTGGAGCGTCGCCATCGTCGGCGCGGCGGGACTCGGCAAGAGCGTCGTGGCCGCGCGCGTCACGGACCGCGTGGCGCAGCGCAGCACCGGGGACGTCCGGGTCATCCCGATCACGGCCTCACCGCACGAGACGGCCAAGCCGTTCGCGGCCGCCATCGCCCGGTTCGGGGACCTGCCTGCCGCGGCGCTCACCGACGAGCTCGAGGCCGAGCACACCCTCCGCGTCGCGGCGGACCTCGTCGACCGCGACGTCGTCCTGCGCATCGACGACGCCGACCACCTCGACCCGATCACCGCGCGGTACGTCGCCTGGCTCGTCCGGCACGCGCACGCACGGCTCGTGCTGACCTGCCGCGACTTCACCCGGCTCGAGGAGCCCCTGCGCCGCCTGTGGCAGGACGACCTGCTCGAACGCATCGACCTGACGCCGCTCGACCTCCGCGAGACCGAGCGGCTGCTCGAGCGGGCGCTCTCCGGTCCGCTCGAGCACGCCAGCGTGGAACGAGTGCACCGCGCGACCCGCGGCAACCCCCTGCACCTGCGCGAGGTCGTCCGCGCGGCGGTCGCGTCCGGCGCCCTCGAGCGGACCGCGTCGGGGTGGTACTGGCCCGGGCGGATCACCGCGTCGAACAGCCTGGCGGACATGTACCGATCGGAACTCGCGGGCCTCGAACCGGCCCTCCGGGACGTCGTGGACATCGTGGCGTTGGCGGACCCGATCCCGTTGTCGCGGCTGCTGGCCCTGGTGGACGACGCCGATGTCGACCGCGTCGCGTCGCTCGGTATCGTGTCCGTCGACTCCGACATGACGGCGGACGGCACACCGGTGGTCCGGCCCGCCCACCCGCTCGTCGGCGAGGTCGTCCGGTCCCTCGTCCCGGTGGCACGTCGGGCCCGGTTGTTCGCGCGGGCGAACGCGTTCCGCGCTGACCCGGTCGGCGGGGACGCCCCACCGGCCGCGCGCCTCCGTGCCGCGTTGTGGGCGCTCGAGTGCGGCGTCGTGCCGTCGGCCGACCAGCTGCTCGACGCCGCCGGGGTGGCGGTACGGCTGCAGGAGTACGAGAGCGCGACGGCGCTCGCCTCGTCCGCGTTGTCGGCCGACGACACGACGTTGGCGGTGTCGGTGGCCGCGCTGTGCCTCCGCGCGACGGCCCGCACCTACGGGGTCGGGCGTGAGGCCGCGCGCCACGACGCCGAACGTGCCTGGCTGCTCGCCCGCTCCGACCCGACCGCCCTGCCCGGGGACCTGCTCGTCGAGGCCGTGGAGGTCCTGGCGAACCTCCGGCAGTTCCACGACGACGACGTCGACGCCGCGGTCGCCCTGGTCGAGGAGGCCGCGACGCTCGTGGACGACGCGTCCCGGGAGCGTCTCCGGGTCCTCCGGCTGACGCATCTCGGCTGGGGCGGCCGGTTCGCCGAGGTGCTCGCCGAGGTCGAGCGCAGCGGCGTGCTGCACGCGCCCGTGATCCCGTTCGGGTTCCTGGCGATCGCACCGTGCGCCGTGGTGGCACTCGCCACGACCGGCCGGATCGGCGAGGCCCTGCGGCTGTGCCGGACGTCACTCGAGGTCGCCGCAGCGAACATCGAGGTCGCGCCGTGGAGCCTCGGCGAGCTGTACTCGGTGCTGCACCAGGTCCAGCTCTGGGCGGGCGACGTCAGCGGCCTGACGGTGCAGGTCGACCGTCGGTGGAGCCCGTTCTTCAAGTACGACTTCACGCTCGAGCTCCTCGGCGCCGGCAACCAGGCGCTCGCGGAGCGCCGCTGGGACGACGCGATCACCGCGTTCTCCGGCGCGTGCGAGCGGTTCGCGGTGCTCGACCACGGCGGGTTCGCCGGATACGCCTGGGCGAAGCTCGCGTTCGCGCAGGCCGTCGCGGGGCGGACGCGCGAGGCCGTGGTGTCGGCGGAACGCGCCCGCGCGACGCCGCTCCGTGGGATGCGCATCACGGGCGAGGAGATCCCGCTGAGCCTGACGTTCACGGACTCGGTGCTCGGGCGGCCCGCCGCGATGGCGGACGCCATGACGATCGCGCAGCGGTCGGAGCGCTCGGGCGCGTGGATGCCGGCGATGCTCGCGCGCAACGTCCAGTTCGTGCTGCTGTTCGCGCAGGGGGCGGACACCCGGGGCGCCCTGGCCCGGCTCCGCGCCGCCGCCGAGCACGTCGAGGGTGCCCTCGCGCCGGCGATCGTCGGCCACGCAGCGGCGCTCGCGAGCGGGGACGAGCGGGTCATCGCCGAGGCACGTGCGACCCTGGCGGCCGCGGGCGTGATGATCCGCGTCGGCCAGAAGGGCCCCCCGTTGACCCGTCGCGAGTACGAGGTCGCGGAGCTCGCCGGGCAGGGGCTGAGCAACCGACAGATCGCCGAGCAGCTCGGCCGGAGCGTCCGCACGATCGACGCGCACATCGCGCGGATCTTCGCCAAGTGGGACATCCACTCGCGGTCGGAACTCGTCGATCGACTCTGATCGTCGAGTCCGCCGCACACCACGTGCGCCGTGATCACGGCCATGGCACCCACACGAACGCTGTTCGGGCAGCGTCGTGTGGGTGTCGTCGGGGTCGGGCCCGTTCGGGTCGGGCCCGCCTCCCGGTGGCGTCACCAACGCTAACGAGGGGACCCACCGGTCGGCATCGGTAAGCAGGTACCTAAATCTGTCACCCGCCCGAGGGACACGGGGGACAACCGGACCGATCGAGCGCGGTCAGGCGCGCGGCAGGCGGACCGGGAGGAACGGGGCCAGGTCGGCGCGTGATCCCGACGCCGTCACGCGCGCGGCTCCGACCGCCTCGGCCCAGGAGATCGCCCCTGTGGCGAGGGCGATCCAGGTCGCGGCATCGGTCTCGACCACGTTCGGCGGCGTGCCGCGCGTGTGGCGCGGTCCCGGAACGGCCTGGACAGCTCCGTACGGGGGGACACGGACCTCGACGCTGTTGCCCGGCACGGTGTCGGCGAGTTCCTGGAGCGTCCACCGCACGGCGGTCGCGGTGGACGTGCGATCGGTGGCTCCGCCCTGCACGGCGGCGAGCGCGGCGGCGCCCTCGGCGGCGTCGATGGTCCTGCGGGGCACGGCGTCAGCGTACCGCCCGGGCCGGCGGTCGACCGTCGCTCGGTAGGCTGTGGCCGTGCGCATCCTCGTCCTCGGTTCCGGTGCCCGTGAGCACGCGATCATCGCCGCGCTCCTCGCGGAGGACGCCGGCCACGTCATCACCGCAGCCCCGGGCAACACCGGTATCGCCGCCGACGTCGAGACGGTCGGGCTCGACGCGACGAACCGCGGGCTCGTGACGGAGTACGCGATCGAGAACGGCATCGAACTCGTCGTGATCGGCCCGGAGGCCCCGCTCGTCGAGGGCGTCGCGGACGCGCTCCGGACGCGCGGCATCGCGGTGTTCGGGCCCGGCAAGGCCGCGGCGCGGATCGAGGGCTCCAAGGCGTTCGCCAAGCGGATCATGGCCGAGGCCGGGGTCCCGACGGGCGAGGCCGCCCACGTGGGAACGGCGGACGAGGTCGAGGCCGCCCTGGACCGCCTCGGCGCGCCGTACGTCGTCAAGGCGGACGGGCTGGCGGCCGGCAAGGGCGTGCTCGTGACCGAGGACCGCCAGGCCGCCGTCGAGCACGCGACCTACTGGCTCCAGTACGGCCACGTCGTCATCGAGGAGTTCCTCGACGGCGAGGAGGTCTCGCTCTTCTTCTTCAGCGACGGCCACGACGTGCTGCCGATGACCCCCGCGCAGGACTACAAGCGGCTCGGGGACGGCGACGTCGGGCCGAACACCGGCGGCATGGGGGCGTACTCGCGCCTGCCGTGGCTCGACGAACGCTGGGGCTCCGAGCGGGCCTTCGTCGACGAGGTCACCGAACTCGTGGCGCTGCCGACGGTCCGCCGGCTCGAGCACGAGGGCACCCCGTTCATCGGGCTCCTCTACTGCGGCCTCATCGTCACCGAGCAGGGCGTCCGCGTCATCGAGTTCAACGCGCGGTTCGGCGATCCGGAGACCCAGGTGGTGCTCCCCCGCCTCGTGACGCCGCTCAGCGCGCTCATGCTCGCCGCCGCGACCGGACGGCTCGGCCAGACCCCGCGTCCGGAGTTCGCGCCCGGTGCCGCCGTCACCGTCGTGCTCGCGAGCGAGGGGTACCCCGACAACCCCGTCACCGGCCGGCCGATCACCGGACTCGACGACGCCGCGGCACTCGAGGGCGTGACCGTCCTGCACGCCGCGACGGGGATGCTCGAGGGACAGCTCATCGCCACGGGCGGCCGGGTGCTCAACGTCGTCGCGATCGGTGACTCGTTCGAGCAGGCGCGGGCCCGGGCCTACGCCGGCCTGTCCCGGATCCACCTCGAGGGCGCGCAGTACCGCACCGACATCGCGGCGCGGGTGGCACGGTGACCGCCGCGGAGACGGGGGGCGTGCGCCCCTCGACCGCAGCGGAGCTCGAGGGCTGGCGGCACGTCGCGACCGGCAAGGTCCGTGACCTGTACGTGCCGGCGAGCGCGGCCTCCCCGGCGACCGCGACCGAGCTCCTGCTCGTCGCGAGCGACCGCGTCAGCGCGTTCGACCACGCGCTCGAACCGCCGATCCCCGGCAAGGGCGAGCTGCTCACGCGGCTCTCGCGGTTCTGGTTCGCGCAGCTCGGGGACGTCCCGAACCACCTGCTCGGCGAGACCCACCAGGGCACGCCCGTACCGGAGGCCGTGGCGGCACGGTCGATGCGCGTCCGGCCGCTCACGATGTTCCCGATCGAGTGCGTCGTGCGTGGGTACCTCGTCGGCAGCGGCTGGGCGGAGTACCAGGAGACCGGGAGCGTGTGCGGCGTCGCCCTGCCCGCGGGGCTGTCGAACGGCGACCGGCTGCCCGAGCCGATCTACACCCCCGCGTACAAGGCCCCGCAGGGCGCCCACGACGAGAACATCACCTACGAGCGGACGGTCGAGCTCGTCGGGCCGGACGTCGCCGCCGCGCTCCGCGACATGTCCCTGCACGTGTACGAGTCCGCGGCCGCGATCGCCCTGCAGCGCGGCGTCGTCATCGCGGACACGAAGTTCGAGTTCGGCCACGACGCCGCCGGGCAGATCCGGATCGCGGACGAGGTCCTGACGAGCGACTCGAGCCGCTACTGGGACGCCGAGGCCCACGAGGGCGGCGACCGCACCGCGTCGTTCGACAAGCAGATCGTGCGGAACTGGCTCACCGAGCACTGGGACGGGCAGGGCACCCCGCCCGTGCTGCCCGACGAGATCGTCGAGCGGACCGCAGCGCGGTACCGGGAGCTCATCGAACGCCTCGGCGCCTGACCCGCCGCGTCGCAGCACGGCACCGGCCGGTCACGCTCCGAGCACCGGTCCGGGAGGCGCGACGTACGCTGGATCCGTGCCTCGCGTCCTGTGCTCCATCGCCCTGGCCGCAGGCCTCGTCACCGGCCTGGCCGGCTGCTCCGTCCACGACAGCACGGGTCGGGTGAGCGTCGACGTGAGCACCGACGCCGCGCAGGGACACCGCTACACCGTGCAGGTGCTCGACGCCGACGGGCAGCTCGTCGAGCACCAGTCGATGCTCCCCGGGCAGTCGTCCGACTTCGCCGGGGTGCCGCTCGGGCGCATCACGGTCCGCGCGTCGGGGCTCTGCACGCTGCGCACGACGCTGCACGTCGACGAGGTCGTCCACGTCCGGCTCGGCACCGGGGGCTGCCACCGCTGATCTCCGCTCCGGCGTGTGCCGCCCGTCGACGGTCATCAGCGAGGCCATGATGTCCGAGGCGGACGGGACAACCGACGGGGAGGACGACGACGTGGTCGACCGAGGGACATCAGCGCGACCGGTCGCGCTCGTGACGGGGGTCGGGCGCCGCGCGGGCATCGCGGCGGCGCTCGCGGAACGGCTGGCGGCGGACGGCTGGGACCTCGCCTTCAGCTGGTGGGGTCCGTACGACGAGCGCGTGTACGGCGCACCGGACCCCGAGGGGGTCGACGCGGTGGTCGAGGCCTGCGCCGCTGCCGGTGCCCGAGTGGCGCGCCTCCCGGTCGACCTGGCGGAGGCGGACCAGGCGGCGGGACTCGTGCCCGCGGCGGCGGCGGCGCTCGACGCACCGGTGGCGGCGCTCGTGCTGTCGCACGCCGAGTCGGTCGACTCGTCGATCGCGAGCACGACGGTCGAGGCCTTCGACCGGCACGTCGCGGTGAACGCCCGGGCCACGTTCCTGATGATCCAGGCGTACGCCGAGGCACTGCGGGGCCCGGCCGCCGAGGTCCCGCGGGAGCGGCGCCGGATCGTCGCGCTGACGAGCGACCACACCGCGTTCAACCTGGCGTACGGCATGAGCAAGGGCGCGCTCGACCGGATCGTCCTGGCCGCCGCCAAGGAGCTCGCCGACCTCGGTGTCGCGGCGAACCTCGTGAACCCCGGACCGAACGACACCGGGTGGATGACGCCCGAGGTCGTCGAGATGGTGCTCGGGCGGACCCCCGGCGGTCGACTCGGCACCCCCGCGGACACGGCCGCGCTCGTCGGGTTCCTCTGCTCGCCCGAGGGCGGCTGGGTGAACGGGCAGCTGCTGAAGTCCGACGGCGGGTTCTCGCTCGAGGTCTGAGCCGGGGCAGGATGGAGCGATGACCGAGCCCGCACCCGAGTGGACCGTCGTCCGCGAGGGCGACCTCACCCTCACCGACCACGAGGCCATCGCGGCGATGCTCGCGCAGGCGTTCCCGGACTGGGACCACTGGTACGTCGGCGGGCGGAGCTGGAGCGGGATGCAGCCCGAACGGCGGGTGATCGCGACCGTGGACGACGTCGTCGTCGCGCACGTCGGGATCCGGCGGATGTTCGTGACCGTCGGCGGACGCGACCAGCTCGTCGGGGCGGTCGGGCTCGTCGGGGTGACCCCGCGCCTCCAGGGCCGGGGGCTCGGTGGCGAGCTCCTGGCGCGGACCGCGGCGGTGCTCGACGAGCTCGCGGTCCCCTTCGGCCTGCTCGGGACGGGTGAGGACCGCGTGCCGTTCTACGGCTCGGCCGGTTGGCGACTGCTCTCCGACACCGCGGGCTGGTACTCGGCCTTCACCGCCGACGGGGCGGGCCTCACCGTCGTCGATGACGAGGGGTGGCTCGTGCTACCCGTCCGCGCGACGCTCGAGGACTGGCCGGGCGGCGAACTGCACTGGGACGCGCAGCTGGTCTGAGCCGGATGCCGGTCCGCCGCGACGGCACCCGGTGCGGAGCACAGCGGGGCTGAGCCGAATCTCACCGAGGCGGAGCGCGCCGGACGGTCGCCGTGGACCGACAATGGAACCTCCACCGCCGCGGCTCCCGCGCGAGCCGCGGCCCCGCACGCCAGGAGGCACCCCACGCCCACGCCCGCCGTCTTCTGGAGCACCTGGCACCTCGACCCGCTCGCGGCCGTGATGCTCGTCGTCGCTGCGGTGGCGTACGGGCGGTGGCTCGTCATCGCACGGCGCCGCGGACACCAGTGGTCGGCAGCGCGGGTGCTCGGCTTCGTCGCGGCCCTCGTGCTGTTCGCGGTCCTGCAGTTCGGGATCACCGGCGTGTACGACCGGGAACTCCGCTGGGCGTTCGTCCTCCGGCTCGCGCTGCTGCTCATCGCCGTGCCGACCTTCGCCGCGCTCGGCGGCCCGCTCACGCTCGTCCGTCTGGCGGGCTCCGAGCGGAGCGTCCGCATCGTCGACGGTCTGCTGCACTCGCGGGCGGTCCGGCTGCTCGGCAACGCGATCGTGTCGCCGCTCGTCGCGCTCGCGGTGTTCGCGGTGCTCCTCACCCCGCTCGCGGCGACGATCCGCACGTCGGGCGTGTGGGAGGTCGTCATCACCGTGTTCGTCCCGATGCTCGGGTTCGCGCTCGTCGCGCCGATCTCGGAGCCGGGCGTGCTGCGCTCCACGACGTTCCTCACGGCAGAGTTCCTGCTCGCGTTCGTGGAGCTGCTGCTCGACGCCGTGCCCGGGGTCGTCATGCGGATCACGAACCACGTCATGGACCACGCGGGCGTCGGGCTCGTCGGGCCGTCGTGGGCGCCGTCCGCCCTGCAGGACCAGCACCTGGCGGCGGACCTGCTCTGGTTCATCGCCGAGGTCGGGGACATCCCGATCCTCATCGCGCTGTTCATCCGGTGGCAGCGGACCGACCGCCGCGAGGCCCGCAGCATCGACGAGCTGTCCGACGAGGAGGTCGAGGCCATGACGCGGGAACACCTCGACCGGTTCCGCCGCCAGGCCTGACCCGCCGTCCCCCCTCCGGGGCCCCCGCTTCCGCCTGTTCCCGACACTCCCGCGGTCGGACGACGGCGGCCCGTCGCCACATTCCCCGGCATGCAGCCGCACGCACCCTCTTCCCCTGGTTCTCGACATCCCCGCGGTCGAACGACGACGGCCCCGTCGCCACATGCAGGTGCATGGGACGGCGGGGCCGGGAGGCCGGGCGCGGCTACTCGAGGATGGTCGGCGTCGCGTCCGTGGTCGGGCCGACGGTGGCCGGGACAGCGGTCGCACCGGCCTCCGCCCCTGCGCCAGCACCGGCACCGGCACCGGCACCGGCACCGACCGGAGTACCAGCCGCCGCGGCAGGGGCACCGGCCTGCGCCGAGGCACCCGCACCCGCCGCCGGACGACCGGCCCCGCCCCACGCCGCGGCCTTCGGCTTCGCGAAGAACAGCGCGGCGACGATCGCCACGATCAGCACGGCCGCGGGGAGCACGAGCGCCTGCCCCATCGCGGTGCTGAACGGCAGCTTGAGGAACGACGGGAGCACCCCGATCGCGGAGGAGGCGCTGCCGGAGTTCCCCGCGCCTCCCGAGTGGGGGAACTCGGCGGAGATCCGCGACTCCATGAGCGCGGCGATGCCGGCGGAACCGAGCACGGCGCCGATCTGCCGTGTCGTGTTGTAGACGCCGGAGCCGGCGCCGGCGAGGCGCGGCGGCAGGTTCCGGGTGGCGGTGACGGACAGCGGCCCCCACATGCAGGCGTTGCCGAGGCCGAGCAGCAGCGCGGGGAGCAGGATCCAACCCCAGGCCGCGTTGCCGGCGATGAGGGAGCCGATCCAGAACAGCCCGGCCGAGGTGCAGGCGAGCCCGAACGCCCCGATCCACTTCGGGTTGACGCGGTGCATGTTGCGCCCGACGAACGGCGCGAGCCCCGCGGAGAGCACGGCCATGGGCGTGAGGAGGAGCGCGGCCTGCGTCGGCGAGAACGCCGTGACGTCCTGCGCCCAGAGCGTCACCGGCAGCGCGAAGGACGAGATCGAGACGCCGACGGCCGTGATGGCCAGGTTGGCGAGCGAGAAGTTGCGGTCCGCGAACAGGCCGAGCGGGAGGAGCGGCTCACCTTTCTGCACGCCCTGCCACACCACGAACGCGGCGAGCACGACGATGCCGGCGATGATGAGCGACCAGACGGAGATCGGGCCCGTGATGGTGCCCCAGTCGTAGGTTGCGCCCTCCTGGATGCCGAAGACGAGCAGGAACAGCCCGGCGGCGCTGAGCACGATGCCGAGGACGTCGAACGAGTGCGCGTGCGTGTCGAACGTGGGGACGAGCCGCTGCGCGAGCACGAAGGCGACGACGCCGACGGGCACGTTCACGAAGAAGATCCACTGCCAGCCGAGGCCGTCGACGAGCAGGCCGCCCGCGATCGGTCCGACGAGGGTCGCGACGCCGGCCGTGGCACCCCAGAGGCCCATGGCGGCACCACGGCGCTCGGGCGGGAACATCCGCGTGATGGTCGCCATGGTCTGCGGGGTCATCATCGCGGCACCGAGGCCCTGCACGACGCGGGCGACGATGAGCATGCCGATCGAGCCGGACAGCCCGCACCAGAGACTGGACAGGGTGAAGACGACGAGCCCGATCTGGTACATCGTCTTCGGGCCGAAGCGGTCACCGAGGCGACCGGTGATGAGGAGCGGCACGGCGTACGCGAGCAGGTAGGCGCTCGTCACCCAGATGACGGAGTCGATGTCGGCGTCGAGCTTCCGCTCGATGGTGGGGGTCGCGACGGACACGATGGTCGAGTCGACGAGGATCATGAAGAAGCCGATGACGAGGGCCCAGAGGGCCGGCCAGGGCTTGCGTTCGGTGGTCATGCGTTCGGTTCTGCTTCCTTCTGGTGGTCAGTCGCGTGGTACGCGAGGGCGTCGGGGTGGTCGTCCGCGCCCTCCCAGTCGAGGTCGCCCGTGGTGAGGCGGTCGACGACCTGCTCGACCGCCGCGAGTTCGGCGGCGAGCACGGTGCGCTGGTACGCCAGGTCGAGCCAGTAGCGCTCGGGGAGGTGCTTCGAGGTGACGCTCTCGTACGCCTCGTCGAGGAAGGCCGTCCGTTCCCGGAGCGCGGCGATCCGCGTGCCGAGGGTGTCGAGGACCTCGACGCGGGGCAGGTTGTGCGCCTCGGCGATGGCGAGCGGGAACTCGGGGTACTCCTCGGCCGGGGTCGCGAGCATCGTCAGGAGCTGCTCGCGGAGCACCGCCCGCCCCTGCTCCGTGATGGCGTAGGTGGTGCGCTCGGGCCGGTTGCCCTCGCGGTCCGTGCCCTGCTCGACCAGGTATCCGAGTTGCGTCAGTCGCCCGACCTGGTGGTAGAGCGTGCCCGGGCGCACCTTGACGTTCCGGTCCTCCTTCCGGAGCACCATCGTCTGGAACATCTCGTACGGGTGCATGGGGCGCTCGGCGAGCAGCGCGAGCGCGGCGAACGCGAGCGGTGTCATGTCCGGCATGGAGGGCCTCCCGTCCTGTTGTCCGACGTCGACTATTCGACGTGGAATATACGCCTTGGAACAATCGGACGCAAGGGTAGACTCGGCTGGTCCCTTCCCCCCGACCCCTGTTGGAGTTGACAAGGTGCCCACGATCGTCGTCGAGGTCATGCCGAAGGCAGAGATCCTCGACCCCCAGGGGAAGGCCGTGGGCGGCGCCCTGGCCCGCCTCGGCAAGTCCGACCTCACGAACGTCCGCATCGGCAAGCGGTTCGAGGTGTCCGTCGACGGGCCTGTCGACGACGCCAAGCTCGACGAGGTCCGCGGGATCGCTGCCGACGTCTTCTCGAACGCCGTGATCGAGGACGTCGTCTCCGTCCACGTCGAGGGCGAGTGACCCCGGTGCGCATCGGCGTCATCACGTTCCCCGGATCGCTGGACGACCGCGACGCCCAGCGCGCCGTCCGCCTGGCCGGTGCCGAGCCGGTCGCGCTCTGGCACGGCGACCACGACCTCCAGGGCGTCGACGGCATCGTGCTGCCCGGCGGGTTCTCGTACGGGGACTACCTGCGCGCCGGTGCGATCGCCGCGAAGGCGCCGATCATGGCCGAGGTCATCGACGCCGCCGACAAGGGGATGCCGGTGCTCGGCATCTGCAACGGGTTCCAGATGCTCGCGGAGGCCCGGCTCGTCCCCGGCGCGCACACCCGGAACGCGCACCAGCAGTTCATCCGGCGCGACCAGAAGCTGCGCGTCGAGAACGCCGAGACCGCGTGGACGAGCGGGTTCGCGCCCGAGCAGGAGATCACCATCCCGCTCAAGAACGCCGACGGCCGGTTCGTCGCCGACAGCGAGACGATCAAGCGCATCGAGGGCGAGGGGCAGGTCGTCTTCCGGTACGTCGGGGTCAACCCGAACGGCTCCATCGACGACATCGCCGGCGTCTCGAACGAGCGCGGGAACGTCGTCGGGCTCATGCCGCACCCCGAGCACGCCACCGAGCCCGGGTTCGGGCCGGACACCCCCGCCGCGATGTCCTCGGGCACCGACGGCCTCACCTTCTTCACCTCGGTCATCGAGTCGACGCTCGTCCGGTGACGAGCACCCCCGCTCGTCACACGGCGAGCACCGACGTGACCACCCGGCGCCGAACCGTCGACGCCCGCGACCAGGAGCCTCCGCAGCCGTGACCGACGCCCAGCAGTCCGACGCCCACGCGCAGTTCGCGCCCGAGCCCGCCACGACCGCGCCGGGCGCCCCGGTCGCCGAGGCGCCGACGATCCCCGGGCCCGCTCCCGCTGGCGCCGCTGGCGGTCCGTCCGCGGGCGGCCGAGGGGTCCCGGCTCCCGACACCGTGCAGGACGCCGCCGCGACGCCCGACAAGGAGCAGCCGTACGAGGCCCTCGGGCTCACGGCCGACGAGTACGCCCGGATCCGCGAGATCCTCGGCCGCCGCCCCACCTCGGGCGAGCTCGCCATGTACTCGGTGATGTGGAGCGAGCACTGCTCGTACAAGTCGTCGAAGAACTACCTGCGGCAGTTCGGCCGGAAGGTCACGCCGGAGATGACCAAGCGGCTCATGGTCGGCATGGGCGAGAATGCCGGCGTCGTCGACGTCGGCAACGGCTACGCCGTCACGTTCAAGGTCGAGTCCCACAACCACCCGTCCTACGTCGAGCCGTACCAGGGCGCGGCCACGGGCGTCGGGGGCATCGTCCGCGACATCATCTCGATGGGGGCGCGCCCGGTGGCGGTCATGGACCAGCTTCGGTTCGGCGCCATCGACGCCGAGGACACCGCGCGCGTCGTGCACGGCGTCGTCGGGGGCATCTCGTTCTACGGCAACTGCCTGGGCCTGCCGAACATCGGCGGCGAGACCTACTTCGACCCGATCTACCAGGGGAACCCCCTGGTGAACGCGCTCGCAGTGGGGGTCCTCAAGCACGAGGACCTGCACCTGGCGAACGCGTCGGGCACCGGCAACAAGATCGTCCTGTTCGGCGCCCGGACAGGAGGCGACGGCATCGGTGGCGCGTCGATCCTCGCCTCCGACACGTTCACCGAGGGCGGCCCGACCAAGCGTCCGGCGGTCCAGGTCGGCGACCCGTTCGCCGAGAAGGTCCTGATCGAGTGCTGCCTCGAGCTGTTCCGCGCTGACCTCGTCG
This sequence comes from Curtobacterium sp. MCBD17_035, assembly GCF_003234815.2. Lineage (NCBI taxonomy): Bacteria > Bacillati > Actinomycetota > Actinomycetes > Micrococcales > Microbacteriaceae > Curtobacterium > Curtobacterium sp. MCBD17_035. Next base: position 595,372 of record NZ_CP126279.1, on the reverse strand, counting down.
AGGGCATCCAGGACCTCGGCGCGGCCGGCATCTCGTGCGCGACCTCGGAGCTCGCGTCGAACGGCGACGGCGGCATGCACATCTCGCTCGACGACGTGCTGCTCCGCGACCCCACGCTCACGGCCGAGGAGATCCTCATGTCGGAGAGCCAGGAGCGCATGATGGCCGTCGTCCGGCCGGACAAGCTCGACGCGTTCCTCGCGGTCACCGCCAAGTGGGACGTCGAGACGAGCGTCCTCGGCGAGGTCACCGGCACCGGCCGCCTGGTCATCGACTGGCAGGGTCAGGAGATCGTCAACGTCGACCCCCGCACCGTCGCGGTCGACGGCCCCGTGTACGACCGGCCCGTCGCCTACCCGACCTGGATCGACGCGGTGCAAGAGGACAGCGCGGCCTCGCTCGACCGTCCGTTCGAGGGCGAGGACCTCCGCACCCAGTTCCTGCAGGTGCTCGGCTCGCCGAACATGGCGGACAAGCGCTGGGTGACGAACCAGTACGACACGTACGTCCTCGGGAACACGGCCCTGTCGTTCCCGGACGACGGCGGCATGATCCGCGTCGACGAGGAGACCGGCCTCGGTGTGGCGATCGCCACGGACGCCAACGGCCGCTACTGCTACCTCGACCCCAAGGAGGGCGCCCGTCTCGCCCTCGCCGAGGCCTACCGCAACGTCGCGACGACGGGTGCGGTGCCCGCGGCGGTGACCGACTGCCTGAACTTCGGCTCCCCGGAGAACCCCGAGGTGATGTGGCAGTTCTCGCAGGCGGTCGAGGGCCTCGCCGACGGCTGCATGGAGCTCGGGATCCCCGTCACGGGCGGCAACGTGTCGTTCTACAACCAGACCGGCACGACGCCGATCCACCCGACCCCCGTGGTCGGTGTCCTCGGGATCATCGACGACGTCGCCAAGCGGGTGCCGTCGGGCTGGCAGGACGACGGCCACAACGTCTACCTGCTCGGTCGGACCTCGCTCGAGCTCGACGGCTCGGCCTGGGCCGGCACCGTGCACGGGCACCTCGGCGGGCGTCCGCCGGCGGTCGATCTCGACCAGGAGAAGGCCCTCGCGGACCTCCTGCACGCCGCGGCCGACGAGCAGCTGCTGACGAGCGCGCACGACCTCGCCGACGGCGGGCTCGCGCAGTCGCTCGCCGAGTCCGTGCTGCGGTTCGGCATCGGCGCGCGCGTCGTGCTCGACGAGCTCGAGGACCGCGACGGCATCGACCTCGCCACCGCGCTGTTCTCGGAGTCGACCGGCCGCGTGCTCGTCACCGTCCGGCGCGAGGACGACGTCCGGTTCCAGGGACTCTGCGACGGCCGCGGGTACCCGGTGCTCCGCATCGGCGTGACCGACGCGGAGTCGCAGGCGCTCGAGCTCCAGGGCGCCTTCACCGTGCCGCTCGCCGAGCTCCGTCGGACCCACGGCAGCACCCTGCCCGAGCGGTTCGGTGCCGTGGTCGAGGAGACCGTCACCGAGGGGACGCTCGGCTGACGATGACGGTCGTCACCCTGCCGACCGCGGAGATGCTCGACCTGTTCGGGCCCGCGCCCGACGGCGTCACGCTCGAGGTGTGGGACATCGAGTCGCCCCACCCCCGGCCGTCCTCCGTCACCGGCGTGCTCATCCCGGCGTACTTCCGCGGCGGTCACCGCTGGCAGTACGTGCACGACCTGCCCGGGCTCGATCTCCTGCAGCTCCCGAGCGCGGGGTACGAGTGGGCGCTCCCCCACGTGCCCGGACACGCCACGCTCGCGAACGGCCGCGGGATCCACGACGACGAGACCGCCGAACTCGCCGTCGGGCTGGCGTTGACCTCGCTCCGGAACCTCGACGTGCACACGCTCGAGCGCACCCGGCAGGAGTGGACCGTTCGGCTCGGGCGCTCGCTCGCGGAACGGCGGGTGCTCGTGGTCGGGTACGGCTCCATCGGCCGCGAGATCGCCGCGCGGTTCGAGGCGTTCAAGTCCCACGTCACCGTCGTGGCCCGCACCGCTCGCGAGCAGGACGGCCGGCAGGTGCACGCGTTCACCGAGCTCCCGACGCTCGTGGCGACGGCCGACGTGGTCGTGCTCATCACCCCGCTCACCGACACGACGGCCGGGCTGATGTCCGCCGAACTGCTCGCCGCCATGCCCGACGGCGCCCTGCTCGTCAACGTCGCCCGCGGTGGGGTCGTCGACACCGAGGCGCTCGTGGCCGAGCTGTCGTCCGGGCGCCTGTCCGCGGCGCTCGACGTCACCGACCCGGAGCCCCTGCCCGCGGGGCACCCGCTCTGGACGACGCCGAACACCGTGTTGACGCCGCACATCGGAGGGAACACGGGTCTGAGCGTGCCGCGGACGGTGGACCTCATGCGGCGGCAGGTGGCGGCCCTGGCGGCCGGGCGGCCGCTCGTGAACGTGGTCCAGCCCGAGGCGGCGGGCTCCCCCGCGGCCTGACCGCGCCCACCGATCCCGTTCCGCCTGTCTTCGACGGTCCGGGCGTGGCCTGTGGACACGGCGCCCGCGGACACGTCGCCCCGGGCCCGACCCTCGGCTCAGGCGATGGGCACGATGCAGGTCGGGGTCCCAACGGGGACGACCGCGACGGGGACACCAGGGATGCCGTCCTGGTCGAGCGGCAGGACCGCGACGCCGTCGGACCGCTCGTTCGCGACAAGGAGGAACCCGCCGACGCGGGCGAAGTGCCGCGGCCACGATCCACCGCACGGGACCTCCGCCAGGCGTCGCAGCCCCTGTGCGGCATCGAGCACGCAGATGGTGTCGCGCCCGCGAGCCGCCACGTACACGCGACCGGTGTCGTCGACCTCGATGTGGGACAGCAGCGTCTCGCCGACGGGCCCGTCGAACGCGGGTGCACTCTCGACGTCGTGCAGGACGCCGCCGGCATCGGCCTGGAGGCGGTGCACCCGTCCGTCGAGCTCCCCGCTGACGAGCAGGTGGTCGCCCCACCACGCCATGTGCCGAGGCCCCGTCCCGGCGGGCAGGGCATGTTGACGGACGTGGTCGATGACGGGGGCGCCGTCATCGTCGACACCGATGCGGTACTCGTGGATCGCGTCCCCGCCGAGGTCCGAGACCAGGACGGTGCCGTTGCGGCCCGCGACGACCTGGTGCGCGTGCGGCTGCTCCTGCCGAGTCACGACCGGCCCCGAGCCGTGCGGGAGATCGGTGCCGGTCGTCGAGAGGACCGGGGCTCCCGCCCGGGTCTCCGCGCCGTGCTCGTACGCGACCGTCCCGTCGTGGAGGACCGACTCGGCGTGCACGTCCGCTGGTTCGAGTGCGACCGCACCGACGCTGCCCGAGGAGTAGTTCGCAAGCAGCAGGACCCCGGACGGATCGACGTGCGCGTGGCAGGGGTCTGCACCGTGGCTCGGGGCATCCCAACGGTGCTCGAGGGTGGCGTCGTGACGGCGGAACGCATGCACGCTGCCCTCCGCCGCTTCGGACACGGCGAACACGCTGTCGCCGGACTGCACGAGGAACGAGGGGTTGTCGACGACGGCGATGGTCCGCGCCGCCAGGTAACCCGCGGTGTCCGCCTCGACCAGGGAGATCCCCGTCGCGTTCCCACCCCGGGATGCCGTGTACCCGCCGACGAGGAACCGCAGCGCGGCGAGTCCCTGCCCCGCCCCGTCCGCGGTGTCCGTCACTCGTCGCCCACCGCGATGCGCTCGTGGTGGTGGATCACCTCGGCGATGATGAAGTTGAGGAACTTCTCGGCGAAGGCGGGGTCGAGGTGCGACTCCGCCGCGAGCGACCGCAGCCGCGCGACCTGGACCTGCTCGCGCTCCGGGTCCGCCGGCGGCATACCGGCCGCGGCCTTCAGGTACCCCACCCGCTGCGTGTACTTGAACCGCTCCGCGAGCATGTGCACGACGGCCGCGTCGATGTTGTCGATGCTCTGCCGGATCGCCGCGAGCTCGTCGACCGCGGAGCGCTCGTACGGTGAGGCCGAGCGGGTTCCTCGGGTGTCGGTGGTGGTCCCGGAGGGCTGATCGGCGGCGGTCATGCGACGAGCCTAACGGCGGCCACCACCACGGGTCGCTGTGTGACAGCGGCTGTGGAGAGCACTCACATGTGGATCACGCCTGCGAGCTCGACGAGGGACGGCACGGCGAACTCGGCGCGCTCGAACACCGCCGGCCAGGGCGCTCCGGTGCGGTCGACGAACGCCGTCCGGAGCCCGGCCCGCCGAGCACCGTGCAGGTCCCAGGGGTGCACCGCGGCGAGCATGGCATCGCCCGGTTCGACCCCGAGCGACGCGAGCCCCCGCCGGTAGGCGTCCGGGTGGGGCTTCATGACGCCCGTGTCCTCGACGCCGAGGTGCCGCTCGACCAGGTCCCCGACCCCGGCACGCTCGACCAGTGCCCGTGCGTTGGCTCCCGCCCCGTTCGACAGCGTCACGATCCGGTGCCCCGCTGCAGCGAGCGCGGTGATCCCCGCTGCGACGTCGTCGTGCGGCGGGAGCTCGGCGAACGCTCCGAGGATCGCGTGAGCCGCATCCGCCGGCTCGTCGAGCAGACCCTCGACGTGTGCCAGGAGCCCGAGCAGCACGGGGCGTCCGACCTCGGCGAACGAACGGGACTCGCCCACCATCGTCAGGGCGAAGCCGTCGCGCAGGGTGGCGGCGAACCAGGTCTGCGCGAGGGCACCGGCAGCCCCCTCGGCCTCGAAGGCCGGGGTGAGCGCCGACAGGTCGGAGAGGGTCTCGTTGACGTCGAGCACGATCACGGGGCGGTCCATGTCGGTGACGCTACGCGCCAGGGCGGGCGCGCCGGGGCCTCCCGGCTGACCCTGGGGACGACGGCGGTGCGGTCGGCGCTGTGGAGGGGAGGATGCCGGACACGGCCCTCCTGCCCGCCTAGGCTCGGCAGCGCCCGGCGTCGGCCGGGACCGGCGCGGGCCGGGAGGCACGGGAACGGAGTCGAGGATGGCAACGATCGTCAGCGCCACGTGGATCGCGATCGAGGGACACGAGGGGACGGTCGCCGAGTCCCTGCAGAGCCTCGTGGAGGCCACGCACGCGGAGCCGGGCAACCTCGTGTACGAGGTCTACGTCGACGACGCCGAGCCGCGCGTGTTCCGGATCTTCGAGAAGTACGTCGACGACGACGCGTTCCAGGCACACATCGACTCGCCCCACTTCTCGGAGTACGGCACGCTGGGAGCGATCCCCCATCTGGAGGGCCGGGAGCGGCGGACGTTCCGCGCACTCTGATCGGGGGTTCCCCCACACACCCCGCTGACACCACTGCCGTCCACACCACTCCCGGGCGTGGTCCGGGCATCTCCCCGCTCCTGGGACAATGGTTCCCATGTCGATCGTGCTCGGGATCTCGTGTGTGTTCGCCGTCCTCGCCGGACTGGTGCACGTCTACATCTTCTTCCTCGAATCCGTCGCCTGGACGAGCCCGCGCACGCGTCAGGTGTTCGGCATCACGGACGAGGCCGAGGCGCGATCGACCCGGACACTGGCGTTCAACCAGGGCTTCTACAACCTCTTCCTGGCGATCGGGGCGGTGCTCGGGGTCGTCCTCGTCGTCACGGGCAGCAGCGCGACCGGGTGGGCTCTCGTCGTCTTCGCGTGCGCGTGCATGGTCGGCGCATCGGTGATCCTCGGGGCCACCGGTCGCCGCTACCGCAACTCCGCGCTGGTGCAGGGGTCGTTCCCGCTGATCGCGCTCGCGTTCGCGTTCATCGGGTCGTTCTTCGCGTCCTGAGCCGCGCCTCCCGGCCGCACCGCGTGGCGGGCCCCGCTCACTCCCGGGTCGCCTCGATCACCACGTTGTCGACGGAGCGGCGGCCGTCCGGTCGCTGGAGGCACGTGATCACGACGAGTCGGCCCGGCACGTCCCTCCAGATCGACGACGTCGACGCGAGCCGACCCTTCGGCACGACGCGCGCCGTGCTGACGCGGTACTCGACACCGCCGACGCTGATGACCGTTCCGGGTGCCACCGAAGCACGCCGCCGAGCGACGTCGATCAAGAAGTTCCCCGGCGCGAGGCCGCCGTTGCGGAGGGAGTGCATGACCACGAAGACCGTGCCGCGGTCCCCCTCGGCGAGAGACGCCCCGAGACCGTCCACGACGTAGGCGGACGTGAACCCGGGCGGGGTGATGACCCCGCCGACGGCGGCGAGCCGAGCGAGGGGCACGTCGAGATCGAGGGACCTGACGATGAACCGGGAGCCGGCCCGTTCCTCCTGCCCGGCCGCGGTTCCGGCCCCGGTCGTGGCTCCGGCCCCGGTCGCGGGCCGGGTCGCGATCGGACCCTCCGGGTCGAGCTGAACGGCGTTGCCGCGCATGTCCACCGCCGTTCCGGCCGCTGAGGGTCCGGCGTCCAGGAAGTACCCGCCCACGCCACCGACGATCATGAGCACGGCGAGGGCGCCGGCCGCGAGGAGCACCCGCGGCCGGCGCCGGCCCGTCCGACGTCCCCGTCGCGCGGGATCCGCCTGCGGATCGGTCACCGCTGGCGACGCCGGAGGACCGTGAACAGCACCACACCGGCGAGCGCTGTGCCTCCGGCACCGAGGAGCACCGTCCACCAGCGCGCGCCCGCCCCGGGCTCGGCGACCGTGCCCCCGGTGTGCACCGCCGCGCCGGTCACCGGTTCGTCCGGCGCGACCTCCGCGCCGGGCTCGGGCTCGGGCTCGGGAGGCGTGACCACCGTGGTCGTCGTGCATCCTGCGTCGGTCACACAGGCACCGCCCGGAGCACTCGGGGTGACGACGTTCACGAGCGAACGGTCGCCGGTGTCGGGATCGTCGACGGTCACCGAGTACGAGACCCTCGTCGTCTCGCCCACCCCGAGCGCCCCGGACCAGGCGAGGGTGGCGTCCGACACCGTCGCGCCGTGGTCAGCGTCCCGGTCGTAGGTCGCGTCGTCGAGGACCGCCGACAAGTCGTCCTCGAAGGACGCCGGGTCCTCGTCCGTGAACGCGACGGCCCCGGTGTTCTCCACCGTGACGGTGTAGGTGACGACGTCCCCCGGATCCGCGTGGTCGGTGTCGGCCGTCTTCTGCACGGAGTACGAGCGGACCGGGACCCGCACGACGCACGTCGGGTCCTGCAGGTCGGAGCGGCAGTTGCTGTGGGGCGCGACGACGGTGTTGGTCAGGACGTCGTCGGCGTCACTCGCGGCACGGTCACCGACGGTGACGGAGTAGGTGAACGCCTCGGAGGCGCCGGCGGCGAGCGGGCCGCTCCACGTCAACTCCGGCTCGCGGTAGGTGACGTCGTCCGGGAGGGTGTCGACGGTCGCGTCGTCGAGCACCCCCGACAGGTCGTCGACGAACGTCGCCGGGTGTGCCGCGGTGTAGTCCGCGGTACCGGTGTTCCGCATCGTCACGGTGTAGGTGACCGTCCCCCCGGGCGTGACGACGTCGACGTCGGCGGTCTTGCTCACCGCCAGGGAGCGCACCTTCGTGGTCGTGGCGCACCCTGCCGTCCCACAGGAGCCCCCTGCGGCCGTCGGTCGGACGGAGTTCACGAGCTCGTGATCGCCCGTGTCCGGGTCGTGGACGGCCACCGAGTAGGTGATGGTCTTCGTCCGCCCCACGGCCAGGGCCCCCGACCAGGAGAGGGTGTTCCCGGAGATCGTCGCGCCGTCCGGAGTGTCGCCCTGGTGGTCGGCGTCGTCGAACACGCCGGAGAGGTCGTCGGTGAACGAGGCCGGGTTCCCAGCCGTGTAGTCGACCTTGCCGGTGTTCGACACCCGAACGGTGTAGGTCACGACGTCGCCCGGGTCGGCGACCGACGCAGACGCTCGCTTCTCGACGGTGTAGGCGGCGGCGCGGGCGTGGGCCGTGCAGCCCGGGTCCGGGTGTGTGGTCGTGCAGTTGGCGCCCGGAGCAGTGCCGACGACGGTGTTGTCGAGCCGGCCGTCACCGCCACCACCCGGATCACCGACGAGGACGGAGTACGTCACGGTGACCTTCGCCCCCACCGCCAACGGCCCCGACCACCGCAGCCCGGGCTCGTCGTACGCCACGGCACCGCCGGACGCCGTCGCGTCCCGGCCGTACGCGGCGTCGTCGAGGACCTGGGCGAGGTCGTCCTCGAACGACGCCGGATGCGCGTCCGTGTACGGGGCCGCGCCCGTGTTCTCGACCGTGATGGTGTAGCGGACGGTCGATCCCGCGACGACGTCGGAACGGTCCGCCGTCTTCGTCAGGACGTACGACCGGACCGGCGTCGTCGTGGCGCACCCGGCCGCTCCGCAGGTCCCGCCCGGGGACGACGGGGCGACCACGTTGCGGAGTCGGTGATCACCCTGGTCGGGATCGTCCACCGTGACCGAGTACGTGATCGTGCGGGTCGCACCGGCCGCGAGCGCGCCCGACCAGGAGAGGGTCTTCCCGGTGACGACCGCACCACCGGACGCGTCGTCGCGGTATCTGGCGTCGTCGAGGACACCCGTCAGGTCGTCCGTGAACGACGCGGGGTCCTCCGACGTGTAGTCGACGTTCCCCGTGTTGGCCACCGTGATCGTGTACGACACGCGGTCCCCCGGCTGTGCGACCGTCGCTGAGGCGGACTTGGTCACCGTGTAGCTCCGGGCGCTGTTGGTGACCGTGCACGTGATGTCGTCACCGGCCGCCGGGGTCACGCGTTGGACGGTGCCGCCGCCCGACGGCAACCGCGTCGGGCTCCCGGGATTCGCGTTGGTGCAGGTCCACTGCTGCGCGTACCCGGACAGGTCGGTGCCCGTGCCCGTGGTGGCGGTCTCGGAGAGCGTGAACGCGCCTCCACGGCTGTCCGGGAGGACCGTGGTCGACCCCGTCGTCGAGGTGTCGGCACCCCCGGTCGTCGCGGATGCCAGGATGGTCCCCTGCGGTGACGTGATCGCCGTGTCGAACGAGTCGGACGGACTCGAGCGGCCGTCGACCGCCTTCCGCAGAGTCAACCTCGACGTGACGAACGCGAACGCGACAGCCTCCGCGCCGCTGCGGTTGGTCTCGCTCAGGACGGCCTCGATCGACGTCGGTTCGTTCGCCTGGAGCACGAGCGCGCCGAACGGTCCTCTGCCCCCCTCGCACCGGACCGCGGTCGATCCGATCCCGGTCACGCCCCCGCTGCATGCGGGTCGCGCCGGATCCGGGACGTCGAGGCGACCGAGCGGAACGTCCGACGCGAAGTCGATCCGTTCGTGGGTTTCCGAGGTCTCCGCATCGGCGGCGACCATGCCCCATCCTGTGACCGGCGTCCCCGACGCGTCCTCGACGTGGATGTCGCTCAATGCGAAGCGCGCCCCGACGTTCCGCGCGTCGTCGAACCCGAGTGCCGGTCGACCTGGGATGCCCCGGTAGATCTGCGTCCCGATGTACGCCTGTTTGTACGTCGGTGTGCTCGCAGCACGCGTGGTGCCGGCACGGTACCCGCTCGGCGTCGCGGTCCTGATGGTGTATCGCAGGACGTAACCGCCGGGGAGCCGGGCGCTCATCGTCTGGCCGGTCGCGGAGCGCGCCTGACCCTCGTCGTACGAGGACATGTCCAACCAGCACAGATTGGACGCTTCAGTCCCTCCACTGCCGTACCCGCAGCCCGTGGGCGAATCCGAGACGGTGCGGGCGTCGGCGACGGGCGCGAGGACGCCGGTGGCGAGAGCGGTGCTCGCGGTGAGGACGGCGGCTGCGAGAGCCGCGATCCGCCTCCGGATGGGTGCGCCGCCGGGGCGGTTCCTGTGGTGTTGCGTGTGCATCGGGGCAGCGTGGGCCTTCCACCACCGCGGACCGCGGCGACCGCGGTCGGGTGGACGTCATGAACGGGAGGCGTTCACTCTGACGTCCACGGGCGGCGGCGATCGGCCATCCCTCGCGGCACACGGGGGTCGTGGCCGGTCACGTCACCCGTCGCATGACCTGGGGGCGACGCGGGATCCTCGAGCACCTCGTCCCACACCGGGCCTCGACCGCGGGCTCGGGCTCGGGCTCGGGCACGGCCCGGGCCCTGGTTACGGCTCGGGCGCTGGCTACGGCTCGGGCGCTGAGCAGCCCGGTGCTCAGGCGTCGGCGGCGAGCTGTGCGGCGGCCTGCCCCCACCACTCCTCGACGGCGCGGATGCTCTGCTCCTCGGAGATGTCCGGGCGGCGGCTGAGCAGGGCCCAGCGGTGTCCGAACGGGTCGATGATCGAAGCGAAGCGATCGCCGGACACGAAGTCACTCGGGGCCTCGCGCCCGTCGGCCCCTGCTGCGACCGCCCTGGCGTAGACGGTGTCGACGTCCGCCACGTAGAGGACGGTCGAGCTGCTGACGCCGTCGCCGCCCTTCTGCGGCGGGGTCAGTCCCATCGCCGGCATCGGGTCGGACAGCTGCAGTCGCCCGGTCCCGAAGTCGAGCTCCGCCTGCCCCACGAACGGTTCGCCGCCCTGGGTGGCGGGAGCGTCGAGGCGGTAGACGACCTCGGCGCCGAATACATCGACGTAGAACGCGATCGCCTCGGCCGCGGGGTGCACGACGAGGAACGGGGTCAGGCTGGTGTAGCCGGCGGGGCGGAAGGCGCTGTCATCGGTCATGTCGCTCATCCAACTCCCGGCCGCGGAGCACTGCTCGGACGGCGTCGTGTCCACAGACGACCGAACTCGTGTCGTCCGACAGTGGTTCCGTCGTCACATGCGCACGCAGTATCTGCGGACGTATGAAGCGACGTTCCCGTTGTCGGACGACGCGCACAGTGTCGGGAACAGGCGGTCTCCGAAGGAGGGCGGGGGCGAGGCCGAGGGCCCGGGGCGGGGCCGAGGGCCCGGGGCGGGTCAGCCGAGCTTCGCCGCGAACTGGTCCGGCAGCCGCTTCAGGGCCCAGAGGATCGCGGGCACGGTCCCGATCGAGAACGCGGAGGAGACGTCCGCGTTGCGCTCGACGATGACGTGACCCTTCTTCACCGAGGGCACCTGCTTGAACAACGGACTCGAGGACGCCTGGGCCGCCGTCGTGTAGATCGGCAGGATCACGGTGAGGTCGGCGTCGAGCAGGTCGAGGTTCTCGTTCGACAGCGTCGCCGAGAACGCGCTGCCCGCGGCCTTGTCGACCGCCTTCGGCTGGGTGAACCCGAGCTGCTTCATGAACGCGACGCGGGAGTCGCCCGAGGCGTAGGCGCCGTACCCGCTCGATGTGTACGCACCGATGACGGCCGTCTTGCCCTTGAACTCGGGGTGAGCCTTCCGCGCGCTGGCGAACGCGGAGTCCACCTGGTCGAGCAGGTCCTTGCCCTGCTGCACCTTGCCGAGGGCCTTCGCGATCATGGTCACCTGCTGGTCGGTACTCGTCAGGTAGTTCGCGCCGCCCTTCGGGATGGCGACGGTCGGGGCGATGGCGGAGAGCTTCTGGTAGCGGTCCTTGTCGCCCGAGCTCTTCGTGTCGAGGATCAGGTCGGGCTTGAGCGCGACGATCTGCTCGTAGCTCGGCTCGAGGGTGCCGATGATCTTCGGCGACGTGGTGTACGCGCCCTTGAGCCAGGGGCCGACGCCCTCGCCGCCGAACGCGAGCCAGTCGCTCGCGCCGACGGGCTGGACACCGAGGGCGAGGGCCGTCTCGGCGTCACCCCACCCGAGCGCGACCACGCGCTTCGGCGCGGACGGGATCGTCGTCGTGCCGAACGCGGTCTGCACCGACACCGGGTAGGAGGAGCCGCTCGTCGCCGTCTGCGAGGCGCTGTTCGAGGCGGTGCCGCTGCTGCACCCAGCGAGGACGAGGGTGGCCACGACGGCGGTCGCGATGGCGGCGACGAGGGAACGGAGGCGGCGCGCGGGCCGACGGCTGGCAGTCACGAAGGTGAGGCTACCCTAAGCCGCCCCCACGCCTCCCGGGAGTCCGGCTTGACGTAACTGAACTGATCTGTATGGTTGAGCCAACGCGGCTGAACAGACCTGTTCAGTTGCCAACCGAGCCCGAGGAGCCACCATGACCACGCCCACCTACTTCGACCAGTACGACAACCTCGCCTTCGAGCGCGACGAGGACGGCGTGCTCGTCCTCCGCTTCCACACGGACGGCGGACCTCTCACCTTCACCGGCCGGACCCACGAGGACCTCCCCCAGGCTCTCGAGGACATCGCGCTCGATGCCGACAACCGGGCCCTGGTCATCACGGGCACCGGCGAGCACTTCATGAAGGACATCGACGGCCCGAGCCTCGGCGAGATCTTCAAGCCGGCCGCGTGGGAGAAGACCCGCGTCGAGGGCCGCAAGGTCCTCGAGCGCCTCCTCGACCTGCCGATGCCGGTCGTCGGCGTCGCGAACGGCACCGCCACGATCCACTCGGAGTACCTGCTGCTCGCCGATGTGCACATCGCGTCGGAGCGGGCGACCTACGGCGACTTCCCACACCCCGCGTTCGGCATCACCGCCGGCGACGGCCTGCACGTGGTGTGGGAGGAGATCGCCGGCACCCAGCGCGCCAAGTGGCTGCTCTGGACCGGCGAGACCATCGACGCGCAGACCGCGTTGCAGTGGGGTGTCGTCAACGAGGTCGTCGCGCACGAGCACGCCCTCGAGCGCGGCATCGAGATCGCGCGGAAGCTCGCCGCCAAGCCCGCGCTCTACCGTTCGCTGCAGAAGCAGACGCTCAACCTCGCCCTGCGGCGCCGGCTGACCCAGGACGTCCCGTTCGGGATGGCGCTCGAGGGCCTCACCGCCGCCGATCTGGCGTACCAGCCGCAGGCCTGACGCGGAAGGCGCGGGGACGCCGCCGTCTCGATCGGCGCCCCCGCCCGCGTCGTAGACTGAACAGATCAGTTCAAGGAGGCCCGACGTGGCGACCACGACACCCCGCACCCGCAAGCGCCCTGCGCTCGACCGCGTCGTGCAGACCGCCGACCGGCTCTTCTACGCCGACGGCATCCACGCGACCGGCGTCGACACGATCGCCGATGCCGCGAACGTGTCGAAGGCCACCATGTACACGTACTTCCGCACGAAGGACGACCTGGTCGGCGCGTACGTCGAGGGCCGGAGCCTCGCTTGGCGCGACCATCTCACGACGCAGCTCGCCGCGGCCGACGTCGACGCGGCAGAGCAGATCCTCATGGTCTTCGACCTGCTCGGCACGTGGTTCGCGACGGACGACTTCAACGGCTGTCCGTTCATCAACGCCGAGGCCGAGAGCACGACGGACTCGCCCGCGCACGTCGTGAACGTCGAGCACCGCACCTGGATCCGGGCGCTCTTCACCGACCTCGCCAGCCGGGCCGGCACCGCCGACCCCGCCGCGACGGCGATCCGGCTCGCGATGCTCTACGACGGTGCCATGGTGGGCGCACACACTGAGCCGCAGCTGCCGTGGGCCGCCGAGGCCCGCGACGCGGCCGCCGTCCTCATCGCCCAGCGCTAGCGACGCGTCCGCGGCCCCGCCGGGTGGCGCGGCGCACGTCGGACGCACACCGCCCCTCCAGGACGTGGCCGGGAGGCGCGACGCACGTCGGACGCGCGCCCCGCCTCCCGGCCGTGGCCGATGGCCCGATCACCAGGCGACGGCGCCGCTGCGATCGACGAACGTGCCGGTCGGGCCGTCGGCGCCGATCGTGGCCATGGCGACGATCGCGTCGGTGCCTTCCTCCACGGTCTGGTGGCCGGAGTTGCCGTTGAGGTCGGTGGCGGTGTAGCCGGGGTCGACCACGTTGAAGCGCACCTCCGGGATCCACTTGGCGTAGATCGTCGTGAGCATGTTGAGCGCGGCCTTGCTCGCACTGTACGAGAGGGTCGGGATCTGCGCCTCGATCCGGGAGTCGTCGGCGCGGACGGCGAACGAGCCGAGGCCGCTCGAGACGTTCACGACGACGGGTGCCGTGGAACGACGGAGCAGCGGGAGGAACGCGTGGACGACCCGGACGGGGCCGACCGTGTTCGTGTCGAGCACCTGGGCGATCGCGGGCCCGTCCACCTCGTCGAGCGGTGCACGGCCTCCGGCGATGCCCGCGTTGTTGACGAGCACGTCGAGCGTGCCGAACCGCTCGGTGAACTCGGTGGCGGCCGTCGCGACCGACTCGTCGGAGGCGACGTCGATGGTGATCCAGTCCACGCCGAGCTCCGCTGCTGCCGATGCACCGCGCTCGGGGTCGCGGGATCCGATGACGACGGTGTGCCCGAGGTCGCGGAGTCGCTGCGCCGCCGTGTACCCGAGTCCCTTGTTGCCGCCGGTGATGAGTGTCGTTGTCATGGCTCCACCGTGCTCCTCCACAGCGGGGGCTACCAGGGAACCGTCAACAGTGTGACCGGCGGTACCACCCAGGGGACCGCGGTCGGTGGGACCATCGATGCATGACCGAACGAGGCGACTTCGCGACCCTGCTGCGCGCGTGGCGCGACCGGTTGCACCCGGCCGCGGCGGGCCTCCCGGCCGGTGCCGGGCGGCGGGCGGCTGGGTTGCGGCGTGAGGAACTGGCGGCCCTGGCCGGGGTGTCGGTCGACTACGTCGTGCGGTTGGAGCAGGGGCGGGCGGACCGGCCGTCGGCGCAGGTCGTCGCCGCGATCGCCCGCGCGCTGCAGGTGTCCGAGGGCGAGCGCGACCAGTTGTACGTGGCGGCCGGGCTCGCCGCTCCGTTACCGACGGTGGTCCCGACGTTCGTGCCACCGAGCGTGCAACGGCTGATCACGCGGATGCCGGACGCCGCCATCGCGGTGTGCAGCGCGGACTGGACGATCCTGACGACCAACGCGGCATGGGACGCGCTGCACGGCGCTCCTCCGGCGAGCGGGCCGGAGCGGAACGTCGTCCGGCGGCACTTCCTCGGCTCGCCGACCCGGCTGCTGCGCGAGGAGGGCGAGACCGAGCGGTTCGAGCAGGCGATCACGTCGGACCTGCGGACGACGACGGTGCGCTACCCGCAGGACCGGCAGCTGCAGGCGCTGATCGACGAGCTCGTCGCCGGGAGTCCCCGGTTCGCCGAGCTGTGGGCGCAGGTCGGCGCCGCCCGACACCGGACGGAGCGGAAGACGATCCTGCACCCGACGGTCGGGCCGGTGCTGCTCGACTGCGACGTGCTCAACGTGTCAGGCGAGGACCTGCACATCGTCACGAACACGGCCGAGCCGGGCACCGAGGACGCCTCGCGGTTCGACCTGATCCGGGCACTCGGGGCGACCGGGGCGGCACCGCTCGACCCCGCGGATTCGCCGCTCCTGCCCAGCTGAGTCGCCCAGCGGTCACGGTGCCGGTCGGTAGGGTGATGCGCTGTGCCCGCTGCTCTCCCCGATCCCGACCGCACCCGCCTCGCCGTCCTCGGTCAGCCGATCGACCACTCGCTCTCGCCGACGTTGCACGCCGCGGCGTACCAGGCCCTCGGTCTCGATCTGACGTACGAGCGGCACGAGGTCGGCTCCGGCGAGCTCGAGGCGTTCGTCGGTGACCTGGACAGCTCGTGGCGCGGCCTGAGCCTGACGATGCCGCTCAAGCGCGAGGTCCTGCCCCTGCTCGATCGCACGACGCCGCTCGTCGACGAGCTCGGCGTCGCGAACACCCTGCTCCTCCGGACCGAGGCCGGCCGCACCGTGCTCTCGGGGGCGAACACCGACGTCGACGGCATCGTCCGCCCGGTCGAGGCCCTGGGGCACGTGCCGGGTGCCGCGACGATCCTGGGCGGCGGAGCCACCGCGGCGAGCGCCTTGTTCGCGGCACTCCGTCTCGGTGCGTCGTTCGTGCGCGTGTACCTGCGCGACACGACGAAGGCGAGCGAACTCGTGCTGCTCGCGACGCGGCTCGGTGTGACGCTCGAGGTGCACCCGCTGGCGGACCTGCCCGATGCTCCCGCGTCGGGGCTCGTCATCTCGACGCTGCCGGGCGGCGCCGCCGACACCCTGCAACTGCACCCGTCGGGCGACGACGCCGTCCTGTTCGACGTCGCGTACGACCCGTGGCCGTCGGTGGTCGCCGAGCGCTGGTCGGCAGCGGGCGGCCGGGTGCTCAACGGGCTCGACATGCTCGTCGAGCAGGCCATCGGTCAGATCCGGTTCTTCACGAGCGGGGACGCCGACCTGCTGCTGCCCGACGAGGCCCGCGTCCGCGATGCCATGCGGGCCTCGGTCGGGCTGTCGGCGATCAGCCCGCAAGCGCCTTCTTGACGGCGTCGATGTTGCTCTGCTGCCAGGCGATGTAGCCCTTGCCGGACGGCAGGGTCTCGGTGACGCCGACGACCGGCACGTGGTTGCTGCGCGCCGCGGACTTGACCTGCTCGGTCTCGGGGCTCGAGGTCTGGTCGTTGTAGGCGAGGAGCTTGACGGGGTCCTTGCCACTGAACAGCTGGAGCGTGTCGTTGAGCGCCGCGGGTGGCACGTCGTCGCCTTCCTCGATCGCCTCCGAGAAGTCCTGCGGGGTGACGTTGCGCAGCCCGATCGCGTCGAACAGGTAACCCGGCACCGGCTCGGTGTAGGCCACGCGGTCGCCGGCGTCCTGCTGCTTGAGCGCTGCCGTCTGCGCTTCGAGGCCCTGGAGCTGTTTGGTGACCCGTGCCGCGTTGGCCCGGAACGACCCCTTGTGCGCGGGCTGCTCCTGGCCGAGCTCGGTCGCCACGCGACTGACGAACCGGACCATGGTCGGGTAGCTGTAGAACACGTGCTCGTTGAAGTCGTCGTCGCCGGCCTTCTGGAGCCCGGACAGCTTGACGACGTCGATGAGGTCGGCCTTGGACTTCGTGGAGTCACGCAGGGTCTCCATGTACGAGTCGTACCCGCCGCCGTTCTCGATGAGCAGGTCCGCATGGGACACGGCGAGCTGGGTGCGGGGCGAGGCCTCGAACGAGTGCGGGTCCTGCGAGGGGTCGGACAGGATGCTCGTCACGTGGACGTGGGAGCCGCCGATCGTCGACACGAGGCCGCCGTACACGTTGGTCGACGCCACGACGTCGATGCGGCCGGAGGACCCGGAGCCACCGGAGGCGGACGACCCGGATCCGGACGTTCCACCCGCCCCTCCGGAACTCGAGCATCCGGTGAGACCGAGAGCGGCGGCGCCGGCGACGGCGGCGAGGGCGATGAGGGCGCGTTGACGCATGAGGGGTGGAGGTCCGTTCCGAGGCCGCTCGACAGGGACGGGCGGCGGCGACCACGCTGCGCCCGCACCGCGACGCTATTCACTATCGATAATGATTGTCAATTCCGATGCACTGGGGAGGCGCGGCCCGCGCCTCCCCAGTGGCCCGCGCCTCCCCAGCGGCTCACGCCCCCCGGACGGTTCACGCCCCCCGCACGTCCCGCGCGAACGCGGCCGCCCGCTGCCGGAGGCTGACGATGCGCTCCTGCCGGGCCGCCTCGACGTCGAACCCGAGGTACGCCGGCGGCGGTGGGTTCCGCACGTTGGCCGAACACTGGAAGTCGGCGCAGACGAGCGTGCCGACGGTGTTGCCGTTCCGCCCCGAGGCCCCACTCCGGCGCGCGCTGTAGAACAGCACGTCGTTCGGCAGGCGGACGTCCTGGCACCAGGCGCACTGCGGCCGGGTGCGGGTGCCGCCATCGGCCTGGCGGAACAGGATGCCGACGAGGGCGTCGCCGTCGGGGATGATCGCGTACGCCCGACGTCCGATCTTCGGGTCGCGCCAGCCGAGGTAGTCGAGCGCGTCCCAGTCGAGGGCGTCGAACCCGGTGGGCAGGGTGATGTCGGAGACCTCCTTCCGCGAGGCGTTCACGAACGCGGCGCGGATGGCCTTCTCGGTGATGGGGAGCATGGGTGTGCCGTTCTCTCAGCCCGGGCGCGCTGGCGCCGGGCGGGTGTCATGGGGAGGAGGGCACAGCGGACGACGGTCACGACGACCGGGATCGATCCACTGCGCCGCCAGCCGGCATCCGCGGAAGCGGGGGCCGGGGCGGCCGTCACCTGACGTCGGCGGATGGACCGCCGGCGACCTCCTGCCATGACGAGTTGCGCACGCCCCTACGCTACCGCGCGCCGGACGTGGGCAGGACGTGCGCGCGCTCCCCGCTCCTCCCGGACAGGCTGAGGAACTCGACCGCTTCCGGCCCCGCAGCACCGGACCAGTGTGGGGTGCGGGTGTCGAACTCGGCCGCTTCACCGGGACCGAGCACCATGTCCTGGTCGCCGAGCACGAGGCGGAGTCGGCCGGTCAGGACGTACAGCCACTCGTGCCCGGGATGGGTCATGGGCTCGGGCACGGCCGGCGCGACCCGCCCCGGCATGACGTGCTTGAACGCGGTGATCCCGACGGCCCCGCGCCCGAGCGGCAGGATCGTGTGGCCGTGGGCGCGGAACGGTCGGATGTGGATGCGCGGGTCGCCACTCGGCGGCGCTCCGACGAGCTCGTCGAGCGGCACCTGGTACTCGCGGGCGAGCGGGAGGAGCAGCTCGAGTGTGGGACGTCGCCCGCCCGACTCGAGCCGTGACAGCGTGCTCACGGACACCCCGGTGGCGGCGGACACCTGCGCGAGCGTCAATCCGCGGTTCGTCCGGAGCTTCCGAAGCCGGCCGCCGACCGCGTCGAGGGTGCGTTCCCACGTCTCGTCCATGGACTCACTTTGCCATTCCCGCAAGAACGATTGCCACTTCCGCGAGCACCGCACAAGCTGACGGTCGAACGAGGAGGAACGACATGCCCACACACACTGACCACGACGTCGTCGTCATCGGCGGCGGTGCGGCCGGCCTGAGCGCCGCGACGGCACTGGCGCGCTCGATGCGATCGGTGGTGGTCGTCGACGCGGGCGAGCCCCGGAACGCACGGGCGGGGGCCGCCCACAACGTCCTCGGCCGCGAGGGGACCGCACCGACCGACCTCCTGCGCGTGGCCCGCGCGGACGCCGAGCGCTACGGCGTCCGCATCGCCGTCGGACGAGCGACCGCCGCCGCACGGCAGGGCGACCGCATCGCCGTCAGCCTCGAGGACGGCAGCCGACTCCGCGGCCGCCGTCTCGTCCTGGCGTCGGGCGCGGTCGACGAGCTCCCCGACGTGCCCGGACTGCGCGAGCGCTGGGGGCGCGACGTCGTGCACTGCCCCTACTGCCACGGTTGGGAGGTCCGGGGCCAGCGGATCGGCGTGCTCGGCTCCGGCGCGATGGCCGTCCACCAGGTGCTGCTCTTCCGGCAGCTCAGCGACGACGTGACGCTCTTCCGGCACACGATGCCCGAGCCCTCGGACGAGGAGTGGGAGCGGTTGGCGGCTCGGGGCATCCGCGTCGTCGAGGGTCCGGTCGCTCGGGTGCTCGTCGACGACGACCGGTTGACGGGCGTCGAACTCGACGACGGGCATGTGTTCCCCCTCGACGCGGTGGCCGTGCAGACGCGGGTGGTCGCCCGAGCGGACGTGTTCGAGCACCTCGGCGGCGAGGTCGCCGAGCATCCGAGCGGCATGGGCCGACACGTCCCGGCCGACCCGACCGGTCGGACTGCACTGCCCGGCGTGTGGGCGGCCGGGAACGTGACGGACATCGGCGCGCAGGTCATGAGCTCCGCCGCCGCGGGCGTGATGGCCGGCGCGGCCGTCAACATGGACCTCATCGAGGAGCAGACGGCCGCGGCGGTGCGAGCGCGGCAGGAGCCGTTCTCGCCCGAGGCCGAGCGCGAGGTCACCGAGCGGGTGCTCGGCGATCGCCGCCACGGGTTCGAGCCGGCGCGGGACTGAGCCTGACGCCAGCGCGGGACCGAGCCTGACGCCAGGGCTGCGCATGCGGACGACGAGTGCGCACGCGGCCGCATGCCCCGTTGTCGTCCGCATGCGCACCCGACCTGCGTCAGCGCCCCATCCCCAGTGCCGCGACGATGCGCTCCCGCCCGAACGCCCACGCCGCCTCGACGTCCCCGCCGAGCTCGAAGCGCCCGTTGAGTTCCATGCCGACGAACCCCACCACCCAGGCCGTGAGGGTCCGCGCCGCCTCGAGCGCGTGCTCCTCGCCGGCAAGCTCGCCGCCGAACCGCACCACGGCGACACTGGCCGCAGCGCCGAACTCCGGCCGGGCAGCGGAGACACCCGCGCCCGGCGTCATGACGAGCTGGAACGCAGCGGGCCGCTCGTGCCCGAACGCCCGGAACACGTCGGCGACCTCGGCGGCAGTGGTGGCGGACTCCATCCGCCCCGCGAGGTCCGACAGGGTCGCCTCGGCCACGAGCTGGATCAGGTGGTCGCGGCTCGACACCCGCTTGTACAAGGAGGGCGCCCGCACCCCGACCCGCAGCGCGACGGACTGCATGGTGAGACCGGCCAGCCCGTCGTGCTCGAGCAGGTCACGGGCGGCGGTCACGATCGCGTCGAGGGAGGTGCGTTCCGGGGTGGGCATGTCCATCAGCATAGCTATTGACGGTAGCCATCATGGCTACGTACAGTAGCCATCATGGAACTGGCACCGAACCTCCACCGCATCGGCAACGACATCGTCGCCGCGTACCTCGTCGTGGCGCCCGAGGGCATCACCGTCATCGACGCCGGCCTCCCCGGGTCGTGGCACGACCTGGTCGCCGAACTCGCCTCGATGGGCCGCTCGCTCGACGACGTGCGCGGCTTCGTCCTGACCCACGGCGACTCCGACCACGTCGGGTTCGCCGAACGCCTGCGCCGTGAGCGCGGCGTCCCCGTGTACGTCCACGCCGCCGACGCCGCGCGGGCCAAGGGCGGCGACAAGCCGAAGGCCGGCAAGCAGTCGATGCGCCTCGGCCCCCTGCTCGGATTCGTCGGCTACTCGATGCGCAAGGGCGGGCTCCGGACGAACTGGCTCACCGAGGTGGTCGAGGTGCACGGCGGCGAGACCCTCGACCTCCCCGGCGCCCCGCGGATCATCAGCACGCCGGGGCACTCGCCGGGCAGCATCGCCGTGTTCGTCCCGGCCGTCGACGCCGTGTTCGTCGGCGACGGCCTGACGACCCGGCATGTCCTCACCGGCCGCACGGGTCCCGCGCCCGCGCCGTTCACCGACGAACCCGAGCAGGCGGTCCGGTCGCTCCGCGCCCTGGTCGACACGAACGCCCACTGGGTGCTCCCCGGTCACGGCGCCCCGTGGAGCGGCGGCGTCGCCGCGGCGGTCCAGGCCGTCGAGCACGCCGACTGACCCCCTGCCGGGAGGGACCGACGACCGGGAGGGGCCCGGCCACCGGGAGGCACCGGCCACCGGGAGGAACCGGCCACCGGGAGGAACCGGCGTCAGCTCGTCACACCGTCCACGTAGAACCAGCGCCCGGCCTCGCGCACGAACGCGCTGTCCTCGTGCAGCTCGCCCCGCTCCGAGGGCGTCCGCCACCACGCGCGGAACTCGACGGTCCCGCTCGTGTCGAACGGGCCTCCCGAGCTGGTCCCGAGGACGTCGAGTCGCGTCCACCGCATCATCGGGTCGAGCTCGAGGCTCGTCGGCCGCGTCCGCGGGTGCCACGACGTCAACAGGTACTCCGGCATGGTGAGCGCGAACGCCGTGAACCGCGAGCGCATGAGCCGCTCGGCCGTGGGCGCGGCCGCTCCCGCGTGCAGGGGGCCGCAGCACTCCGCGTACGGATTGCCGCTCAGGCAGGGGCATCGTTCCGCTGACATGTCCTCAGCGTAGGACCGCGACGCCGCCTCGCCACCGGCTCGGGAGGCCCGACCCCTCCCCGCCGCACGCGTGACGTCCGCATCGACCCCACCACCGGCCCGAGAGGACCGCCGCACCCCGCGACCGCGTTTACGGTTGGTCCATGAGCACTCCCCTGACGATCCGCCGCGCCACGCTCGAGGACGCCGCGACCGTCGCGGACCTCGTCGAGCGTGCCTACCGCGGCGAGGCGAGCCGCGAGGGCTGGACGAGTGAGGTCGACGTCATCGGCGGTCGACGCACCGACACGGAGCAGATCCGCGCGCTCATCGCTGCGCCGCACTCGGTCGTGTTCGTCGGCGTCGACGAGGGCCGGATCATCGCCACCTGCCAGGTCCAGCGGCATGGCCCAGGCCTCGCGTACTTCGGCACCTTCGCGGTCGAGCCGACGATCCAGGGCAGGGGCCTGGGGCGCCGGATGATGGAGGCCGCCGCCGAACACGCCCGCACGACGTTCGACGCCGCCGCGCTCGAGATCACGGTCGTCGCGCAGCAGTCGGCACTCATCGCCTGGTACCGACGCCTCGGGTTCGTGCCGACCGGCGCGACCCGGCCGTTCCCAGCCGAGGCCTGGGGCGCGACGCCGCTCGTGCCGGACGTGCACTTCGTCGTGATGCGGAAGCCGCTGAGCGACCGCGATGAGGTCGACACCGAGGACGTGGACCGGGTCGGCTGACACGAGCAGCCCGTCCGATCAGGGACAATGGCTCACGCGACGGATGAGACCGCCGCACGATCCCGCCCCGAGGAGGCGCCGTGCCCCGACTGACGATGGACGAGCTCGAGGGTTGGATCTCGGAGTTCCGGGCGGGGTCGTCGCACCTGCTTTCGAGCCCGCAGGCGGTCGACATGTCGTGGGACCAGGCGACCATCGACACCGCGCTCATCGTCATGCACCTGGAGACCAGTGGCACCGAGGTCTACCTGCAGCGCGAGATCGGTGTCTCGCCGGAGTGGACGGTGACGTTCGAGCGCCGTGAGAACGACGCCCGGGTCTCGGCCGAGCAGGTGCTGACCCTGGCGGCCGAGGTGAGCGCGATCGGCCACCTGTGCTCCTACCTGACGCTCAAGACGTCGGAGCACCTGCAGCGGCACGCGGCAGCGCAGTAGCCCACGGACGACGGAGGCCGCCGCGGGTGATCAGGATCACCCACGGCGGCCTCCAGGTCACCGGTCGCCGCGTCAGCGGAGACGCAGGTGGCGGCGGCGTCGGTACCCGATGAGCGCGACGATCCCGCCGAGCCCGAGCAGGCCGATGCCCGTGATCGCAGCGGGTCGGGCGTCCGAGCCGGTGTAGGCGAGGGCGTTCGCCCCGGTGCCGTCACCGCCACGGTCGCCGGTCAGCGGCGCAGCGCCGGTGCCTGCACCGGTCGCGTCGGTCCCGGTGGCCGCCGCAGCCACGTAGCGGAAGCCCGTGGCGCCGCTCGTGCCACCGGTCGTCGTGACGGTGATCGTCGTGGCTCCCGGGTCGCAGGCCGGCGTCGTGAACACCAGCCGGGTGCCGGCAGCGTTCACCGTCACGTCCGCAGCGGGGATGGTCGTCCCGCAGATCGTGACGCTGGTCCCGCCGGGCACGAAGCCGGTTCCGCTCACGGTGACCGTCGTGCCTCCCGTCGTCGATCCCTGCCCGGGGTCGGTGCCCGTGACGGTGGGTGCGGCGCGGTAGGTGTAGCCGTCATCGTCACGGGCTGCACCGGCCGGGTCGGTCAGGACGACGTCGACCGGCCCGGCCGCGCCGGCGGGCGTGGTGACGGTGACGCTGGTGTCGGTCGGCGTGCCCAGGATCGTCGCCGGAACGCCACCGAACGTGACGCCGGTGACGTCACCGAGCCCGGTACCCGAGACGACCACGGTCTGGCCGCCGGAGGTCGGACCGGACGCGGGGGTCACACCGGTGATCGTCGGCGCACCGGCGGTGACGTAGAGGAACTGGTCCGGCGCGGCGACCGTCGTGCCACCGGGGAACCCGACGACGACGTCGGCGAGGCCGGCACCCGGCGGCGTCGTGACGACGATCTGCGTGCCGTCCGCGGAGACGGAGCGGACGGTGCCGGCCGTTCCGCCGAACGTGACGCCGGTCGCGTTCTGAAGGCCCGTTCCCCTGATGGTGACGGACGTCCCGCCCGCAGCGGGGCCCTGGTCCGGCGTGATCCCGGTCACGGTCGGCGCGACGTACGTGTACCCGAGCCGGGCGGTCCCGTTCGGGTCGCTGACGACCACGGTGGTCGGGCCCGCGGCGCCGACCGGCGTGACGGCGGTCAGGGAGTTCCCGTCGGCGGCGACCTGGACGTTCGTCGCCCGGGTCCCGCCGAAGGTCACGGTGGTGTCGGGCGTGAACCCCGTGCCGGTGATGGTGACCGTCTGGCCTCCGGTGGTCGGTCCGGTCGCGGGCGTGATCCGGGTCGCGGTGACCGGGGTCGGCGCGGTGGGCGTCTCGCAGGTCGCGTTCGCGAGGACGACCGTCGCGACGGTCTCGTTGACCAGCGGAACACCGGCGACGGTGCCGTTCAGCGTCGCGACCGCGCGAACGGCCGTGCCCGTCGCGGTGGTCCCGGTGGTCGTCTGGACGCGGCTCGCCTGGACCGTCAGGGTCGCACCGGCGAGCGCGCCGGTGAGGTCCGCGCTCACCGTCGCCGTCGGCGTGGCGGCGTTCAGTGTCACCGCACGGCCGAGCAGGGTCAGGCCGACCAGGTCCGCGGCGCTCGTCGGCGTCCCGCCGACCGGGCACGTCGCCGTCGCGGTCGCCGCGTCCGCGGTGAGCACGCTCTGCCCGAACAGCGCCACGTTCGCACCCGCGATCCGCGAGGACGCGGTGGATCGCGTCGCGTTGCTGCTCGCCGACGTCGTCACCGCCCCGACGGTGATGTCCGCCGCCGCGACATCGGCCAGCGTCGAGCCGTCCGCATCGGTGAAGGCGCGGTCACCTGATCCCGTGACCGCGACGTCACCGACGGCCGCGTTGACGTCCAGCGCGGCCACGCCTGCGACATCCGCGTCCGCGACGGCACTGATGCCGACCGCCGACGCATCCCCCGGTGCCGCTGACGCCGGTCCTGCGACGACGAGGGCACCTCCAACCACCAGTCCCGCGGACAAGCCGACCGCGGACAACCGCATTCCCACGCTCCGTCGCATGGCGCCCCCTTCACGAGCTGTTCTCCTGCGCACGCTAGGCCCGGGGGTGGCGGGTACGTTCGCTCCAACACTGGGGTTTGACAACCACTCACGAACAGGAGTACGACGTCCCGGCACGTGGAACGCCCGGCCCCCGCATCGGGGACCGGGCGTTCGGCGCTGCTCGCCGACGATCAGTCGACGAGCGAGAGCGTGACCTCGACGTTGCCGCGCGTCGCGTTCGAGTACGGGCACACCTGGTGCGCGGCCTCGGCGACCTCCTGCCGACGGTCCGCCGGCACGTTCGGGGCGTAGATGTCGAGCTCGACGGCCAGGCCGAACCCGCCCTCGCCGTTGTCGCCGATGCTCACGCTGGCGGAAACGGAGGCGTCGGTGGTGTCGACGCCGAGCCGCTTGCCGACCAGGTGGTAGGCGCCGAGGAAGCAGGCCGAGTACCCGGCGGCGAACAGCTGCTCGGGATTGGTGCCCTCGCCGTTGCCACCCATCTCCGTGGGCGGGCGGGTGTCGAAGTCGAGGCGGTCGTCCTCGCTCCGGACGTGTCCGTCGCGACCGCCGCCCGTGGCGTGGGCGATCGCGGTGTACGTGATGTCAAGGGTCATGGACCCCACCTCACACCACGGGACTGGACGGTCGCTGACGTGTATCCGGTGGACGCACACCGCAAGGAGCGGCCACGATGTGATGATGAGCAGCGTTGCCCAGTTCAGTTCGTCCGCCGATGCCTTCGTGGCCGTCGTCGCGCAGGTCCCCCACGACGCGTGGGAGCGACCGGCACTGGGCGAGTGGACCGTGCGGAGCCTGGTCGGGCACACCACGCGCGCGCTCCTGACGGTCGAGCAGTACCTGCACCTCGAGCCCCCGGCCGAGGTGACGATCCCGACCGCGGCGCTGTACTACGCCACCGTCTACGAGCAGTTCACGGACTCGAACACCGTGACGCAGCGCGGGATCGCTGCGGGGATCTGGCTCGGGGACGAGCAGCTCCTGCGGATCACGGACGCCCTGGCCCGCGCGAAGGCCGCGATCGAGGCGGCTCCCCCGGACCGTGCCGTGTCGATCGGCGGGATGGGGATCCCGCTCGAGGAGTACCTGCGTACGCGGGTGTTCGAGCTCGTCGTGCACACGATCGACCTCGCACGCGCGATCGAGGTGCCGTGCGCGCCCCCGCCGGACGCGGTGGAGTCGTGCGCGGTCCTGGCCGTGTCGGCCGGCAACGCGCGCGGCGACGGCGAGGCGGTCCTCCTGGCCCTGACCGGGCGCGGGTCGCTCCCGGACGGGTTCTCGGTGGTCTGACCGCGCCGGAACGGCGCGCTCCGGGTGCCGCGGGGACACGACCGGGAGGCCCGACCCGGCGACTCAGCGTCGGCGTCGGCCCTCGGCTGATCCGTGGGACGGCTCCCGGTCCTCCCGGCTGTCGCGGCGGAGCACGAGCGACAGGGCCGCACCGAGCAGTCCGGCGACGATGAGCACGATCGGCACGGAGATCGGTGCGTGCGTCGGCGCCGCGATGACGAGCAGCACCAGCCCGAGCACGACGAACCCGATGGAGGCGATGAGCACGTTCCGGCGCGTCGCACGACGGGCATTGGCGCGGTTCGGTGCGGCGAGCAGGTCGGGATCGTGGAGGACACCGCCGTCGCCCGGCCGCGCCACCGACACGGCGGATGCCTGCGCGGTCCGAGGGGTGGGGGAAGCGAGGAGCCCGGCGATCGACGGACCGCTCGGGGCGAGTTCGGCGTCGAGGTCGTCGTCGTCTTCCTCGGGCACGGGGACGACGAGCGCGGCCTCGCCGGCGTGGCCGGCCTCGGCGCGCTCGGATTCCTCGCGGATGGCGATGGCGCGCTCGGCCTCGGCCGCCTGCTCCGCCTCGTCGAGGTGGTGCGCGGAGGGACGACGGACGTCGGGGTGTTCGTTGGTCACGAGGCGGGTACCTCTCGAGATCGTGGACGGCACGTCGGGGTCCGCGCCGGTACCAGCACATCAGGAACGTGCCGGATGCGCGAGCATATGACACCGATCTGGTAGCGCGCTGCCCTTGTCCGGTGAGCGCGCCCAGACTCGAGCACACCGGCTGCGCTCGGGCACACTGATCGCATGTGTGGCCGATTCGTCGTCTCCGACACCACCGCTGACCTGTTGCCCGAGCTCGTGGGTGAGCTCGCGTCCCGCACCGAGCACGTCGACGAGGACACGGGCGTCGTCAGCACCGGACTCGTCGAGAACTACAACATCGCCCCGACGGACGACGTGCAGGCGGTCCGGCAGTTCCGCGGCGAGCGGGCGATGCCCGACGTGCACTGGGGGTTCGTGCCGTCGTGGGCCAAGGACTTCCGGAAGCAGCGGCCCCAGCCGATCAACGCCCGGATCGAGACCGTCGCGACCTCGGGCATGTTCCGCAGGGCGTTCGCGGGCAACCGCTGCATCGTCCCGGCGCAGGGGTACTACGAGTGGGTCCTGACCGAGACCGGCAAGGAGCCCCACTACATCCACCAGCCCGACGGCGCCCTGGCGATGGCCGGCGTCGTGAGCGCCTGGCCGGACCCGACCAAGCCCGAGGGCGACCCGGACAAGTGGCGCCTGTCGATGGCGATCATCACCCGCGACGCCCACGTCGCCCCCGGCGAGGTCCACGACCGCATGCCCGCGTTCCTGACCCCGGACAGCTACGACGCCTGGCTCGACGACACGCTGTCGCCCGACCAGCTCCTGGCGCTGCTCGACCGCGAATCGCACGAGGTCGCGCACGACCTGGTGCAGTACGAGGTCTCCCGCGCGGTGAACAGCGTGCGGAACGCCGGGCCGCAGCTCATCGAGCCGGTCGCGTAGCCCACCGTCAGCGGGTGAGCGCCACCACCACGAGCACCACGACCACCACCGCGAGCGCGGCGACGAGCACCCACTGCCACCAGCGGAACTTGGCGCGGCCGTTCGAGCCGCGCGGGCGGATGGGTGAGCTGGGTCGTGAGCGCGGTCTGGCGGACATGCGCGAACCCTAGGCGCGGTGCATGTGCGCACGCCGATCCAGGGAGACGGAACGGTTCAGGCCGCGGTGGGGGCGCCTCCAGGATCGGCCGTCGGCCGCCCGGTAGCGTTGCTCGGCATGACAGCACGACGCCCGTTCGTGGTGGGGGCCGCCGCCGTGCTCCTGGTCGTGTACGTGCTCGCCAGTGGCGCGTTCGTGCTCATCGGCGGTGCCGCGCGGCAGCGGCTCGAAGCCGACGCGGTCCGCGTCCTGCTCGCCGTGCAGTCGGTCGGGCACGGGACGCTCCAGCTCGACCGCGGGTTCGTCGCCGCGATGGCCGTGTCGCTCGTCGTGGCGCCGCTGCCGATCGCCGCCCGGGTGCTCCTGCCCCGCCTGGGTGCCCGCGCCGCGTGGGCCCTGGCCGCCGTGGTCGTCCTGCTCGTCGTGCTGCTGGGTGCCGCGTTCCGGTTGCCGTCCGGCACCCACGCGATCTCCGTGGCGCTGGGCTGCGTCGTCGGCCTGGCGTTCGGGGTCCTCGTGGACCTGGCGGCGCGGTCGCTCGCCGCCCTGCGCGGCCACGAGACCGAGGGGCCCACGGGTCGGAGCCGGTGGATCGCCCTCGCCCTGATGGTCCTGTACGTCGTGGCCGTCATGCTCATCGCGTTCCACGGCTCCCCCGTCGACGCCGGCAGTGACGGGTTCCTGTTCCGGGTGCTCGACTGGTCACACCGGCACGGCACACCGCAGTGGATCGGCTACGCCGCCGTCGAGTTCACGGCGAACATCGTGTACTTCGTGCCGCTCGGGATCCTCGTCGCCCTGCTCATCGGCGTCCGGCGCTGGTGGCTCCCGGTGGCCATCGGGTTCGTGGCGAGTGCGTTCATCGAGGTCGTGCAGTCGGTGCTCCTGCCCGAGCGGACCGGCTCCGTCGACGACGTCCTGTCGAACACGGCCGGGGCGTTGCTCGGGACCCTGGTGGGCATCGTCGTCCTGGCACGGCTACGGCGGCGGGCGGGCGTGCGGCAGCTCGGCTGAACCACCGGGCGCGCGCCTCCGCCTGCGTTCGACGGCGTCGGTCCACCGTCCCCGAACGACGAAGCCCCCGAGCCAGCAGGCTCGGGGGCTTCGGTGTGGTGCTGGGTGTCAGACGTTCTTGCGCTGACGACGCGTGGCCGCCGTGACGCCGACGAGCGCGCCACCGAGGACGACCGCGCCACCGGCGCTCCAGACCAGGAGGGTCGGGACGGTCGAACCCGTGAAGGCGAGGCCGGTGCTGGTCGCGGTGACCGTGGCGCCCGTGCCCGTGGCGGCCGCCGGAACGACGGTGAGGGCCGTGGTCGCGATGTTGCCGGACGTGACACCGGTCGCGGTGACCTCGTAGGTGCCCGAGGCACCGCGGGGCAGCGTGATCGGCGCGTTGAGCGAACCAGTCGCGGACGCCTGGCGGACCGCGGTGACGGTCTGCGTCGGCAGCGCGCCGATCGTGACGGCACCGGCACCCGTGACGGAGATGGTGACGTTCTCCGAGTCGGCGAAGGAGCCCGGCGCGAAGTTGATGATGGTCGTACCACCGGCGACGACAGAGCCCGACACACTGACGTTGCTGGCGGGCACGTAGCCCTCGGCGTTGGCGGCCATCGGAGCGGCCATGACGGCTGCGCCGGCGAGCACCAGCGCCGCGATTGTCTTCTTCATGAATGATCCCCTAGTTCGAACGCGACGGCGGCCTGACCTCTCGCAGGACGCTCGATTAGCGAAGTTCCATCAAACTATCGGCTTTCACAGGTGACGTCCACGGGTCGTGTAACAGTTTGGTGAACGCCCGGGGTCGATTCCGCCGCGACCGTGTGGCCCGCTGCCGCCTTCGGCCCGAGGAACTGCACCGTCAGCGTGGTGCTTTGCCCTGGTGAGAGCAGAGTTGGGATCTGCACGACCGGGTACCTGCCGTCGAGCGCAGTCTGGGGGCTGGCCGCCTTGCCGTCCTGTGACGCGCTCAGGAACACCCCCGTTCTGGGGGCGTAGATCGCGACGTTCGTTCCGACGTTGCCCGGCGACACGCCGAAGTCCCCACCACCGGTCACATACCGGGGAAGGCTCGTGGCGGCGTCCGCTGGCGCCGTGTTCTTCAGGGTGACCTGCACGGTCCAGGTCGGGCGACCATCGGCGCGGCAGACCTTGCTCCCCACGGCGATCTGCTTCGTGAGGTAGTAGTCCATCTTCGCGCCGGTGGCGTCGTTGAGGTAGACGCCGAAGCGAGCGTTGGCCTGCGTCGACACAGGAAGGCCCCCGGCTGCGCTCGTGCCGACGATCCTGCGCTGCTCGGTCCCACGCGAACTCCACACCATGATGCGACGCTCTGCTGCTCCTCTCGACAGCGCAGTCACCAGTTTGGCGGGATCTGCGGAGCCAGAGGTCACGGCGTTGAACACCGAGCTGGCAGCGGACGCGAAGAACGCGTCCTGCATCGCGGGGTCCGAGTAGCGCGCATACACCTGACTCAGCAGGACGGCGACCGCGTTGTCCGACGTGAGCGTGTCACCAGTTGCGAGCTTCACTGGGCCCGTTGCGTTCAAGAGGTAGCCCAACGTGACCGGGTCGATGGACACGACACCGTCGACCTTCTGCCCGAACCGCTGCTGCCAGAACGCTGAGGCGAGTTTCGCGGTGGTCGCGAAGCGGGGCGTGAGCGTGGTGTCGAGCATGTACTGCCCGGTGATGGCGCCGTACAGCCCTTGTGTTTCGGTCGTCAACGGCAGGACCGGCTGGTCCACTCGCGGGAAGCTCGCACCTGACGCCTGTTGCGTCAGCGAGATCTTGCCGTCGTCCGCGTGGAGCAGCACGACGGACCCGGCGATGCCTCCACCGGCACGCAGCTCCGCGTTGTTCTCGACGAGGAGCAGGTAGTTCCGCGCCCCGTCGGTCCCGAGCATCGACGGCGCCAGGTCGATCACCCGTCGCGCGACGTCCGCCTCGTGGTCGACAGGAGCGAGGGTGTTGACGAGCTGATCGACGCGTTTGTCGACTACGGACAGCGTGTCCGTCGTGTCGATCGCACGAGCCTCCTCGAGCGCTCGGTGCAGATTCACCGCCGCGCGGTCGACACTCGGCCGCGCCGACGCGATCGCCGCAACGTCGATCCGCCCGTCCTTCGGCCGGAACGCAGTCGTGTTCACCTTGCCGAGAGCCCTGATCGCGGGACGGACGGAACCGTCCGCGACGGTTGCGACAACATTCGATATCTGCCGAACCGCACGCAGGTCCGGCCCCACCAACGGAACGACTTCGGCCGTTCGCCAGATCGGGTCCGACGTCAGCGACCTGGCGCCGTCTGCCCGGTCCTGGAACTCGCCCGCCGTGCGGCGCGCACCGTCGCTGTTGGCGTCGGCGATCTGCGCTCGGAGCGTTGCGACGTGTGTGACCGACGACTGCAGGTCCCGCACGGCGAGCAAGCCACGGATACCGACCCAAGCGACGACGAAGACGATCACCGCCACCACCGTGAGGACGATCCACGTCACGACTCGCCGGCGCGTCATCGACCGAGCTTCGACCGTGCTGTCCGTCACGTGATCACTCCCGCAGGTTCGACTCGTTCTCGCGGAACCACTCAACAGTCGTCCGGAGACCGTCCTCGAGCGAGATCTGGGCGGTCCACCCGGCGTCGCGGAGCTTCGAAACGTCGAGCAGTTTCTGCGGGGTCCCGTCCGGCTTCGTCGTGTCCCACTCGGTGTCCCCCTCGTAGCCGACGACGCGTGCGATCGTGTCGGCGATCTCACGAATGGTGACGTCCGCCCCGGTGCCGACGTTGACCTGCTCGGGACCGTCGTAGTGCTCCATGAGGTGGAGCACGGCGGCGGCCATGTCGTCCACGTGCAGGAACTCTCGACGGGGGGAACCAGTCCCCCAGTTGGTGACCGACCGACTGCCGCTCCGAGCTGCTTCCTCGTATCGGCGGATGAGCGCGGGCAACACATGCGAGCCGGCCGGCGAGAAGTTGTCGCCGGGTCCGTAGAGATTCGTCGGCATGGCGGAGATCCACGGGAGTCCGTACTGTCGTCGAACGGCCTGCACCTGCATGATGCCCGCGATCTTCGCGATCGCATACGCGTCGTTCGTCGGCTCGAGGTAGCCGGTGAGCAATGCGTCCTCGGTGATGGGCTGCGGCGCGTACTTCGGGTAGATGCAGGAGGAACCGAGGAAGGCCAGGCGTTCCACACCGACCTCACGGGCCGCGTCCATCACGTTGACTTGGATCTGAAGATTCTCGCTCAGGAAGTCGACGGGGTAGGTGTTGTTCGCCATGATCCCACCGACCTTCGCCGCGGCGAGTACGACGTACCTCGGTTCGGTGCTCCGGAAGAAATCGAACACCGCCGACCGGTCACGCAGATCGAGCTCCCCCGACGAGCGCCCGACCAGCGCGGTGAAACCCTGACCCTCGAGCTGTCGCCACACCGCGGAGCCCACCAAACCCCGGTGCCCGGCGACGTAGAACGTGCTGTCGCGGTCGAGTGCTTCAGGCGAGAATTCGACCTCGTCGTGCGCGCCCGTCGCCGCGGTCTTCGTCACTTCGCCGTCCCCCAACTCTCCAGCCGGACGGAGTCGATCCACGGCCGCCCGGCGCACTCCAGCGCTTCGATGTCCGCATCCACCATGATCCGCGCGAGCTGCGCCGTGTCGACGGTCGCCTCCCACCCCAGCTTCGCCTTGGCTTTCGAGGCGTCACCCACCAGGGCATCGACTTCGGAGGGACGCAGGTACCGTTCGTCGAACCGGACGTGCTCCTCCCAGTCGAGGCCAGCGTGTTCGAACGCAGTGACCAGGAAGTCGCGGACCGTGAAGTTCCCACCGGTGGCCAGCACGTAGTCGTCGGGCTCGTCCGCCTGCAGCATCCGCCACATGCCCTCGACGTACTCCGCGGCGTATCCCCAGTCTCGCACCGCGTCCAGGTTCCCCAGGTACACGTGCTCCTGCCGACCGGCCTTGATGGCGGCGACGGCACGGGTGATCTTGCGGGTCACGAAGGTCTCTCCTCGTCGGGGCGACTCGTGGTTGAAGAGGATCCCGTTCACCGCGTACATCCCGTACGCCTCGCGGTAGTTGCGGGTCACCCAGTAGCTGTAGACCTTGGCGGCACCGTACGGGGACCGCGGCCAGAACGGTGTCTCCTCGTTCTGCGGCGGTGGTGTCGCTCCGAACATCTCCGACGAGGAAGCCTGGTAGAAGCGCGTGTGGATGCCCGACATCCGCACGGCCTCGAGCATGCGCATCGAACCCACGCCGGTCGTGTCGCCGGTGTGCTCCGGCTCGTCGAACGAGACGCGGACGTGCGACTGCGCGGCGAGGTTGTACACCTCGTCGGGCCGCAACTCGCCGAGCAGACTGACGAGCCGAGCGCCGTCACTCAGATCCCCGTAGTGCAGGAACAGTCGGGCCGACGGGTCATGCGGATCGACGTAGAGGTGGTCGATTCGCGACGTGTTGAACGTCGATGCTCGACGAATCAACCCGTGCACCTCATACCCCTTCCGGAGCAGCAACTCCGCGAGATACGACCCGTCCTGCCCGGTGATGCCAGTGATGAAGGCGCGTTTGGTCACTCGTTCCCCTGTCGATCAGCGCGTCCTACGGACGTCGGCGTTGGTGCACGACGTCCGCGAGGAGTCGCGCATAGCTTTGCATGGCACCGTCGACGGACAGGTGCGTGTGGCGGTACTCGCGCCCGGCAGCACCGAGTTCCGCACGACGACGAGGGTCGCGTCCGAGTGCTACGGCCGCCTCGAGGAGCGCGGCCGGGTCACCTGCCCGGACGACGACACCGCCGCCAGACGCGCGGACCTCGCTCTCGGTCACCCCGCCCGGGTCGCTCGCGGCGAGCACGGGCAGACCGGCCGCGAAGTACGAGGTCAGCTTGCTGGGCACGGCCATCCCGCCGACGCCCGGCTTCTCGTTGACCAGGAGGACATCTGCGCTCTCCATGGTCTGACGGAACTCGCGGTCGGGCAGCGGTGCGATGAACTGGACGTGGGTAGCGTCGCCGCCCTGCCGCTCGAGCTCGGCGCGCTGGTTGCCGTCGCCCAGGAGCACGAAGCGCACTGCGCTCCCGGAACGCTCGGCGAGCTTCGCCGCCTCGATCACGTTCCCGAGCCCCTGCTTCACGCCCATGTTGCCGACGTGCAGGACGACGACCTCGTCCTCGCCCCACCCGAGGGACCGGCGCACCGCGGCGCGGTCCGTGTTCACGCCCGGCTGCAGGTGCGTCCAGTTTCGGACGACGTCGACGCGCCCCTCCGGCACGGACAAGGAGCGCACCACGTGCTCGCGGAATCGGTCGTGGATGACGACCACGCGATCAGAGTGCCGCAGCACCCAGGACTCGACCGCGGCGAGGACCCGCGTGACCGTTCCACTGCCCCCGTCACCCAGCTCCTGCAGGCCCAGCGCGTACAGGTCCTGTACCCAGGTGACGACCGGTCGCCGCGCGAGCCGAGCGCGCAGGAGCGCGACCACTGAAGCGAAGAGCGCCGGCGAGACGAGGACGACGACGTCGGGTCGACCCCACCGTCGGGCCGCCGCGCGCACGCCGAAGGACAGTTCAGACAGGAACCGCTGCACGCCGATCGGGCTCCTGGGCAACAGGTGGCGGACCCGGTCGACGCGGACGCCCTCGAGGGACTCCCGCCGGTGGAGCGGCACACCCGCTGAGTCGAAGCGCCAGGCCGGGTAGTGGGGGAACGCCGTTATCACCCGGACGCGGTGCCCGCGCGACGCGAGCCCCTCAGCGAGGCCGGCTGTGTACGGCGCGATGCCCGTCATCTCCGGCGCGTAGTTGACACCGACGACGAGCACGGCGATGCGATGGGGCACCTCAGGAACATAACAGTTGCTCACGCTGAAGCCCGTGATGAGGAGGTCTCCGTCCAACAAATGCCGGTTCCGGGCAACCGAGTCGGGGATCGGGAGCCCCGAGGTACGGTCGAACCCGGAGTCGGTCGCGACGGATGGGGGGTCTTCTCGTGGCGAAGATCGTGATTGTTCAGCCCTACGTTGCCCGCTATCGAGCACCCCTCTTCACGGAACTCGCAGGTCGACTGACCGCCGCAGGGCACGACCTCGTCATCGCAACGGGTGCGCCGACCGGAGCGCAGCGGCACCGCCGTGACGCCTTCCGTCTGTCGGACGTCCAGCACGATCAACGTGCCACACGGTCGTTCGACCTCGGTCCCCTCGTCGTCCGGACGGTCGGCAGTCGCGGCTCATGGCGCGACGCCGACGTCGTCGTCGTCGAGCTCGCCGCTGGTTCCATCGATTCGATGGCGGCGCTCCTCTCCCGTTCGTCACGAGCAGTCGGCGTGTGGGGGCACGTGGGCGGTTACGTCAAGGTGGACAGCACCGCGACGACGCGAGTCAAACGGTGGCAGGTGCAGAAAGCAGACCGCGTCCTCGCCTACAGCGACAGCGGTGCCGCGACAGCCGTGGCGTGGGGAGCCAAAGCAGAGCGCGTCACGGCACTGCAGAACACGGTGGACACGGCGGCGCTCCGCACACAGGTCCTGGCCGAACGTGGAACGTCCCCGGAGGAGATCCGAAGCCAACTGGGCCTCCGGCCTCGCTCCGCGGTGTTCGCCTACCTCGGTGGTCTCGACGCCGTCAAGCGGGTCGACCTGTTGGCGGACACCCTCGACGTCCTGCACCACTGCGGCGCCGACATCGAGTTGGTCATCGGCGGGCACGGCGACGAGGAGCACCTCCTGCGGAGTGCGCTGGAGCGCGGCCAGGTCCGCCTCCTGGGGTACGCGGACGACCACATGAAGGCCCGCATCGCACGCGTCGCATCAGCGCTCGTGAACCCCGGCCGCGTGGGCCTGTTGGCCGTGGAGAGCATGGCACTCGGGCTGCCGATCATCACCACGACAGGCGCTCGGCACGCGCCGGAGTTCGAGTACCTCGCGCCGGGCGTGGACAGTTCGCTCGTCGCGCCGACGGGATCGGCGATCGCGGACGAGGTCATGCGGTTCGCGCAGGAACCCGAGTACGCGAAGCGACTCGCCAGCGCGATAGACGCTCGCAGCGGAGACTTCCCGCTCGAAACGATGGTGGATCGGATGACCGCTTCGATCCTGGCACTCGTCGAGGACAGCAGGGTCGGACGTCGGCGGAACTGACGCCTCTGCATAAGATGTGGACCAGGGGCGTCGTCGCGCCTGTGTACCGCTTCCGCAACAGCTGCGACCGGGGGGATCTGCGTGGGGAGAACACGGCGAGCCGACAGGACGGCGATCCCGGTGATCCGCCTCGCAGATGCGCCGGGCGAGCGTACCTCCTGGGACCGACCGCGCTCGATGGTCTACCTCTGGGGGATCGCGGAGCTCTTGTTCGTGACCAACCCCTGGCAGGTCAGTTCCGCGATCAGGGTCCGCGTGCTGCGCGTGTTCGGCGCGGAGATCGGCCGAGGGGTGGTGTTCCGACCACGCACGCGGGTCCGTTTCCCCTGGAAACTGCACATCGGCAACGACAGCTGGATCGGTGAGGGCGTCTGGTTCCACAACCAGGACCACATCCACATCGGGCACGACGTCGTCATCTCACAGGAGTCGTTCCTCACGACCGGAAGTCATGCGCATCGGCGCGACATGGCCCTCCTGACACGACCTATCACCGTGGAGCCTGGCGTCTGGATCACGTCGCGATGCATGGTGCTCGGCGGAAGCCACATCGGGCGCTCCGCGCTCGTTCGACCGATGTCACTCGTCGCCGGTCTCGTTCCGCCGAACGCCATCGTGGAGGGCAATCCGGCGCAGGTCGTCGGATCCCGTTTCCCGGCCGAGGACGAGGGCGGCCAGCTGTGAGGATCGTCCAGGTCGTCACGATGGTCGCATCGGACGGAGCGTTCGGCGGACCGGTGTCGGTCGCGATCGCGCAGTGCGCGGAACTCGCCCGGCAAGGACATTCTGTGACGCTCCTCGCCGGATGGGACGGGCACGCGCAGCTCCGGATCCCGGGCGTCCGGGTCGTCCTGGCCAGGACGAAGCGGGTGCCCGGCACCGGCTTCATCGGGACCTGGTCGCCGGCGGCTGTGCGATGGCTTCGGAAGCACCGCAGTGAGGTCGACCTCGTTCACGTGCATGCCGGTCGACACCTCCTCGACATGGACGTCGCGTTGGCGGCGAGCCACCTGGGTCTGCCATACGTCCTGCAGACGCACGGCATGGTGATGCCGAGCAGCAGCCCCATCGTCTGGGCCTTCGACCGGTGGCGCACGCGACGAGTCGTCGCTGGCGCGCGAGCGCTCCTCAGTCTGACGGTGGAAGAGGACGGCGGACTGGAGAGGCTGTTCCCGACCGCAAGTGTCCACAGGGTGAGGAACGGTGTCGCGGCGCCTCCACCCGGTCGACGCACCGCATCCACGGTGCCCGAGGTCCTCTTCCTTGCCCGACTGCACCCGCGGAAACGGGTCCTCGCCTTCGCGCGGATGGCCGACCTCCTGCATCGCCGAGGAATCGATGCGCACTTCACGGTGGTGGGTCCGGACGAGGGTGACCTCACGTCACTCCGAGCGTTCATCGCGGAACGACCGGAGCTCCCGTTGCAGTACGAGGGAGACGTACCTCCGGGCGACGGACCAAGGCGACTGTCCCAGGCAGCGGTGTATGTCCTTCCGAGCGTCGGGGAGGTCTTCCCGATGACGGTCCTTGAGGCGCTTGCCGCTGGGACACCGTCGGTCATCACGAACGAGTGCGGCATCGCTGGGGAACTGGCCGAGTACGACGCGGCGGTGGTCACGAGTCCGGAGCCAGGGGCGCTCGCAGACGGCGTGCTGTCGGTCCTGACCGATGCGGAACGGGCTGAGCAACTAACCGCAGCCGGTCGTGCAGCCATAGAAACCCGATACGGGATCGACGCGGTCGCCGCCGACCTGTCGCAGCTGTATGCCCGTGTCGCTCCAGGCCCGACGAAACCCTCGGTCATCTGGGTGACGAACAGCGCGCCGCCCTACCGGCTCCCAGTGTGGGAAGCCCTGTCCCGCGACACAGACCTCGAGGTCTGGCTCCTCGAGTCCGACGACCGGCTCCGGTCGGACTCGAACAACCGCGGTGACGATTGGGCGGTCGGTCGAGGGTCTCGCAACTACCGGATCCGGTTCTTGGACACCGCCGTGGTGAAACGAGGTGAGGCGCGACACTACGTCTGCGGTTGGTTGTCGGCGCGACACTTCGCGGGGAGGGACGCCATCCTCATCGGCGGATGGGACTCGCCCGCCTACTGGGTCGCCGCCTGGTGCGCGGGTCGCGCTGGTCTGCGCCGTGTGGGCTTCTACGAATCCACGCTCCTGTCGCAACGGTTCGCACGGGGGCCGATCGCATGGGCTCGTCGACGCTTCTACCGCATGATGGACGCCGTGGTCGTTCCTGGTGTGGCTGCACGCGATGCCCTCCTGCATGAGGGAGTCGACCCGCGCCGCATCGTGGTCGGGTTCAACGCCGTCGATGTCGAGACCATCCACGAGGAAGCCAACCGTGTCCGCGCTGCCCTCCCTCCGCCTGAGGGTCCGCAGCACCTGCGGGCGCTCGTTGTCGGACAGCTCATCGACCGCAAGAACGTCGCCGCGGCTATCGGAGCCATCGTTGCCCCCGAGCTCGAACATGTGACGCTGACCATCGTCGGGGGCGGAAAAGCCGAGAGAGACCTCCGGGATCAAGTCAAACGGCTCGGTCTGAACGATCGGGTTCGCTTCGCCGGCTACGTTCCCGGCACCGAGCTCCCCAGCCTTCTCGCCACGCACGATCTCCTCCTGCACCCGGCACTCGAGGAGGTTTGGGGACTAGTGGTCAACGAAGCGCTCGCGGCGGGACTTCCAGTCATCGTGAGCAATCGTGCCGGGGTCGCCCCCTCGATCGAGGACATGGTCGGTGTGAGGATCATCCGACCTACCGAAGAAGCAATCCGGAAGGCGCTTGTGGAAGCACGCCCGACCGTGGTCGATCGTCCTCCGATCCTCATGGAGACGCCAGAGCGCTTCGCTGCGGTCTTTCGATCGGCGCTCCTGTCCGACTGACCCCAACGAGCCAGCCCGCACAAGACTGTCGGTGTGCACGGCGAAGCCCGTTCTCTAGTCGGATGCTTCCGGTGGGAGCGATCCCACCGTGATCCTCTCAGTCACTGATTCAGGTGCGGATCGGTGCCTGAGCGCTTTCCGCAGATAGAGGCGGCTCGGCTCCTCGATGAACCGATAGCAGAGCCAACCGACGGCCACCGCGACTGCAATGTAGACGATTACCACCGCGACACGGATCACGATCCCGTTGCCGGCAAAGTGAGCTCGCGGCAGGAGGTGGTCCATCACCATCAGGACAATGAAGTGCGTCATGTAGACGGAGTACGAGACGCGGCCGCCCCACATCAGGATCCGCGAGGACAGTATCGCTCCGACCACACCCCCGGCTTTGGCGCAAGCAAGGA
The DNA here is from genome assembly GCF_003234815.2 of Curtobacterium sp. MCBD17_035. Taxonomy (NCBI): domain Bacteria; kingdom Bacillati; phylum Actinomycetota; class Actinomycetes; order Micrococcales; family Microbacteriaceae; genus Curtobacterium; species Curtobacterium sp. MCBD17_035. The sequence continues at coordinate 556,322 of NZ_CP126279.1, read as the reverse complement.
CCATGAGTGCGAGAAAGGGCAGAGACGCGAGCGACGCGTCCTCGGGAAGGACGCCGATCAGTACGACCGCCCCGAGCACTCCCGCCACCGCAACCCAGTTCCAGGTTCCGCGCGAGATACCGGGAAGTTTGCGCCAGACAACGTAGAGAAGCGCACCCAGCGAGAACTCGATCGTTATCCGCATGGGCACGAGAGCCGGCCCGGTCACCGAAGCACCCGCGGCTTGAACACTTGCCATTCCGATGGCGCCACCAACCGCAATGACGGCCGTCAAGACCAGCGCAGTCGACAGCCGTCGGAGTTTTCCTAGAGCCATCGCGAGCAGTGGGAAGCAGATATAGGCACCGAATTCCGCGGAGATTGACCATGCAGGTGGATTCCACGCAGGTACCGTCGGTGTCGCCTGAAGCAGGACGAGGTTCCCCAGGAAGCTGGGAAGCGTGTAATTCGCGCCTGCGCTGAGGTGGATGCCGGTTCTCGTCGCTCCGACCACCAGGACCAGCATCGCAAGCAAGGTCACGAGGTGCGTGGGATAGAGCCTCGCGATCCGAAGCATCACGAAACGGCGATAACTCCCCCAGGCCGGCTGCCCCAGTCGTTCCGCGTAATTGTAGGAGATCACGAATCCGCTGAGCACGAAGAACACCTCGACGCCCAAGTACCCGCCTCCGATCCACGGTCGGACCGGAGCAAGCGCCGGCAGCAACGCGATCAACACGAGGCGGAAGTGTTCGACAACGACCCATCCAGCCGCAACCGCACGAATTCCCGTCAGGTTGGTCAATTCGCCGCGAGCTTCACCGGCAGAGCTCGATGCACGGAGATCTTCCCCCCGACCGGCGCTTCCCATGTCACGGAGTGTAGGGCACGGTCAATCCGCGACAAGTCGTCTGGTCAGCCCTATTCCTGTCACACTTGCTCTCCCTCGATGCGGGCGTCGACGCGCTTGATGACGCTGTCGGAGTAGTCCTGCCACGACCGGGTGCTGCGAGCAGCCCGGGCGAGATCCGACACGCGATGGCGGTCCTCTGCGGACACGACCACGACCGCCTGCATCGCTGCGCGGAGGGCCTGCGCGTCGCCCGCTGGGACAACAGTTCCCTGCCCGGCACCGATCACCGACGCTGCGCCGACGGCGGTCGATGCGATGACAGGTAGACCAGCGGCGAGCGCCTCTGGAACGACCAGGCCGAAGGCGTCCTCGACGCTCGGCAGGACCAGCGCATCGACCTGGTCGAACAGCGCCCCGAGCCGCTCAGCTGGCAAGGCGGCCGTATGCGTCACGTTCTGCGGGAGGTCCCGTAGCAGGTGGGGTTCCACCACCGGACCGACGAGCTTCAGCTCGAAGTCCTCCCCGACGGCCGCGGCCAGGAGTGTGGGTATGCCCTTTCGGTAGCTGATCTGTCCGAGGAACAGCAACCGCCGCCGAGACCGCCGCTGCCGCGAGGTCGGAGGCCCTGCAGGTCGGAACGAGGTGAGGTCTACTCCATAGGGCTCGACGATGAGCTTGGCGGGGTCGACCCCCTGGATAACGTTTCCCGCCGCCACCACATCAGAAGGGGTCAGGACAGCGTCGGCACGATCCATCTCGCGGTTGATCCGATCCACATCGCGGGCTGGAACGACCTCGCCAGCGGCGGCCGCGCCGTAGTGCTCGAGTAGCGCCTGGTTCCGGACCGCGGGATGTCCGTCGACCTGATGGAAGACTCGGAGTCCATGGGACCGCCCGAAGAGCTCCAGACACGCGGAGGGCATGCCGAGCACTACTGCATCCGACTCCGCGTTCTTCGCGACCGCTGAGTCGAACCGAGCCTTGCTCCAAGAGGTGAGGTCAGGTACGAGGCGGCGCAGGATCGCGGGGCGCCGGACCAGCCGGAGCAGTTCGAGTTCCGGGGCAATCTCTACGAGCTGCGCGAGATCGTGCGCACCTCGTCGGAGACGCGCGCTCACCGCTGAGCCTCCGAACCCATCAAGGACGTTGGCGATCGAGCGGGCGGGAGCACGCGAGGGCGCGTAGAGCGCGTGGAGACGCCCTCGGACCGCAAGTGCCCGGGCGAGCTCGACCGCAGCTCCCTCTGGATAGGGCAGAGCGAGGGTCCACGAACCCAAACGCTTCGGAGGCGCCTCGTTCAACGGGCCCCCGCCATAGCGGGGACAGCTTCGCTGTGACCTCGGAGGATCGGACGCAAGGGTCGGCACCGAGTTTCCGCTGCGTCCGGTAATCGGACCGCGGAGGCCCTAGCTTGAGTGCCCGCGAGCAAGGAGGAAATCACAACCACGAGCGTCGCTGCAGCATCGCTAGCCGCGGTGCTCGCCCTCGCGCGGAAGATGTCGCTCGCCTGGCCCCGCATCATGGACACCCCCGACTGCGGCTTTCCAGCCTGCGCTACACCGTAGTTGACCATACAACGACCCGTCGCCGCTTGACTCACGGCGTCGGCGACGAGTGGGAGCGCAACGGGCGCGCTACGCTCTGCACGTGAGGGGAACAGGCATCAGTGGGGGCGTCATCGCTCTGGCATCGCTCGCGACGGCCGTGCTCGTTGCATTGGCCCTGACCGCCCCTCTCGCCCTCGCTGCGGTCCCGGGCGTCGTCGCGGTGTGGCTGATGCTGCGCTACCCATGGGCTCGCGCCGCGTTCTTCATGCTGGGCGCCTTCATCGTGTTCCAGACGAGTGACGGTATCAGTGCGTCGAAGCTCGTCTACTTCGTCGGGGTCGCATTCGCATTCATTGTGAGTCTCGTCCGTCTCCGCCCCGTACTCCGAGATGGCGGTCTCCAGACCTTCCGCGTCGGCGTCCTTGCCGCCCTCGGGTTCCTCGGCTGGATGATCATGGTGACGTTGCCGTACTCCGTCGCGGTCAGGGGCATCCCTGTAACGAATTGGCTGCGCGACGCCGCTACCTACCTGCTGATCAGTGCCGGGGTTGTGATCGGGGCCGAAGCGGCGTCATCAGTAACTCGTTATGCTGCACGGTTCATGACCGTGGGACTGGGGCTAATCGCGGCCTTCGGCTTTGCGTCGCGCTGGATCCAGGCGCGAGGCTTCGGATCCGGAGATAGCAATTCCGGGTCGTCTCTGCTCTCGTCGCTGGCTGGCCTGACTCTCGCCGTCGGACTCGCCTTCGCGCTCGCGCTCGTAGGCCGCGGCATCCGCATCTGGTGGCTCGCGCTGGGCATCGCCCTTCTCCTGTCGGTCCTCGTCACGGGCACACGTACCGGCGTCGTCTACATCCTGGTGCTCGTGGGCGTCATCGGGAAGCGTTCGAGTCACGCAGTGCCACTGCCCAAAGCGGTGATGGCCATAGCCGTCACTGCAGCGGGATCGTTGCTCGCCCTACCCGTGGCAGGCGCGCTCTTTTCCTCGCAAACGTTCGTCGAGACCAGACTGCGCAGCATCGTCACGACACTTCAGAACGGATTCGCCTCGGACCAGTCGGGGGCCGTACGCACCCGGGCGTATGAGTACGCTGCGACGATCTGGCACTCGCATCTGCTCCTCGGGCAGGGATTCGGTGCGACGTTCCCCGACCCGAGCACGGGCGGACCCGGTACTGCCTTCCAGCTCGACACACCCCTGACCTACCTCGCGAAGTTCGGCCTGCTCGGTTGTATGGCGCTCCTCGGCACGTTGGTCCTCATCTACTGTGCCCTCCTTCGACGCAGTGTCGGAGTCAAGCCGGTCGTCGAACAGACCGCTGTCCGGGGAGCACTCTTCATCCTGATCGGGATCCTGCCCCTCGGGGTCCCGACCGAGGACAAGGGCTTCTCGGTCACCATGTGCCTCGCGTTCATCCTCGTGGGTAGCGCCATCCGCGCTGAGCGCGCACAGCTCGGCGAAGTGGCCTCCGCTGAGTTCGCAAGTGACGCGAGTCGCTTCGCCCAGATCGTGAGCCCGGGAAAAAGCCGATTTCCTCAAGGCGGCGCTTCACACCTGCTTCCGCGCGGCCAACGACCCCAGAAGGCGCTCCGACCCACCGATTAGACGCGCCCCCAGCGCTGGAAAGCGTCGACCTACGTAGGTGCGTCCGGTGCTTCCGGACAGTCCGATGAACAGCGGTCGTGATGGGAAGCGCTCGATTGCGATCTGCGACAACGCTGACGCGCGTGCCACCTCGGCGGCGACGAGATGCTCGAGGTAGATCCCACCGGTGTCGTCGAGCACCTCACGGTCCTTTAGGAGCACGTCACGCCACACATGGGCAGCGGCACCAATGAGCCGGGTGTCAGCGAAAGTCCGGTCGAGCGTCATCCGAAGGCGTACTGAAGCGGCGCCGACCGCGCTGATCACCGCTTGCGGGTTCGCTATGCGGAGTCGTCCGGTGCACTTGAACACCGTCAAGGCATCGTCCGCGACGAGCGCGGAGATGGCGTGGATGACAGCGGCCGATTCGATCCGCCCCTTTCCGGCCGTAACCTCCTCCGAGGACGGCGCGTAGTGCACGACGTCGATGGCAGGACGTCCGGCGGGCGGAACTTCCGACAGGAGACGATCCGCCGGAGCTCCGCTCGTCTCCACAAGAGCGAGTCGAAAGCCGAGCCGCGACGACCAACTCTCCCAATCCGCTATCGCAGTCCGATACTGCGCCAACCGGATCTCCGGATCGACCACGTGGATGCCATCGCTCACATTGGGATGCACCGTCGCGGTCAGCAACACCATTGACGTCGCGTTCACCCTGCACTCCGTGACGCCGGATCAACGGCGTTTCGACGAGCCTTGCCGACCTCATGCAGGACGCCACCGGCCAGCGCGAGGATCAGCACCATTTGCACGATCAACGAAGCCTGGGCCGCACCGAGGGCTCCTGAAGCCCGTCCGAGGACCACGACGAGGACGAGCTGGACAAGCGCGGTCGCGACCATGGCGAACGCGACGAATCGGTCTCGCCCCAGCGCCTGCAGAGCTACGGTCACCGGCTGACAAATGATCGATGGGATCACCGCCAGCGCGAGGAGCTGCAGCGCTGCGGCCGAGTTGCGGTATGCCGCTCCGAGTAGGAAGTCCACCACCCACGGAGCCAGCGCGAACACGACGACCGACAGACCGATCGCGGTCAACGGCATCCACAGGCCCCGTCGGAGGTGGCGCCAGGCGTCGAACACGTCCCGCGAGCGGGCTGCGTACGGCGCCGAGGCCGACGCAAAAGCGCTCGCCAACAGCGCCATGGGCTGTGTCCAACGGTTGACCGCACCATAGACGCCCGTAGCGGTCGGACCCGCAACTCCGGTGAGAACGGTGAGGTCCAGCGCCTGAGCGCTGTTCGCCACCACAGCAAGGCCGAAGTACCTCGATCCCTCCCAGGGGTTGGCCAGCGCGCGGACGAACAGGCGCGGTCGGTGAGCAGGTGGAGCAATGGCCCACGCGAGCACGGCTGCACCAAGTGAGCCAAGTGTCAGAGCAATCCACAGTGCGCCAACGGGTGGCACGCGCACAACGATCAGCACGGCGAAGGCCACCCCCGCTCCCAGACGATCGGCGAGCACGACAAGCGCCGCGAGGTCGCCTCGTGCCGCTGCACGGAGAGGAACCTGCAACGTCTGATTCGCCAGGAGAGCGATGGTTACAGGGCCGGCAACCCACAGCTCACTGGTTGGTGCCACGAGCAGCACGACGACGAGCCACACAGCCGACAGCGCCAGGCTCACCACGAGTTTGGTGGCGAGACGGCGTTCGAAGACACGCCATGGAAGCCGACCGCTGGCGACCTCTCGCAACCAGTGCGAATTCGTCCCGAAGTCGATGAAGCCAGCCGCGGACGTCGCGAGACCGATTGCAGAGACGATGAGACCCAGTTGGTGCGGCTCTGACCCGCGAGCGGCGAACAGGTAGAGGAGCGCAACCAGAACCTGCGCGGCACCGCTCGCGCCGGCGAGCCACAACGCCTGCTTGCCGAGTCCTGGCTCTCGCATCGGCTGAGTTGACGTATTCACAGCAACGCCTCCGCGAAACCCGCGACGGTAGGGGCGAGTGCCGGCATCGGCGCGGGCAGATCGATCGCGCGGCGCATGGCAGCTTCGAGGTGATCCGGGCTGAGCGGAACCCACTCGCCGAGATCCCCGAGCGCAGCCAGATCGACGCGCAGACTCTGCGCTCCAGCGGCGATGACCCGCGTGCCAGCCGCCGCTGCCTTCCCGAGCAAACCACTGGGGCCCTCGTTCGAGTGTGCCAGGATGAGCGCGTCGACGGCCAGCACGGCGGCGTCGAGATCGCGATCCGAAAGGAGACGGTCGACAACGATCACCGGATCGGTCCAGCCGCGCGATCTCCGTTCGAGCTCCTCCACGTGAGACCGGACGTCCTCGTCGAGTCGGCCTGCGATCAGCAGCCCGACTGGTGTTCCGAGCCCCCGTTCGAGCGCCTCACCGATGAGCCCGATGTTCTTGCGGGCAGACACCGCCCCGAGCACGGCAAACCAGTAGCGGTCGGAGCTGAGCTCGAGTTGGTCGCGTAGGTGCTGCGCATCCTCCCGCGAAGCGATCAGCGTCACGGGGTCGACAACTGGAACGAAGTCGGACCGGCCTGCCCAACCCGCAGATTTCAAGACACCGATCCGAACCCCCGAGATGCGTGCCGCTCGCCGGAAGAATCGTCTCCTGAGTGCGGTCTTGAGTAGCTGGACGAACGGCAGCGGGGCCGGCTGCGCCGTCTCACGCATCACCAAGACCGTGATCGATGCCGTGCTCTGCCATTTGCCCGCGCGGGCAAGAGCTATTGCGAAGCGGTCGCCGTCGGGCACAACTACGTGCTGCGCCGCTGCTCGGCGACTCATGCGCGCGATGTGCGCGGGGTCGAAGAACTCCGCATGCTCGATTCGCACCTGCTCGGGTAGGTCGTCCGCTCGGATGCCCATCGACTCGTCGGCCGAGGTCACGACCACGACCTGCTCACCCCTGGCGATCGCTGCTTCCGCGAGCAGTCGGACGTAGTACGACCGGTGTCCCGTCCGGTTCTGCTCGACGATTACGACCACGGGGACTTCTCCCGCTTCACTCGCACCTGCTGCCTGCACCATCACTCGGCCGTATCACCTGGTGACGCCAGGCCTTCTTTTCCGCGAGGAGAGCCCGTGGCAACCAAGCGAGTCTCCGCAGTCGCTCCGGGGCATCGAAGGACTCGGCTCCTCGTCGGGCCCGGATCGACGCGGTCGCCGAACTGTGATCGTCTGGACACGGCGAGATCTCGGATTGCTCCTCCACAGCGCGCGCACGAGACCATCCGTGTCGCAATTCCACCTCCGGTCAATACGCCCCCCTCGTGGCGATCACTGCGCGGAACGTGCGCCACAGAATCACGAGGTCGCCGGTGGTCGACCAGTTCTCGACGTAGTAGAGATCGAGGCGAACGGAGTCAGCCCAAGACAGATCAGACCTGCCGCTCACCTGCCACAAGCCGGTAAGACCCGGCTTCACCAGGAATCGGCGGTGCACGTGGGGATCGTAGCGGTCTACTTCACGTCGAAGGGGAGGGCGCGGTCCGACGAGCGACATGCTCCCAGTCAGGACGTTGATCAGCTGCGGCAGCTCATCGAGGCTGAACCGCCGCATGAACGCGCCGACACGGGTCACCCGCGGGTCATTCCGCATCTTGAACAGCACGTCGTTGCCCTCGGCGCGGTCGAGCTTGCTGACCTCCTGGATCCGGCTCTCGGCGTCGACGACCATGGACCGAAACTTGATCATCCGGAACGTCGAGCCGTTGAGGCCGACGCGCTCCTGCAGGAACAGCACCGGGCCGGGCGATGTCGCCTTGACGGCGATCGCGAGCAGCAGGAACACGGGCGACAGCACGATGACGAGCGTGCCGGTGATCACCAGGTCGAAGACCCGCTTGGTGTAGAGCTTGCGGCCCGAGTACGTGGGCGTCTCGACGTGGATCAGGGGCAGCCCCTGCACGGGGCGGGTGTGGATGCGGGGGCCGCCGATGTCGGTCAGACTCGGCGCGACGACCAGGTGCTGCTGGCCGGGCTCGAGCGCCCAGCTCAGCTCGCGGACGCGCTCGGGCGGCAGGTCGTCCGCGCTGGTGATCACGACGGTGTCCGCGTGCGTCGCGTCGAGGGCGTGCTGCAGGTCGTCGAAGCCGCCGTAGGACTGCAGCTCGGTGCCCGGCAGGACGCCGACGAGTCCGGTGGACACGGCCGCTCCGAGCACGCGGTAGCCGGCGGCGGGCTGGCGCTCGAGCTGCCCGGCGATGTGCCGGACGCTGGCGGGCGATCCCACGAGCAGCACACCGGCGGAGTACCGCCCCTGCTTGCGCTGCAGGATGAGCCACTGCCGCCACATCCACCGCGAGAACAGGAGCACGAGGATCCCGATGGGGAACGCGATGAGCACGTAACCGCGGGCGAGCTCCAAGTGCAGCAGGAACGCGGCGATCGCGAACAGCCCGAACACGCGGATGCTCGAGTCCGCCACCAGGCGGTACTCGGTGCTGCCGACGCCGATCACGCGGTCGCCCCGGGTGTCGTAGATGCCGAGCGCGATCGTCCACACCACGATCACGAACACCGAGATCCCGGTGTAGCTCAGCTTCAGGTCGTTCTCGTTCGACACGAGGTTCGAACGCAGGCCGAGCCACGCGATCTGCACGCCGAACACGACCCAGGCCAGGATGAGGACGTCCGTGATCACGAGGCGACGCGCGAACGCGCGGCTCCACCCCAACGTCGACGCGTCGGTCTGGAGGGTCGTCCCGCGTTCCGCGGTCATGGTCGCCGCCGCGTCCCGGTCACCACGTCGTGCCCCCGTCGGTCGACGTGAGCACCTGCGACCCGCTCCACACGGCGACCCGGTCATCGGTCTGCACGATCGCCACGGCCCCACTCGTGGTCGTCGCGGGCGCGCAACCGACGTGGGTCGGCTTCGATGCCGCCACCGCCGCGGCGGTCGTGAGCGTGTCGACCTCGACACCGTCGCACGTCGAGCGGCCGGTCCGGGCGAGCGTGAACCCACTGCCGGTGTCGGTGGCCGCCACGAGTCCGGAGACGGGCACCTGCACCCAGTCGTCGGCGGCGGACTGCCGGACGGCGAGGACCCCGGGGCAGACGACCGCGGTGGTGGAGCCGGTGGTCAGGATCTGCGTCGGTGCCGCACATGGCGAGGGCGCCGTGCCGGACGACAGGTGGATGCGCGAGTCGCTGGTGACGTAGTCGGAAACCAACGCGGCGCTGTCCGCGGCCCAGTACGCACCGTCGGTGTACGACGACAGCTCGGTCTCGGTGCAGTCGGCGCCGGTGCCGGCGACGATGCTCGTCTTGACGCTGCCGGCCACGATCCCGGCGACGGTGTGGACGTCGTACTGGCCGGTCGCGGTGGGCTTCCACGTCGCCCCGCCGTCGGTCGACCGCTCGACGACGGCGTCCCCGCCGGTGCAGGACCCGGACGTGGCACGCCAGAGCTCCGAGGCGCTGACGGCGGAGAGGAACCGGCGCTGCCCGCCACCAGCGGCGGCCGGGGTTCCGGTGGCCGACGGGGTCGGGGTGGCGGTCGCGCTGGCGGAGGCGGACGGGCGAGCGGTGGGGGTCGCCGTCGGGGTGGCGGTCGGGACGCTGCTGAACGTCGGGATCGGCGCGGCCCGACCGTTGTCGCCGGGGGCGGTCCGCCCGAGCGCCACGGTCACCAGGAGCACGTCGACCACGACGAGCACCACGACCACGGCGGCCAGCCAGACCAGCGCCTGTCGCGACACCGCGAAGCCCAGACGCCCCTTCCCCCCGTTCGAGCTCATGCCCGACTGCCCCCTGCTGTCGTCGAGTGGATCGCGGTCGTGATGGTCCCCACCGCCTCGGCGAGGACGTCGGCCACGCGCTCGTGGACCTCGGGCGACCGCCGGTACGGGTCCTCGACGTCGTCGTCCGCCGGGTCGGCCGGCGGCGGCACCATGCCGCGCGCGGCCGCGACGGTGGTGACGAGCGAGGCCAGGTCGGTCACGGCCTCCAGGTCGGCGGGCTCGAGCCCGCGCAGCACGCGCGCGAACTGGAGGATCGTGAACGTCCGCCGGGACGCCCGCGGCAGCAGCGACACCACCGCGGCGCGGTGCGCGCGCTCGGCGGTCAGGATCAGGTCCGCGTCGGCGACGATGCGCTCCGTGAGGTACCGCGACCGGTGGTCGCCGGGATCGCCTCCCAGTCGTTCCGACTGCACGGCGGCGGTGACGTCCATCGGCGCGCCGTCATCGGCCATGGTGCCGGCGCTGGCGACGACGACGCCGGGGACGTCCGCGAGCTGCGCGCGGAGCAGCTGCGCCGCCAGCGGAGACCGGCAGATGTTGCCGGTGCAGACGGTGAGGATCGTGAACGGACGGGCGGTCCCCTCCCCCGTCGACATCAGTCCGCTTTCCGCAGCGGACCGACGCCGGCGCTGGGCTTGCGGGGGATCTCGGCCTCGTCCTCGTTGTCCAGCCCGTAGCCGTACGCGTAGCCGTACCGGCCGTAACCGTAGGCACCCGGACCCTTGGTCGGCATCATCGTCAGGACGAACCCGGCGATCGGTGCCCCGACGTTCTCGAGCGTCGACGCGGCGCCGGCGAGCTGCGCCTTGTGGGTCTTGCCCGAGGCGACGGCGACGATCGCGCCGCTCGCCTTCTTCGACAGGATGGCCGCGTCGGTGACCGGGAGGAGCGGGGGCGCGTCGAACAGGATGTAGTCGTACTCCTGCTCGAGGCGCTCGATGAGCAGCTGCATGTTCCGCGAGCCGAGGAGCTCCGACGGGTTCGGCGGGATCGGCCCGGCGGGCATGACGCGCATCGCACCACGACCCCAGGGCTGGGCGACGTCGTCGAGGTCGGCGCGGCCGATGAGCACGTCGGTCAGACCCGCGGCGCCCTCGACGTCCATGTACTGCGCGACCTTCGGGCGGCGCAGGTCGGCGTCGATGAGGATGACCTTGTACCCGGCGGTGTCGAGCGCGATCGCGAGGTTCGCGACGGTGGTGCTCTTGCCCTCGGACTCGACCGACGACGTCATGACGAACGTGCGCGCCGGGCCGTCGAGGTCGAGGAACTGCAGGTTCGTGCGGAGGGTGCGGAACGACTCGGCGCGCGGGCTGCGCGGGTCGGCCTGCACGATGAGCGGACGCGTCGCCGCCTTGTTGTCGAAGGCGATGCCGCCGATGATCGGCTTGGTGCTGATGCGCTCGATGTCGGTCTCGGTGCGGACGCGGTTGTCGAGCGTCTCGCGGAGCACGGCCACGCCGACGCCGAGCGCCAGGCCGACGAGCAGGCCGAGGACGATGTTGACCGGCACGTTCGGGCTGACCGGCTTCGAGGGAACCTGGGCCTCCTTGACGCGGGTGAGCTTGACCGTGCTCTGACCGTTCGCGTCCGTCGCCTCGATGTTCTGCACGACGTTCGTCAGGCTCGAAGACGTCACGTTCGCGATGTTCGCCGCCTGAACCGGGTTCGGGTCCGTGACATTGATCGTGATGAGCGTGGTATTGAGCGGAGCGTCCGCGCTGACGATGCTCGCGAGCTGCTCCGCGGTCATGTGCAGGTGGAGCTTGGCGATGACCGGCAGGAGCACGATCGGCGTGCTCACGAGGTTCGAGTAGGTGACGACCCGCTGCTGCGTGAACGTGTTGCCCTGCGCCAGGTCGGACGCGCTGCCGCTCGTCTCGGTGGACACGAACACCTGCGCCGACGCGGCGTACTGCGGCGTCTTCGCGATCGAGAACCCGGCCGCTGCTGCCACCCCCACGAGCGCGAGGATGAGGATCATCATCCAGCCCTTGCGTAGCACCGTGATGTAGTCGCGAAGCTCCACGCTCCAGCCTTCCCCGAACTGACGTCACCGATGCTCCTGATGCGTCGTGTGACAGCCACCGGTGAGGAAATAGTGCCATACCGATGAGTAGGGATCGGGTTCGTCGTGCACATCGGGCTGGAGCTGACCCCTACGGTGAGTGCATGAGCGCCGAAGAACCGACGATCGCTCCGCCGCGTCGCCGGAGTCTCCTGCCCCTCGGGATCGCGCTGGTCATCGTGATCGTGCTCGAGCGGATCGTGAGCAGCGCCGTGCAGCGGGGGTCGGTGCCGAGCGCTCCCGTGCAGCTCCTGCTGTCGGACCTGGCGTCGTGGGTGCCCCTCGTTCTGGGGGTGCTCTGGTACCTGCGCGACCGCGGCGCGACCTCGGTCGTCGATCGCCTGGGCCTCCGGATCAGCGTGTTCGACGTCTTCCCCGCCATCGCGATCGCCTGCCTGGCGCGGGCCGTGGACGGGTTCCTCAACCTGGCGATGTTCGACAGCACGGGGCTCAGCCCGCAGCCGGTGCTCGGCGGCGGGGTCCAGGTCGCGGTGCTCACGCTCACGGTGCTCGGTCCGTGCATCCTGTCGCCCGTGATCGAGGAGCTGTTCTTCCGCGGCACACTGCAGCCACTGCTCGCCGATCGGATCGGCGGCGAGGACGACCGACGGAGCAACCTCCGGCTCGCGACCGTCCTGGGCGTCGTGGGTGCCGCGGTGCTGTTCGCCGCGATGCACGTCCTCGTGGCGAACACCACGGTCGAGGGGGCGTTCGTCACCTTCGTGAGCACGTTCGTCCTCGGGCTGCTGCTCGGGACGTTCGTCGCCGTCACCAAGCGACTCGGCGGCGCGATCCTGGCGCACGTCCTGTTCAACGCGATCGCGGTCGCGCTCACCTGGCCTCGGTGAGCACGACCGCGATGCGGTGAGCATGGGCGCTCGATCAGTGGATGACCGGGTGCACGTGCTCGTACGCCAGCCACACGAGTGAGACCGACGACGCCGTGACGACGCCGAGCGTGGCCCACTGGTGCCAGGTCGCGCGGAAGCGGCCGTAGCGGTCGCGCTGCGCGGTGTGCTGCATGTGCCGGATCTGCGTACGGGAGTAGCGATTCTGGGCGCGGTTGTAGACGGGTTGCATGGTGGCCTTTCGGGTAGGAACCAAGCGGATTCGGGATTTCGGGTAGCCGAAGAATAACCCGAGACGGGCTCAGGGGCTAGTGCGGACGGGGCGACGCGGCGCCCGCCAGTGCGGCTGCGGGACCAGCCCATCACCCGCCGGCACCGTCACGTGGTCCTCGCCGCGCTCGCAGAAGCAGGCGAGCAGGATCGGCGTGCCGTCGTGGAGCTGGTGGAACGTCTCGACGTGGGGCCGCGGCTGCCCGCCATCGCTCGTCGGCTGTGTCTCGTCCGGCATGGATCGATTCCCCCTGGTCCCCGACCACCTCGTCCGGAGCGGCGACACCGTGGTACTCCAACGAGGAACCGGGAAGCGCTCCTCGACCACCGCCCCGGACGGGTGTCCTCTACCCCGCGCGCAGACCCGAAACCGGCGCGGAGCGAGGTGCGACACATGTTGCCTGGTTCGGACACGTTCCACAAGTCGTTCGTCTGGCGAACCGGCCGGTGGCGGCCGGGCGGTGCCGCAGGGTCCTCGCCGCTCTGCTCGCCGCCCTGCTCCCCGATCCGGATACGGTGATGCGATGCACGACCAGCGATCGACGACCAACCACCGTCAGGAGCAGAAGGCGAACACCCGTGCCGCGATCCTGCGCGCCGCCGCGACGGAGTTCGCGACCCGGGGCTACGCCGGCACGAGCATCGCGAGCATCGCAGCGGCCATGGGCAAGCCGAAGTCAGCCGTGGGGCACCACCAGTTCGCTTCGAAGCAGCAGATCGCCGAGGCGATCGTCCGGCAGCAGCAGGAGACGTGGGCCTCGATGCGGGCGGAGGTCGAGCAGGCGACGCCGCCCGGACTCGGCCGGTTGCTGCGCCTCCTCATGACGGCGGCGCTCGACGCGCGCGAGCACCCGAGCGCACTCGCCGCAGTGCGCCTCCTGGCCGACCAGCGTGCGAACGGGATCACCCTGCCGCGCTCGACGGTGCCGTGGCGGGCGTACGTGGCTGAACAGTTCCAGATCGACATCGACGCCGGACGGATCCCGTCCGACCGCCCCGCCGAGGAACTCGCGCGACGGCTGCTCAACGCGAGCTTCGGTGTGTTCGACGCCGAGAGCCGCGGACTCCAGGCCATCGACACCGAAGCGGCACTCCGGGCGCTGTGGGCGGACCTCCTGGCCGGGGTCGGCGTGACGGACGTCGACGCCGTGCTCGAGCAGGTCGGCGCGGTGGACGCCGCGCCCCCCGCCTGACGCGCCGATCCGACTGCGGCCCGACCGCGGACGGGCGGTCGCACGACCGCAGGACCACCCGTCCGCGCGACCGCCGACCGCACCACCGGCCGGGACGACGAACGCCCCCGCTGCCGGAGCAGCGGGGGCGCGGGGCCGTCGACCGTGGCGCGCTGGACCTCAGCGGATCGGACGGATGACGTTCGGGAGCATGAGGTGCAGGTGCTCCGAGAGCTTGGCCTGGGCGTCCTCGAGCGAGGCGTAGTCGCCGATGTACTGGCCGAAGGTGTCCGACGCGAAGTAGTGGGCGCCCTGCTTGTCGACCGTGCCGCCGTAGTAGCCGCCGTAGCTCGCGACCCAGAGGCCCTTGTCCGCCTCGGTCCACGTGATCTGCGCGCGGGTCACCTGGCCGGCGGCTGCGGCTTCCGCCTCGAGGATCGCGATGGTGTCCACGGTGTCCGTGTCCAGGGTGACGTCGGAGTGGGAGATGGTCATACTCATGTCGCGGCCTCGCTTTCCTTCGGGGTACGTCTGCGGTACTCCTCCACCGTACGAACCACGGGTCCGACCGCGCCAGTCGAGCCCGTGATCTCCCGGGATCCTCGGAGCAGCAGGCAAGGCGAGGCCCGGATTCACGGGTCACGCATGACTCCCGCTATCTCCCGCGTTGGGGTACAGGGGTACACACGCGTCACACCGAGGCGGCCCTGGCACCTGCGACTCCCGACACCCCGGCCCCTGGTGATCGATGGGAACACCTGGTCGAATGACTCCCACCCCGACCGTCAGGAGGACGAGTGCACGCCGGAGACCTGTCAGCCGCGCTGTGGAACGAGCGCGCGCTGCTCGAACGCCTCGTCGGCGCGATCCGGACCGCGCGCCCAGCAGCCGAGTGCGACGCCGTCCTGGAGGACCTCCGTGCCGCCCGCCTCGTCCGTGACGTCCACCTCGCCACCGTCCTCCGCGATCTGCACCGCGCCGAGGACGCGGGCCTGTCCGCGTTGCTCGAGCCGGGCCTCCCGGCCCCGTGGGACCTGATCCTGCCCGAGCACGTGACGGCGATCCGAGCACTGGCGGCCGAGATCGACGCGCAGGAGCGCGGGCGCCCCGGTGCCGCCCCCGCGCGATGGCCGGCGTTCGCGGCCGCCGCTGGCTACCGCTGACGCCCGGGCGGCCGGCCGCTCCCCCGAACCTCGAGATCGCAGTCGTTGCCGCTTCGACCAGGGTCGTACCGGCAACGACTGCGATCTCGCGGGAGAGAAGGGGCGCCACCGGCCTCGGCCGGCGCCCCGGCCGCCGGCGCCGGCCGGAGGGGGCGCCGCGGCGTCGGCTACTCGGTGCCGAGGAGGTCGTGGCGCACGACGATGGCGTCACGGCCGGGGCCGACCCCGATCGCGGAGATGCGGGCGCCCGACATCGCCTCGACCGCGAGCACGTAGTCCTGCGCGTTCTTCGGCAGGTCGTCGAAGCTCCGCGCGCCCGAGATGTCCTCGGACCAGCCGGGGAACTCCTGGTACACGGGCACGGCGTGGTGGAAGTCCGACTGCGACACCGGGACCTCGTCCATGCGCTTGCCGTCGACCTCGTACGCGACACAGACCGGGATCGTCTCGAGGCCCGTCAGGACGTCGAGCTTCGTGAGCACGAAGTCCGTCACGCCGTTGATCCGGGCCGAGTACCGGGCGATCGGGGCGTCGTACCAGCCGCAGCGGCGCGGCCGTCCGGTCGTCGTGCCGAACTCGAACCCGTTCGCACGGAGGAACTCCCCCGACTCGTCGAACAGCTCGGTCGGGAACGGGCCCGCGCCGACCCGGGTCGTGTACGCCTTGACGATGCCGATGACGCGTTCGATGCGGCCGGGACCGATCCCGGAACCAGTGGCCGCGCCGCCCGCCGTGGCGGAGGACGACGTGACGAACGGGTACGTGCCGTGGTCGACATCGAGCATGGTGGCCTGACCCGCCTCGAAGAGGACGGTGTCGCCGCGCTCGAGCGCCCGGTGGATCTCGAGCGCCGTGTCGGTCACCATCGGGCGGAGCCGGTCGGCGAACGACAGGAGCGACTCGACGACCTCCTCCGCCTCGATCGCCCGGCGGTTGTAGACCTTGACCAGCAGGTGGTTCTTCTGCTCGAGCGCGGCCTCGACCTTCTGCCGCAGGATGTTCTCGTCGAAGATGTCCTGGATCCGGATGCCGACGCGGTTGATCTTGTCGGCGTAGGTCGGCCCGATGCCCCGGCCGGTCGTGCCGATCTGCCGCTTGCCGAGGAACCGCTCGGTCACCTTGTCGATGGTCCGGTGGTAGTGCGTGATGACGTGGGCGTTCGCCGACACCCGCAGCTTCGAGACGTCGACCCCGCGGGCCCGGAGCGCGTCGAGCTCCTGGAACAGGACCTCGAGGTCGACGACGACGCCGTTGCCGATGACCGGCGTGACGCCCGGCGTGAGGATGCCCGAGGGCAGCAGGTGCAGGGCGTACTTCTGTCCGTCGACCACGACCGTGTGGCCGGCGTTGTTGCCGCCGTTGAACTTGACGACGTAGTCGATGCGGCTGCCGAGGAGGTCGGTGGCCTTCCCCTTGCCCTCGTCCCCCCACTGGGCTCCGATGATCACGACTGCGGGCATGTGGTTCTCCTCACGTCTGCGGAGGACCGGGCCCGACCGAGCGGCCGGTGGTCCACCCGAGTCTATCGGCCTCCTGTCCCCGTTACCCGGGGTGTCGGGCAGCGCCGTTCCGGCACCGTCCCCGCGCGGACACCTGCGAGCAGCGACGTCCCAGGGGTCGTCCGACAGCTGCGTCGTCGAGAGCAGGCGGTTGATCGCCGTGGTCGTCGGGATCGGGCAGCGGCGGTTCAGGCGGTGAGGGCCGCGGCCTCGTCGAGGACCCGGCGGACGTTCTCCGGATCGTGGGCGAAGCGCCCGAGGAACAGGCCGTCCACGCTCGGGTGGAGCCGTCCGAGCAAGCCCGGGCCCGCGCTCCCCCCGTAGATGACCGGCGTGCCCGCGAGCGCTCCCGGCAGTCCGTCGCGCAGGGCGTCGACGGTCGCCGTGACGTGCGACGCTGGGGCCGGTTCCGCGGCACCGATCGCCCAGACCGGCTCGTACGCGATCATCAGCGGTCCGGTCGTGGCGGCACGGACCTGCTCGAGGCACCACGCGGCGGCCTCCCGCGGGTCGCACCGCGTCGTCTCGCCGACGCACAGGAGCGGGGTGAGCCCGGCCTCCTGGGCGACGGTGACCTTGGCGGCGACCACCGCGTCAGTCTCACCGTCGGCGCGACGCTCGGCATGCCCGATCTCGGCCATCGTGACCCCGAGTTCGGCGAGCAGGGGCGCGCCGATCTCGCCGGTGTGGGCGCCCTCGGCGTAGCGGCTGACGTCCTGCGCGGCGACGCGGATCCGGGTGCCCGCAGCGAGCCGGACGGCGGACTCGAGCAGCGGCGAGGAGGGCGCGACGAACAGCGCCACGCGGCCGTCGACCACGCCGGGGTGCTCCCGAGCGAGCTCGGTGACGCGGCCGAGCCAGTCGAGGGACCGGCGGTACGACAGGTAGAGCTTCGTGCTGATGCCGATGTGGATGGTCACGAGCCCAGTGAACGCGATGACCGGCGGAGACGCTGGGAACGCTCTCCGCAGCCGGGAGGAACGTGGGCACCCGACGTCCGGGGCAGTGGATCCCGGGCGGGCTGGAGCACTCGGAAGGAGCACGACATGGCAGACCTCGGCGACAAGGCGAAGGACTTCGCGGACAGCGACAAGGGCGAGAAGGCGTCCGACGCCGGCCTCGACAAGGCGGCCGGCGCGGCCGACAAGGCCACGGGCGGCGGACACTCCGACCAGATCGAGAAGGGCGAGCAGGCCGCCGACGACAAGATCGGCAACTGACTCCGCTCCACCGACACGACGACGGCACCCGTTCCCTGTGGACCGGGTGCCGTCGTCGTCAGGGCGGCCGGGTGCCGACTCGTCAGGGGACGGGTGCCGCCTCGTCGGGGAGGCTCGGGGCCGGTGGCTCCGTCGCCGTCCGGACCTGCTGCCGGTGCCTCAGTCGCCCTCGGGGCGCGGGACGCCAGCGCGGAAGTCCGGTGTGCCGTCGGCGTGGACCGGCGTCGCGCCCGACAGCTTCCGGGCACCCTCACGGAGCCGCTCGACGAACGCGGGGTCTTCGGGCTCGAGCTCGTCGTCCGGGGCGTCGTCGACGACGATCTCGCTGGCGGGTCCGATGAGCAGCGTCGCGTACGCGACCGATCCGTGGTCGTCGAAGGTCGGGACGTGCACGGTGTCCGTACCACCGGCCGCGCCGAGGGCCGCGGCGTACTCGATCACGGCGTCGGCGATCTCGCTCCCCGTCATGACCGAGGTGCTGTCGTAGTGGATGTACTTCATCGCTCCTCCTGCATCCTGCCGACCAGTGAAACACCGGCTCTCGGAGCGCGTTCACGTCGTGTCCAGGGAACGAGACGAACGCGCGTCCCGGCCGGGTCCCGGGACGACAACGGCACCCGCTCCGGTCAGGAGGGGTGCCGCCGTGGGCCGAGCGCGGGACGGACCCGCGGGGCGCTCAGGCCTGGAAGAAGTCCGCGTAGCTCGGGTCGAGCGGACGGCGCAGCTTCGACGTGCCCGAGACGCGGGCCTCGACCATGGCGGCGAGGGCGTCCGGCGGCGTCAGGCCACGGCGGCGCCACTCGATGGGGTTCTGGCGCAGGCTGGCGAGGGTCTCACGGTCGAGCATTGATGGCCTCCTGGTCGAGGAAGAGTTGGCGCATGTCGATGGGTTGCGTCGGGGGGAACGCGTCGACCGCGTGGGGCCCCTCGGGATTGCGCCGGTTCGTCATGTGCCGAGCATCGCATCGAAACACTAGGCCGTCTAACTACTTGTCCACCTTGCGCATCCTTTGCGTCAGAGCATCCCCTAGACGCGGGCCAAGGTCTCCGGAGGGTCGCAGAACGAACTCCGAGCCGCGTCGCGCAGCCGATCGCGATCCGCCACCCCGATGTTGCACAGCACTGTGCACGTTCGTAGGCTGATCCCATGCCCTCGAGGAGTCCGCGACGCGACGCAGCCGAGAACCGGACCGCGCTCGTCGACGCCGCCCGCACGGTCCTCCAGGCCGACCCCGACGGTTCGATCGAGACGATCGCCGCGGCGGCGGGCCTGTCGCGCCGCGCGGTCTACGGACACTTCCCCACCCGTGATGACCTGGTCGACGAGGTCGTCACGGGCGGCGCGCGCCGGATCCTCGGCACGATGCCCGCGGCGGCCGAGCTCGCACCGCTCCTGCCCGACGTCCGCATCGCGACCATCGCGGCCGCGCTCTGGGCCGAGGTGGCCGACGTCCGCTCCCTGGCCCGGATCGCCCTGCACGGACCCTCGGTCGACCGCATCGCGTCGGTGTTCGCCCCGCTCCGCGCCGCCGTGCTCGACGCCTGCGCCGACGGCGTCCGGGCCGGGCTCTTCCGCGACGACGTGCCCGTCGAGTCGCTCGCGCGCCTGGTCGAGGGCGCCTGCATCGCCGTGCTCGACGAGGCCACACGCGCCGGCACGAGTCCCGCCGACGGGCACCGCATGGTCGTCGTGTCCGCACTCGGCATGGCAGGGCTGGACTGGAGGTCCTCCCTCCATGTCCTCGAGACCGTCCCGCCGCGGACACCCACTGTCGCAGCCGCAGCCGCACCCGCACCCGCACCCGCACCCGCATCCGCATCCGCATCCGCATCCAGACCCGTCACCCCGGAGCCGCCCGCATGATCCTCGAACTCGACGCCCTCGCGATCGGCAGCGGGCCCGGCGCCCCACTGCCCCCGGTGTCCGCCGTCGCCGAACCCGGTCGCCCGGGGCTCGTCGCCGTCGAGACCGAGCAGACCCCCGTCGTGGCGTCGCTCGTCGCCGGCGGCCGGATGCAGCCCGACGCCGGCCGCCTGCTCGTCGACGGCGTCGAGGACCCGGACCGCGTCCGCCGGACGGTCGCCCTCGTCGACACACCGACCGTCGCCGAGCCCTTCGCCGTCATGACCGTGCGGCGCATCGTCCGCGAGGAACTCGCCTTCGCCGGGCGCCACGCCGGCCGCGACGCCGTCACGACCGTGCTCGACGAACTCGACCTGACCGAGTGGGCCGACACCCCGATCGAACGCGTCCCGACCGCGCAGCGCATCCGCCTGCTCGTCGAGCTCGCGCTGCTGCGCGACGGCATCGAGGGACTCGTCGTGACCACCCCCGAGCGCCACGGTGGGTCCGTGGCGGACTGGTTCGCGGTCCTCCAGAACGTCGCCGACCGCGGCATCGCCGTCCTCGTCATCGCCTCGGCGGCGGCCGTCGAGACCATCACCGCCATCATGCAGCGGAGCCAGCCACGAGCGGGAGGCACGGCGCACGACGGACGCGCACCGTCCCTCCCGGCCGCATCGCCAGCCGCACCCGCACCCGCACCCGCACCGTCCACCCAGGGGAGCACCCGCTCGTGACCACACCAGCACTCGTCCGCGCCGAACTCGGCCGGCTCACCGCGACCCCCCTCGCCCGCGTCGCGTTCATCGCGCTCATGATCGTGCCGCTGCTCTACGGCGGGCTGTACCTGTGGGCGAACCAGAACCCGTACGCCAAGCTCGACCACGTCCCCGCCGCGCTCGTCGTCAACGACACCGGGGCGACCGTCGACGGCCACCACGTCGACTACGGCGAGCAGGTGGCGAAGCAGACCGTCCGCGACGGCTCGTTCGACTGGACCGTCACGTCGGCGTCGGCCGCCACCTCCGGCATCAAGTCCGGCCGCTACGACTTCGTGGTCACGATCCCCGCGGCGTTCTCCCAGGACCTCGCGAGCGCCTCGGACAGCGACCCGCAGCGCGCCGAGCTCGTCATGACGACGAGCGACGCCAACTCGTACCTCGCGTCGACGATCGCGGAGCAGGCCGGCAAGACCATGCGCACCTCGGTCTCCGAGCAGGTCGGCAAGCGGGCCGCCAAGACCCTGCTCGTCGGGCTCGCGGACATCCGGACGAACCTGCTGCCGGCCGTCCGGGGCAGCGGGTCACTCGCGTCCGGTCTCGGGACGGCCGAGTCGGGCGCCCAGCAGCTCGCGGCGGGGACGGGGAAGCTCTCCTCCGGGGCGTCGCAACTCGCGTCGGGCACCGCCGACCTGCCGTCGCAGACCGCCGCGCTCGCCTCGGGCGCGTCGCGGGTGGCCTCCGGCTCGGCCTCGGTCGCGTCGGGCGCCGCGTCCCTGGACGCCGGGCTCGACCAGCTCCGGTCCCAGACGGCCTCGCTGCCGTCGTCGACGCAGCAACTCGCGACCGGTGCCGCACGGGTCGCCGCCGGCAACCAGCAGCTCGCCGCCACGTTCGACCCCGTGTTGAACGGCGTGGCCGCGCTGTCGCCCACCACCCTGCTGACGCAGATCCAGGCCGCCCTGCCCGCCGACGCCGCCCTGACACCCGCGCAGCAGGCCGCGATCGCCGCCGCGCTGCAGAACTCCACGCTGCAGCAGCAGATCACCGGCCTGCAGCAGCAGAGCGCCACGCTCCGCACCCAGCTCGACCAGCTCGCCTCCGGGTCCGCCCAGGTGTCGTCCGGCGCGGCCTCGCTCGCCACCGCGACCCCCACGCTGACGAACGGCATCGCCCGGCTCGATGACGGCGCCGGCACGCTGTCCTCCGGGTCCGCCCAGGTCTCCAGCGGCGCCGCGGCCGTGTCCTCCGGGGCATCGGCCCTGGCGAAGGGCGCCACGACCCTGTCCTCGGGCGCGTCGTCCCTCGCCGCCGGGGCAGCCACGGCCGATTCCGGCGCGACGTCCCTGGCGTCCGGACTCGACACCCTGCACGCCGGCGCAGTCGAGCTGCACACGTCGCTCAAGTCCGGTCGGAACGACATCCCCGCATCGAACGCCTCGACCCGGAACGCGCAGGCGTCGGTCATCTCGGACCCGGTGCGCGTCGCCGACCAGGACATCGCCAACGCCGGGACGTACGGCGCGGGGCTCGCCCCGTTCTTCATCTCGCTCGCGGCGTGGATCGGCATGTACGCGCTGTTCCTGATCCTGCGGCCGATCTCCCGCCGCGCGATCACCGCCGTCCGGAAGCCCCTGCCGATCACGCTCGGCGCCTGGCTCACCCCGGCGCTGCTCGGCCTCGTGCAGATGCTCGCGCTGTTCGCGATCGTGCGGTTCGCGCTGGGGTTCGGCGTGGAGCACGTCGCGGGCACGATCGCCGTGATGGTCCTCGCGTCGGTCACCTTCGCCGCGATCATCATGATGCTCAACGTGCTGCTCGGGTCCGTCGGGCAGTTCCTCGGGCTCGTGCTCATGCTCATCCAGCTCGTCACCGCGGGCGGGACCTTCCCGTGGCAGACGCTGCCCGCGCCGCTCGCCGCACTGCACTTCGCCCTGCCGATGAGCTACTCGGTCGACGCGATCCGGCAGCTCATGTACGGCGGCTCGGTGTCCGCTGCGTGGTCGGACTCGGGCGTGCTCGCTTGCTGGCTGCTCGGGGCACTGGTGGTCACCGCGCTCGTGGCCGGGCGGCAGAGTCGGTTCCGGACGCTGCGGGACCTGCGGCCGAGCCTGATCGGGTAGGCCGGGGCTCCGAGCGACGGGGCCTCGGGTCACGGGGCCTCGGGTCAGGGGGCCGGCTCGCCCAGGGGCTGCGTCGCCATGCTCCCCCCGAGCCACCGCATCTCCTCGTCGGGCATCGCGGCGAACTCCTCGTCGGACAGCACCGCGGCCGCGTCGTCGAGCGGGCGGAACCCGATCCGCTCCCCCGCCGTCAGGTCGACCTGCGAGCCGCTGTTCCGGGAGGTCGCCCACACCACGTGGTGCCCGGGCTCGGTCAACCCGACGGTGACCTCGACGAGGCGCGCGAGGTCGTCCGCGGACGTCCACACCCACCGCGCCCGTCGGGAGTGCGGACGCTCGGGCGCGAACGCCGCGATCCGGGCCGAGACGATCGACATCTCGAAACGGTCGACGAACAGGCTCCCGAGGAGTTCCATCACGGCCTTCGACACCCCGTAGTACGAGTCCGGGCGGGGCAGCCGGTCGCCGGGGACACTGCTCGGGGCGTCGTGCTCCTCGGCGACGAACCCGACGGCGTGGATCGAGCTCGCGAGCAGCACGCGGAGCACCCCGTTCGCCGCGGCGACCTCGAGCACGTCCTTGGTCCCGGTCATGTTCGTCGCGACGATGTCGTCCCAGGCGGCCTCGGTCGGGATGCCCGCGAGGTGCACGACCGTGTCGACGCCGATCATCGCGGTCTCGAGCGCGGCGCGGTCGTCGAGTTCCCCCGGCACGAAGCGCTCCCCGTCGCCCACCGGTGGGTCGGGCTCGCGCGCGTCGAACAGCACGAGGGAGTGTCCGGCCGCCAGGAGCCTCGGGCGCAGCGCCGACCCGATGCGTCCCGCGGCCCCGGTGATGAGCAGCGTCGCCATGCGTCGACACTACGGCCGGGAGGCCCACCACGGCCCAGGCGAGCACGCGCCGGTCATCGCCGGGTGCGCTGTCGCCGACGCCGCTGCACCCTCCCCCGGTGTCGAACCGCGGACGGGGGGCGTTGAACCGGGTACGGGACGTTGAACCGGGTGCGGGACGTTGAACCGGGGCATTCAGCGGTGCGACGTGCATTCGCGCGGTGCAACCCCGCGCCGCGGGTCAGCCCGCCGGTCGACGCCCGGCGCCGGGCAACACCCCGTGCTGCACGATCCACGCGTGCATGACGATCGCCGCCGCGGCCGAGGCGTTGATGCTCCGGGTCGACCCGAACTGCGTGATCTCGAGGGACCGGTCCGCGCCGGCGAGGGCCTCGGGCGAGAGCCCCGACCCCTCCTGCCCGAACAGGAACACGCACCGCTCGGGCACGGCCGCGGTCTCGATGGGCTCGGCGCCCGGCAGGTTGTCGATCGCGACGACCGGTCGCCCCTCGTCCCGCATCGCCGAGAGGAACGTCGCCACGTCGGGATGGTGCACCACGTGCTGGTACCGGTCGGTCACCATCGCTCCTCGTCGGTTCCAGCGCCGCCGCCCGATGATGTGCACGGTGCCGGCGAGGAACGCGTTCGCACTCCGCACGATCGACCCGATGTTGAGGTCGTGCTGCCAGTTCTCGATCGCGACGTCGAACCCGTGCCGACGGGTGTCGAGGTCGGCGACGATCGCCTCCATCCGCCAGTACCGGTAGGGGTCGACGACGTTGCGGGTGTCGCCGTGCTGCAGCAGCTCGGGGTCGAGCCGTGGGTCGTCGGGCCACGGTCGGGGGTGGGGCCCGACCCCGTGGGTGGTGTGCTCGTGTGTGACGGCGGGAGGGCGGGCGCCGGCACTGCGTCGGGGACGGCAGCGGGGCCTCCCGGCCGGACGGGGACGTCGGGTGCCGGGGCGTCGTCGGTCACCAGTCGAGGATACGGCGGCCGGGAGGCACGGGTCCGGTGCGCGTGCGCGTTCCCGCACCGAGCGGGCGGCCGGGAGGTGCGGCTCGGGTCCGCGTGCTCGATCCCTCACCACGTGGCCGGGCTGGCACTCCGCCCACAGGCAGCCGTGAGCCCGACGGGTGGTCGAGGCTGCGACGGTATGGTGAAGCGGCCCGCTGGGCGGCGGGACCGGACTCCGACGAGAGGGACGCATGGGATCGCGCGACGAGGTCGAGGCGTGGCTCACCGACATGGACGGCGTGCTCGTGCACGAGAACCACGCGCTCCCCGGGGCGCCCGAACTCGTGCAGCAGTGGCTCGACACCGGGACGCCGTTCCTCGTGCTGACGAACAACTCGATCTTCACGCCGCGTGACCTCAGCGCGCGGCTCCGACGGTCCGGTCTGAGTGTGCCGGAGGACCGCATCTGGACCTCGGCGCTGGCAACGGCCGACTTCTGCGCGTCGCAGATGCCCGGCGGTTCCGCGTTCGTGATCGGTGAGGCCGGCATGACGACCGCCCTGCACGAGGCCGGGTTCATCATGACCGAGACCGCGCCCGACTACGTCGTCGTCGGCGAGACTCGGAACTACTCGTTCGAGGCGATCACGAAGGCCGTGCGACTCATCCGCGACGGCGCCCGGTTCATCGTCACGAACCCGGACGCCACCGGTCCGAGCGCCGAGGGCGTCCTGCCCGCGACGGGCGCCATCGCCGCGATGATCTCGAAGGCCACGGGCAAGGAGCCCTA
The DNA here is from genome assembly GCF_003234815.2 of Curtobacterium sp. MCBD17_035. Lineage (NCBI taxonomy): Bacteria > Bacillati > Actinomycetota > Actinomycetes > Micrococcales > Microbacteriaceae > Curtobacterium > Curtobacterium sp. MCBD17_035. Next base: position 531,093 of record NZ_CP126279.1, on the reverse strand, counting down.
CGTGGTCGGCAAGCCGAACCCGATGATGTTCCGCTCGGCGATGAACCGCATCGGGGCGCACTCCGAGAACACGGGGATGATCGGCGACCGGATGGACACCGACATCGTGGCGGGCATCGAGGCCGGGCTGCACACCATCCTGGTGATGAGCGGCATCAGCGACATGTCCGAGGTCGAGCGGTACCCGTTCCGTCCCAACGAGATCCTGTCGGGCGTGCACGAGCTCGTGACGCAGACCCCGTACGAAGTGGAGATGTAGGGGCTGCTCGGGTTGGTTCCCTCCGCGTCCCGGCCCCGGGGGAGGGCCGTCACAGCTACCCCAGGACCACCGGCTCGGCGTCGGACGCGGGACCCGACGGCGGCGGCCCCTCGGACACCGGACCCGACGGCGGCGGCCCATCGGCGGCGTGCGGTGAGACGGCCGCCGGGACCTCGAACGCCGAGCGTGGTGGAACGTGCTTCCAGCGCTGCGCGAGGCGCCGGGGCCGATCGGTGTGCAGCGCGACGAACGCGGCAGCGACGACGCCGAACACGAGGATCCCGAAGGTCAGCAGCCCGAGGAACCCGACGACGGGCAGCGGCACACTCGTTCCCGCGGCTCCGGCACCGATCACGCCGAAGTCCCAGACCGCGTGCAACAGCATCGGCACGAGCAGGGTCCGGGTGAGCCGCCGCGCGATGTACAGCACGGACCCGAACGCGGCCGCGAACACCACCTGTTCGATCGTGGTCCCGAGGCCCTGTCCGGCGAGGGCGTTCAGCAGGTGCAGGCAGCCGAACACCGCCGAGGACACCATCCACACCCAGAGTTCCGGCAGGCGACGACGGAGTCCGACGAGCAGGACGCCGCGGGCCATGGTCTCCTCGAAGAACCCGACGAGCAGCGTCGCCAGTCCGAGCAGCAAGAAGTAGGCGAGGGGGCGGCCGTTCCAGGCGACGGTGGCGAGCCTCCCCGCCTCGATGAGGAGGATGACGATCGGCGCGACGGCCGCCCATCCGGGGGCTCCGCGACGCAGGTCGATCGTGCCGATGCGCCACCAACCGAGTCCGGTCACGACGAGGGCGAGCGCGACGGCGGCGATCGCCTCGGGCACGAGCAGGGCGGTGACCACGCTCGGGATCGTCAGGCCGACCCGCTCGTAGTCGTCACCGGGCCGGGCACGGATGACCTCGATCGTCGCGAACACCACGACCGGCGCGATGCCGACCAGGAGGGACGGGGGGACGCGCGGACGCCTGCGCTCCGTCGACCGTTCGCGCACGCCGCTCCCCCGCTCCGGGCGTCCGGGCGCGCCCTGCAGGGAGCGTACATCGCCGCTCCGGCACCGCGTCGGCTCCCGGAGGGTTCGATGGGACCATGGCGTCCCTCCCGTTCTGGCTGCTCGTGCTCGTGTTCGTGGCGGGGTCCGCCGTCATCTGGGTGGCGGGCATCCAGCTGTCGAAGACCACCGACGTGCTCGACGACCGCCTGCACCTCGGGAGCGCGCTCGGGGGCCTCATCGTGCTCGCCCTCGCGACGAACCTGCCCGAGATCGCGATCACGGTGAGCGCCGCGTTCTCCGGCTCGATCGAGGTCGCGGCCGGGAACATCCTCGGCGGCATCGCGCTGCAGACCGTCGTCATCATGATCATCGACGCGTTCGGCAAGCGCGGGAAGGGCGTCAAGCCGATCACCTACCGTGCCGCGTCGCTCGGACTCGTGCTCGAGGCGATCGTCGTCGTCGCCGTGCTCGCGGTCGTCATCGCAGGGAGCCAGCTGCCCTCGAACCTGCTGTTCGCCCGGCTGACCCCGGACGTGGTCCTCATCGCCGCGATCTGGGTCGTCGGCCTGCTCCTCGTTCAGCGGGCGAGCAAGAGCCTGCCGTGGCACGACAACGGCACGGCCCCCGACAGCTCGCCGCACGCGACCGGGCACCGCCGCTCCAAGCCGAAGCCGCCGCCGATGAGCACCGCGAAGGCCGCGATCGTCTTCGCGGTGTCGGCCGCGGCGACGCTCGTCGCAGGTGTCGCGGTGGAGCAGGCGGGCGATGCCGCCTCGGGGCAGATCGGCCTGTCGGGCGTGCTGTTCGGCGCGACCGTCCTGGCCCTGGCGACGAGCCTGCCGGAGATCTCCACGGGCCTCCAGGCCGTCAAGCAGGGCGATGACAACCTGGCGATCAGCGACATCTTCGGCGGGAACGCGTTCCTGCCGGTGCTGTTCCTCGTCGCGACCCTGATCAGCGGCAAGGCGGTGCTGCCGCAGGCGAACGCGAGCGACATCTACCTGACGGCGATCGCCGCGCTGCTCACTCTCGTCTACGCGGTCGGGCTCGTGTTCCGGCCGCAGAAGCGGATCATCGGCATGGGGATCGACTCGTTCGTCGTGCTCGTGCTGTACCTGATCGGGGTGGGCGGACTCATCGCGATCTCCGTCGGCTGAGGATCCGTACCGGTCCCGGAGCGACTCGGAGGCCCGAGGCATAGCCTCGCGGCATGACCCGCATCGGCACCAGTGACCTCCACGTCTTCCCCCTCGCCCTCGGCGGCAACGTCTTCGGTTGGACCGCGGACGAGCAGACCTCGCACGACGTCCTCAGCGCGTACGTCGACGGCGGCGGGAACTTCATCGACACCGCCGACGTCTACTCGGCATGGGCCCCGGGTAACTCGGGTGGTGAGTCCGAGACCGTCATCGGATCGTGGCTCGCGGCGACGGGCAAGCGCGACGACGTCGTGATCGCGACGAAGGGCTCGCAGCACCCGGAGTACCAGGGCCTCGCAGCGGACACCGTCGCCGCGGCCGCCCGTGCCTCGCTGCAGCGCCTCGGCACCGACCGCATCGACCTCTACTACGCGCACTTCGACGACCAGGACACCCCGCTCGAGGAGACCGTCCGTGCGTTCGACCAGCTCGTCAAGGACGGCATCGTCCGCTACACCGCGATCTCGAACTACTCCGTCGACCGCGCCCGCGAGTGGATCCGGATCGCACAGGAGAACGGCCTCGCCGAGCCGGTCGCGATCCAGCCGCACTACAACCTCGTCAAGCGGCAGCCGTACGAGGCCGAGCTCGCACCGTTCGTGCACGAGACCCACCTCGGCGTCGTGCCGTACTTCGCGCTCGCCGCCGGGTTCCTGACGGGCAAGTACCGCACCCGCGAGGACATCGCGGGCAAGGACCGCCAGGGGCAGCTCGAGGGGTACTTCTCGGACGAGGGGTTGCGCGTGGTCGACGCCCTCGCCTCGGTCGCCGAGGCGCACGACGCCCCGATCGCGTCGGTCGCGCTCGCCTGGCTGCAGACGCGACCGGACGTCGTCGCGCCGATCGCGAGCGCCCGGAATCTCGAGCAGCTGCCGGCGCTCCTCCGGTCCGCCGAGCTCGTGCTGACGGCCGACGAGATCGCCGCGCTCACCGACGCGTCGGCCGCCGTGCCCGCCTGACCCGGGACCGATCGGACGACGGACGGGAGGCGCGGTACCAGCGGGTGCCGCGCCTCCCGTCCGTCGTGTCGGACGTCCGGAGGGTCGGTGCGAGCGGGTGCCGCACCTCCCGTCCGTCGTGTCGAACGTCCGGAGGGTCGGTGCGAGCGGGTGCCGCACCTCCCGTCCGTCGTGTCGGAGGTCCGGAGGGTCGGTGCGAGCGGGTGCCGCGCCTCCCGTCCGGCGCGCGGGGGCAGCGCGACGGCGACCGCGGTCAGGCCGAGGGCGCGAGCGAACTCGTCAGTGGCTGTCCCGACGACCGCGAGGCGAAGCAGTAGTAGTAGCGGTCGCCCGCGTTCCACTCGCTCTGGTCCGCCGGGTAGGCGCCCTGGACCTGTAGGTCCGTGTAGGCGGCCGCGGCGCCGAGGTCGATCGCACTGGTCGCGCTGCACAGTTCGGTCATCTGGCCGCGTAATGCGTCGGGCCCGGGGTAGCCGGCCTGGGTCAGCGTGCCGCGGAACGTCATCTGCGCAGCGTGGGCGGCCGAGCAGTCGACGACCGTGAAGGTCTGTGCCCACGCGTTCTCATACGGTGACAAGCACTCGCCGCCCGCGAGGTCGCGCCACGAGTGCTGCCCCACCGACGCCGCCGTGGTGGCGAACACCGCCGCGGCCGAAGGAGCCGGCGCGGGCGTCGAGGACGCCGTCCGGGACGACGCCGCTGCCGGTGACCGTGACGGCTTCGACGACGACGTGGAGGACGGAGCCGGCGCCGGCTGGTTCTGCGGGTCGCCGCCGAGGATCCACCGCACGACGAGGAACACGAGCACGAGCAACACGATGATGATCGCGATCGCGCCGTACACGAGCAGCTGCTTGCCCCGACGACCCTGCGCGGCGAGGCGCCCGAAGCCCTCGTTGAGGAGGTTGTCGCCACGGCCGTCACGACGCCCGACCGGCACGGCACCACGAGCGCTCTGACCCGGGAGCACCGAGCCGGCGGAAGGACCGGCGCCGGCCGGAGCGGCACCAGGAGCGCCGGTCGGAGGAGCACCGGGAGCACCGACGACGGGCATCATCCGCGTGCCCGTGTCCCCCGCGCGCCCGGCGGCGGAGTCGGCGTGGTCGTCGCCGAGGGCAGCGTCGTCCTCGACCCCGTCGACGGCACGGAGTGCGCCCGTCCCGAACAGCGCGTTGATCGCCCGGGTGTCACTGGTCTCGCGGCCGTCCCACTCGGTCTGGTCGACGACGTCCGCGGGGCCGGTCTCGGGGACGTCCGCGGGGCCGGTCTCGGGCGCCCAGGCGATCGTCTCCGGCTGTCGCTCGGGACGGGGACGGCCGTCGTCCGGCACGTGCGCCGAGCGGTCGGTGCCGAGCAACGCGTCGAGGTCCTGGCCGACGGCCGGAGGCAGGTGGGCCGGGTAGACCTGCTCGGGGTGGGCCGGGTCCACGGGCGACACCAGGGGCGGCGCGGCCGTGGGTGGAAGCGGATCGGCGGCGCGCGAGGGGCTCTCGGGCACGACTGCGGGGCCGGTCTCGGGCTGCGCCCACCAGGGCAGCGCAGCGGTGGGGGTGTCGACGCCGGAGTCGTCCGTGTCGCGTTCGGCGGCGTCTGCCGTGTCGACGACGGGCTCCGCGGTGTCGGATCCCGCAGGGACGCCCTCGGGGGCGTCGTGCTGCGCCGGGATGGCCGCCGTGACCTCGGAGTGCGCGGACTGCGCGGTCAGCGCGGAGCCCGCCTCGGCGGCGTCCGATCCCGCATCGTCGTCCGACAGGGACCAACGCGTCGGCCGGGAGCCCGCTGCGGGGGCAGGGACGGCAGCGGCAGGAACGGGAGCAGCGGAGGCAGCAGGGGCAGCTGCAGGTCCGTCGACGACCGCGGCACGGCTCGCCTCGGCGTCGACATCACCAGCACGGTCAGCGCCGTCGGCATCACCGGCATCGGCGTCGCGGTCGGCGTTCGTGCCCTCGTCGTCGGCACCACCGAGCGCGGCCCAGTCGAAGCGCGAGTCGTGGTCGGACGTTCCGGCGCCCGCTGCCTCGTCGCCCGGCAGGCGCAGCAGGTCGGTGAAGGTCGGCCGCTCCTCGCCGCGGGGCAACCGGGCGCGGACGCCCGCGACGGGCGGCTCCGTCGGTGCGGCCGCGGGCGGGATCAGGTCGTCGCGCTCCGACGGGAGGCTCGGGGCCACCCCCGTCGCTCGACCGAGCCAGTCGACGTCCTCACGGCCGGTGCCGTGCGGGTCGACCCGACGGCGCTCCTCGTCGATCGCGCGGATCTCCTCGGCGCGCTGATCCCGAGTGGACCGTGCCGTGGGCAGCTGCAGGGAGCTCGGATGGGACACCGCCCGGGCAGGGGGCTCCGGCGCAGCAGGCGGTTCTGGGGCAGCAGGCGGCTCCGGCGCAGCAGGCGGCTCCGGCGCAGCAGGCGGCTCTGGGGCAGCAGGCGGCTCCGGCGCAGCAGGCGGCTCCGGCGCAGCAGACGGCTCTGGGGCAGCAGGCGGCTCCGGCACAGCAGACGGGTCCACGGGCGGCAGCTCCGGCGGGACCTGCGCGGTCGGCGGCAATGGCGTCACCTCGCCCGACTCGGCGGCACGCTCGGCGGCTCGGCGCTCTCGGCGGGTCGGCCAGTTGTCAGGGAGCTTCGCCTCGCCGAAGATCGACGACGCGCTGCGGAGACCGCTCGGTGGGACGGGGCGCGCGGCGGTGCGAGCGTCGTCATCCGACCGGACAGCATCGTCCGGACGGGGTTCCTCGGGCTCGCCGTCGGTGGGACGTCCGCTCACGGGGCCAGCCCGAGGTCGGCCAGTCCGATCGCCGCGTAGTAGGGGTACCCGGCACGCTCGATGGCTTCCTTCGCGCCGGTGTCACGGTCGACCACGACGGCGACGGCGGCGATGATGGCGCCTTCGCGCTCGAGCGCCTCGGCGGCCTTGAGCGGGGAGCCACCCGTGGTCGAGGTGTCCTCGAGCACGACGACGCGCTTGCCCCGCACGTCGGGGCCCTCGACCTGCCGGCCGCGGCCGTGGTCCTTCGGCTCCTTGCGGACGACGAACGCGTCGTAGGCCTGGCCCCGGGCCGCGGCCTGGTGCAGCACCGCGGTGGCGATCGGGTCGGCGCCCATGGTCAGTCCGCCGACCGCGACGACGTCGGGGACCTCGGCGACGAGGTCCGTCATCACCTGGCCGATGAGCGGCGCGACCCGGTGGTCGAGGCTGACCTTGCGCAGGTCGATGTAGTACGTCGCCTTCTTGCCGCTGGTCAACGTGAAGTCGCCGTGGAACACGGCCTCGTCCCGGATGTGGGCGATCAGCTGGCTACGCGCGTCGGTCACGATCCACCACAGTATCCGCTCCCCCTCGGGGATCCCAGCCCCCCGACGAGGCCTGTGGACAGCGCTCCTGGCGGGTCAGCGCCTCCCGGTACGCTCCGGACATGGCCCAGGCGACCCGACCCCGCGCGCTCCTGCGTGTGCTCGGGGCCGAGGCCCTCGGTGCCGCGATGGCCCTCGCGCTCGCGCTCGCCGCACTCCGGCACGTGCTCGCCACCGACCGCGTCCGGCTGCTCTGGTACGACGGCGACTCGGTGCTCCTCCCCCTGGTCGAACGCTCGCTCCGGCTGGGGCAGTCGTTCGAGTGGGCGATGTCGCCCACGCTGTTCTTCTTCCCCGAGATCCCGGTGTACCTGGCGTGCGCCGCGTTGACGTCCACGCCGCAACAGGCACTCGCGCTGAACGGCCTGCTCGTGGTCGTGGCGGTGTACGTCCTCGTGCGGGCGGTCGCCGCGCAGGTGATGCCCGAGGCGCCCCGTGCGGTCCGCGTCGCCGTCGCGGTCGGCGCCCTCGGCGTCGTGACGTTGCTCGTCCTCACGGAGTCCTCCGGGACGGCGTCGAGTCTCGAACTCGCGTCGCTCCTCCTGACGACGACGTACTACTACGGCGCGGTGCTCGCGATGCTCGGCACGGCCGCGCTGGCGTTGCGGGTGGTGCGCACGGCCTCCCTGCCGGTGCCGCGCACGTCGTGGGCCGCGTTGGCCGTCACGACGCTCGTGGCGGCGTCCAGCACGGCGTCGGACCCGCTGTACGTGCCGTGGTCCGCGGCGCCCGTGATCGTGACGGTGGGGTTGCTCGCCCTGGCCCGGCGTCTGCCCTGGCGTGTGGTGTCGGGGCTCGGCGTCGCGCTGGCCGGTGGGTCCGCGCTGGGCTACCTGCTCCGGATCCCGCTCGCGCCGTTCGTGTCGCTCGACCCGTCGACGTACATCCACCCGGGTGGCGCGGGCACGACGCTCTCGTACTTCGCGGCGCTGACGGACGAGCGCGCCGGCGCGGGCCTCGGCGAGGTCGAGCTCGTGCTGCTGCTCGTGCTGTTCCTCGCCTCCCTCGGCGGCACGGTGTGGGCCTGGCGCGTCCGGAGCTCCCGGACGGTGCTCGTGGCGTCGGCGCTCGGCATGGTGACCGTCGTCGCCGTCTCCGTCGGCGTCGTGCTCGCGGGCTCGTCCACGCCGCGCTACCTCGAGCCGATCGTCACCGCGCCGCTCATCGGGCTCGTCGCGGTCGCGGAGCTGGCCCGGACGGCGATCCGGCGAACGCGCCTCCACACCGCTGGTCGCGGACTCCGTCTGATCGCCGTGGCCGCCACCGTCGCGCTGCTCGCGGTGGGCGGGGCGGTCGCGCCGTCGACCGTGGAGGCCGTGGTCACCGCCTCCTACGCGCCCGCCTCGTGCCTGGACCGGTGGGTCGGCGGTCGCGGGGTCGTCGGCGTCGGACAGTTCTGGACGGTCCGACCGCTCGCCGCGTACGGGGACGAGGGCGTGCGACTGCTCCAGGTCCGCGACGACTTCACGACCTACCCGTGGCTCGTGGACCTCGCCGCCTACCGCGACGCCCGTCCGACCTACGTCGTCATCGGGTCGCAGGACGTCTGGACCACTCCGGTGCAGGACGCCCTCGGCGATCCCTCCGCGATCGTGCACTGCCCCGGCTACGACATCTACGACTACGCCGGCACGTCGGGCGCCGCGACGTTACGTCACGACGTCGTCTCGACCGCGCAGGAGTTCATCGAGGAGCGCGGGTTCGACGGGTAGACCTCGACCCGTCCGCTGGCGTCGCCCGCCCAGAGCGACGAGGATCGGTCCGTGCTGCCGATCGCCGGACTCCCCCAGGGCCACGTCGACGTCCCCGAGTGCGTCTCGGCCCTGGCCGCCGGACGGACGATCACCGCGGTGTGGCGCAACGACCTCGACGGCCGCACCTTCCGGCTCGGCGAGGGACCCGCGGCCGAGTACGTCAAGTGGGCACCCCACGGTGTGCGACTCGACCTGCTCGGCGAGATCGCGCGGCTCTCGTGGGCGGGGTCGTACACGCCGGTGCCGCGCGTGGTCGACCACGGCGAGGACCCGGACGGCCGCTGGCTCCGGACGGTCGCGCTCCCGGGTCGGAGTGCGGTCGACCCTCGGTTCCAGGCCGATCCCCGGCCCGCGGTGATCGCCGCCGGCCATGGACTCCGCGCCCTGCACGACGCCCTCCCGGTGGCCGACTGTCCGTTCGAGTGGTCGGTCACGCAGCGCATCGCCCGCTCCGGTGCCGACGACGACACGGTGGCGGCGCTCGGTCCCCGTCCGGAGCCGGACCGGATCGTGGTGTGCCACGGGGACCCGTGCACCCCGAACACGATCGTGGGCGAGGACGGGCAGTGGGTCGGCCACGTCGACCTCGACACCCTCGGCATCGCGGATCGGTGGGCGGACATCGCCGTGGCGACCATGGCCCTCGGATGGAACTTCGGCGACGGCTGGGAGTCCCTGTTCCTCGACGCGTACGGCATCGCGCCCGACCCCGAGCGCACCCGGTGGTACCGGGCGCTGTGGAACCTCGGCGACGGGGCGCTGCCGCGCGACTGAGCGGCGCCCAGCGCACGTCGAACCGCGTCCTTCCGTTCGAACACCCACATGCCGCGGTTCGACCGGAAGGACCCGGTGCGACACGACCCCCGGCCGACGCACCCCCGGCCAGCCGCCCCTCAGTGCACCCGAACCGGCTGCCCGGCCGCACCCCCGCGTGCGATGTGCAGCAGGACCGGCAGCCGCATCCCGAGCACGGCGTCGAGGTCACCGACGACGTCCTCGATCCGCGTCGTGAGATCTCGCGGCGCCGAACCCTGCCGGGGCCGGACCCGGATCCGAACGGCACGGGCGCCCCGGACGCGGTAGACGTCCACGGCGAGCGAGTGGACCTCGGGCAGCGCACCGATGGCCGAGGACAGCGCGTGCTGCACCGCGGTGGAGTCGATGGTCACGAGGCCGTCGACGGGGGCGGCGGTGCCCTCGTCCTCGATCACCGTGGCGACCCGACCGCCACCGCGGGTGGCGAGCACCACGAGCGCGAGGACCGCGACGAGCAGGGCCACACCGAGCGCGATGGACCACGCCGTGACCGACGTCGGACGGTCGGCGCCGGACCCGAACCCGGCGAGGGCGCCCGGCGCGATGCGGTGCCACGTCCGTGCGGCACCCGGCACGGTGCCGAGCGCGACCACGGCGAGCCCACCGGCCAGGAGCACCAGGCCGACGAGGACGAGCAGCACGCGGCCGAGGGTGCGGTTGCTCGCGGTCATCCGTCGACCCTCCCCGCCGGTTGCACGCGCACCCGCACGCTGATCGCGGGTGTGGGGTCGATCGTGTCGACCTCGGCGCGCACGGCCTCGGTCACGGCGACGACGGGGACGTCGACGCCGGCGGCGGGCCGGAGCACGACCTCGGCGGTTCGGCGCCCGACGGTGCCGACCGCGCCCTCCGGGCTGAGGCGCGTGACGCTGCGGGCGGCGCGCGCGGTGGCGGAGGCCAGCACCTCGTCGTCGACGACGACGGCGAGCCGCTGTGACGGCATCGTGTGCCGCGCGCGCCGCTTCGGCAGCACACCGAGCAGCACGAGGACGAGCCCGAGGAACGCCACGAGCCCGCCCACCACGTCCAGGACCGGGAGGACCGTCCCGGCCGGAGCGGCGACGGCTGCGTCGACGACGGTGCGCGGTTCGAACCCCGCGAGGCGTTCGTGGAGCAGGACGAGGACCGCGGCGAGCGCCACGGCGGCGGCCACGAGGACGACGCAGACCATGGTGACGGAGACGGCGACGGACCGGGAGACGTGCGTCTCGCGCCGCAGGAGCCGACGGTGCACGCGGTCGTGCTCGGCGGGGTCGTCGGCGGACCGGTCGCGGGGGTCGCCGAATCCGGGCGGGGCGGCGAGACCGTGCGGCGATCCGCGGCCGTGGGAGGCGCGGGGACCGTCGGGACCGTGGGGACCGTCGGGACCGTCGGGCGAGCCGGCGCGGTCGCCGGTCTCCATGCTCATCGGACCCGCCCCGGGACCTCGACGATCGACGACGTGAACACCACGGACACACGGGACACGTGGCGCCCGGTCACGGTGTGCACCCGTTCGGCGATGACGCCGCGGGCACGGTGCGTGCGGGCGAGGACCGGCTCGTCGGGCACCCGGTGCGAGCCGAGCTGTGGCAGCGCGAGCGGTCCGCGGACCTCGATCGCCAGGGCACCGCGGCCGTCGTCGGCGACGCGCGCGCGGACCTCGCGGACGGGCACGTGCAGGGCCTCGGCGGCCGCGGCCTGCGCGGTGTGGACGAGAGCGGGCGCGGCGATGCGGTCCCAGCCGGGGACGGGCCTCCCGGCCGACCCGACCGAGGCTGCCGACGCGACCGACCCGGCCGACGCGACCGACCCGACGGACCCGGCAGACCCGACCGACCCCACCGGCCCGTTCGGCTCACTCGTCACGACGAACTCCGGCGTCCACGCAGGACGTCGGCGAGCCGGCGGACGTCGATCTCGCCGCTGACGAGCCGTCCGACCAGAGCACCGACGGCCATGAACACCGCGACGACGACGAACGCCCAGAACCCGAGCGTCACGGCCACGATCGCGAGGACCGCGCCGGCGCCCATGCCGACCACCGTGGCGTTCACTGGACCCGCGCCTCGGTCGGTTCGCCGTTCAGTGCGGGGATGTTGACGTCGTTGATCGCGACGTTGACCTCGGTGACCTCCAGGCCGACGAGCGTGGTCAGGGCGGCGGTGACGGCCGAGCGGACGTCCTGTGCGACCTCCATCATCGGCATCGGGTACTCGACCACGATGGTGAGGTCCACCGCGACCTGGGTCTCGCCGACCTCGACGCGGACGCCCTGCCCGAGGTCGCTCGAGCCGATGGCGTCGCGGATGGCCCCGAACGCGCGGGCGGTGTTGCCGCCGAGGGCGAAGACGCCGGGGACCTCGCGCGCCGCGATCCCGGCCACCTTCGCGACGACCGCGTCGTCGATGACGGTCCGGCCGTGCGTCGTGATCTCGGTGGTCGTGGTGGGGTCCGCGACGACCGCGCTCGAACCGTCGACGCGCGAGGACCCGCCCGCCGTCGTGCGCGCTGTCGTCACCCGCGTCGTGCTCGCGCCGGTCGTGCCCGCGCGGCCGGGGGTCGCCGCTCCGCCCGCGCCGTTCGTGGTGGTTGCCATGTCCGCTCCCGTCGTCGATGTCGTGATGGAGGTCCTGCGACCGTGCGCCGCGGGCGCCGGGTCTGCCGTCCAACCAACACCCTGCCGTGCGGGGCCGACCGCCCCGGTCGGGAGACCCCCAGGGACCGCCGGGCGTCGGGGGCGGCCGGTAGGTTCGTCACCATGCGTGTCGCCTCGTGGAACGTCAACTCGATCCGATCCCGCGCCTCCCGTGTGGTCGACTGGCTCGTGCGTGAGGACGTCGACGTGCTCGGCATGCAGGAGATCAAGTGCAAGCCCGAGCAGTTCCCGGTCGACCTGTTCGAGGCCGCGGGCTACACCGTCGAGGCCCACGGCCTGAACCAGTGGAACGGCGTCGCGTTCGCCAGCCGACTGCCGATGGAGGACGTGACGCGCGACTTCCCGACGCAGCCCGGGTTCCTCAAGGGGCACGAGGGCGACGACGTCCCCGTGGAGGCCCGCGCGATGGGTGTGACGGTCGACGGCGTGCGGCTGTGGAGCCTGTACGTGCCGAACGGCCGCGCGGTCGGCGACCCCCACTACACGTACAAGCTCGACTGGCTCGCGCGGCTGGCGGCCCGCACCGAGGAGTGGATCGCCGCCGCTCCGGACCAGCCGCTCGCGCTCATGGGCGACTGGAACGTCGCCCCCTTCGACGAGGACGTCTGGGACCGCGCGCTGTTCGAGGGCCACACGCACGTGTCCGAGCCGGAGCGGGCCGCGTTCCGCGCGTTCGAGGGCATCGGGCTGACCGACGTCGTCCGCCCGCTCGTGCCCGCCGGGTACACCTACTGGGACTACAAGCAGCTGCGGTTCCCGCGGAACGAGGGCATGCGCATCGACTTCGTCATGGGGTCCCCCGCATTCGCCGAGGTCGTCACGGCAGCCGCCATCCACCGCAACGAGCGCAAGGGCGACGCCCCGAGCGACCACGTGCCGGTGAGCGTCGACCTCGACCTCGACACGAGTCTCGACGACGACCGCCCGATGATCTTCTGACGCGGCATCCGCCGGACGGGAGGGCCGGGGCGGCCGGTCCCGCGCCTCCCGGCCGGCGGTGGCGTCAGTGCAGCAGCGCCGCCACGACGACGAGGACGGGCACCGCGCCGATCGTCGACACGAGCACGACGTCCCGCGCGACGGGCACGGCCGCGTCGTACCGCTGCGCGTAGTTGAAGACGTTCTGCGCGGTCGGCAGCCCGGCGAGCACCGTCAGGACGAACAGGTGCTCGTGCGACACGTGGAACACGAAGCGCGCGATGACGTAGGCGAGCACCGGCATCACGAACAGCTTGAGCGCGCTCGCCACGACCACGTCCACCCGGGTGTCCGGGTCACGGAAGGGCGCGTTGCCGTGCAGGCTCATCCCGAACGACAGCAGGACGACGGGTACCGCGGCCGCGCCGACGAGCGAGAACGGCTCCATCACCGGGTCGGGGATCCGCACGCCGGTCAGCGACACGACCAGGCCGAGGAGGGACGCGATGATGAGCGGGTTGCTCACCGGTCCGAGGATCCGCCGCCGCAGGCCCCCGCCCGAGGACGTCGCCGTGTCGAGGATCGTCAGCGCGATCGGCGCGAGCACGACGAGCTGCAGCAGGATGACCGGCACCACGTACGCCGGATGGCCGAGCACGTAGACGGCGACGGGCAGGCCGATGTTGTTCGAGTTGACGTACCCGGCGGCGAGCGCCCCGACCGTGGTCTGGGCGAGGTCGCGGCGCAGCACGAACCGGAACACGGCGGCGGTCCCGAGCGCGACGACGAGCGCGGTCACGAGCGACACCACGAGCATCTCGGACAGCAGCACGTGGATGTCCGCCGTCGCGATCGTGTGGAACAGCAGGCACGGGGTCAGGACGAAGAACACGAGCCGGCTCATGACGAACTGCGCGTGCGGGCCGAGGACCCCGAGCCGTCCGACGAGGTACCCCGTGGCGATCACGACGCCGATGATCGCGAACCCGATCAGCACTCCGCTCACGGGTCCATCCTGGCATCGAGCTCGTCGACGGAGGGACGGCCGTCTGATCCGACATCGGTCGCCGGTCGGAGTCGACGACACCCGTGGGAATACGTTCGCATGGAACACCGTTGGGAGGCACCATGACCGCGACGTCCGACACCACCACGCTGACCCGTTCCACCGACTCCAGCCGCCCGCTCGTGCCGCTGCTCGAGGAGCGCTGGAGCCCCCGCTCGTTCGACGAGACGGCGACGATCGACGACGACACCGTGACCACGCTGCTCGAGGCCGCGCGCTGGGCCCCGTCCGCGTCGAACACCCAGCCCCGCCGGTTCGTGGTGGGCCGCCGCGGCACCCCGACCTTCGACGTGATCATGGAGCACCTCATGGGCTTCAACCAGGCGTGGGCGCACCGTGCGAGCGCCCTCGTCGTCGCGATCGCCGAGACCGCTGACGAGGACGGTCAGCCCCGCCGCTGGGCGGAGTACGACCTGGGTCAGGCGATCGCCGCGCTCTCCGTCCAGGCGCACGCCGAGGGGTTGCACGTGCACCAGCTCGGCGGTATCGACGTCGACGGCCTCCGCACCGCGTTCGCGTTGCCCGAGCGCTTCGTGCCCGTCACGGTGACCGCGATCGGGACGGTCGCCGACCCGTCGCAGCTCGACGAGCAGGCCGCCGCCCGCGAGCTCGCGCCCCGCACGCGCCTGCCCCTCGACGAGCTGGTGCTCGCGCGCGACTGACCCCGGGGCCCCTGTTCCGCCGAGATCGCAGAAGATGCCGCTTCGACCCCTGTCAGAGCGGCATCTTCTGCGATCTCGGCGAGGGGGTGGGCGGGACGCGCCCCGGCAAGGGCGGGCAGCGCCCCGTCAGGGGCGCGGCGGCCGCACGGCCCTGAGCGCCGCGGCCACCAGGGCCTCGACCGGCTCCGCCGCGTCGAGCACCGTGCGCTCCGCCGCCCAGCGCTCCGCCGCCCATCCGTCGAGGGCGTCCGCACGCGGCGCCAGGGTGTCCCAACCCGGCTCCGGGAGGCGCGTGAAGCGCTGACCCCGGCCCTCCAGACGGGCGCGGTGCCGGTCCGGGTCCGCGAGCCGGAGCTCGAACCAGTGCGTCTCGGCGCCCGACCGTTCGGCGAGCCCGATCCACTGCTCGCGAGCGCGCGGGTCGTCGTTCACGGCGTCGACGACGACCGATCGTCCCACGGCGAGCTGCGCCTCCGCGACGCGTTCCACCACACCGTAGGCGGCGACACCCGTGGTGGACCCGGCAGGCAGCCCGGCCGCGAGCAGTGCGTCCTCGACGAGGTCGACGGCGAGCACGACCGCGTCGACCCGGGGCGCGAGCGCCGCGGCGAACGTCGACTTGCCGACACCGGGCAGCCCCGCCAGGACGATGAGCACGCGCTCACCCTACCGACGCTCGGGAGACCCCTGGCCAGCGCGGCCGGCCTCGTCCCCGCGGACCCTCCTGCCGCCCCGGCGCCTCTGCCAGGATGGTCGCCATGCCCGTACCCCGTCTCGTCGCCTTCGACCTCGACGACACCCTCGCCCCGTCGAAGTCCCCGCTCGACCCCCGCATGCTCGACACCTTCGCCCGCCTGCTCGACGCCGTGCCCGTCGCCGTCATCTCCGGCGGCCAGTTCGCCCAGTTCGACCAGCAGCTCGTCGCTCCGCTCCGGGCCCGTGACGGCCTCCGCCTCGACGACCTGCACCTCATGCCGACCTGCGGTACCCGCTACTACCGCTGGCTCGACGCCGACTGGCACCTGGAGTACGCCGAGGACCTGACCGAGGACGAGCGTACCCGAGCGATCGCCGCCGTCGAGGATCAGGCGAAGCAGGCCGGCCTGTGGGAGACCGAGACCTGGGGGCCGATCATCGAGGACCGCGGCTCGCAGATCACGTTCTCGGCGCTGGGACAGGCCGCTCCGGTCGACGCGAAGAAGGTGTGGGACCCCGACGGCAGCAAGAAGGACCACCTCAAGCGGCTCGTGCAGGCGCAGCTCCCCGACCTCGAGGTCCGCTCGGGCGGCTCCACGTCGATCGACATCACCCGCAAGGGCATCGACAAGGCGTACGGGATGACGAAACTCGCGCAGATCACGGGCATCGCGCTCGACGACATGCTGTTCGTCGGCGACCGCCTCGACCCGGAGGGCAACGACTACCCCGTCAAGGCGCTCGGCGTCCCCTGCCACGCGGTCACGGGCTGGCCGGACACCGCCGACTACCTCGACGAGCTCATCCCCCGCTTCCGCGCGCCCGTCGTCTGACGCCGCCTCGCGCATGCGCTGGCCGGGAGGCCCGGCCCGGCCCCGTCCCTCCTGTCCGGCCGCGCAGGTGCGCGCGTGGACGACGAGTGCGCCTGCAGACGACGGCGCAGTTGTCGTCGGCGCGCGCCCGGTCGTCGTCGGCGCGCGCCCGCGACACCGCGGCCCGCCCCTCGCCTCCGCGCGGCAGGTCAGGCGATGCTGCGGACGGCCTCGACGAACGCCCGGATGCGCGCTGGGTCCTTGACGCCGCGCGAGGACTCGACGCCGCTCGACACGTCCACGCCGTCCGGGTCCAACAGCTGCACGGCGGCGCGGACGTTCGCCGGCGTGAGTCCACCCGCGAGGATCCAGGCCTCGTCGACGCGTCCGGCGATCGTGCTCGGGTCGACGAGCTTGCCGGCCCCGGGTTCCGCTGCGTCGAGCAGGAGCAGGTCGTGGTCGTACGCGGCGCGCTGCTCGGGCGTCTCGCGGAGGTAGTCCTGGGCCGCCACCGCCCGGATCGTGAAGAACCCGGCGTCGCGTGCGCGCGCGAAGTCCGAGGGGGTCTCGTCGCCGTGGAGCTGGAGCGTCGTGAGCCCCACCGCCGAGGCGACCCCGACGATCTCGTCGATCTCCTGGTCGCGGAACACCCCGACCGCGTCGATGCCCTCCGGCACCCGCTCGACGAGTTCCTTCGCCTGGTCGGCCGTGACCGTGCGGGGGCTCCCCGCCGCGAACACGAAGCCGAGCGCATCGGCTCCGGCGTCGATCGCGGCGTCCACCGTCTCGGGGGTCGACAGTCCGCAGATCTTGATCCAGAGGGCGTCGGTGGTCATGCTCCGATCCTGCCCGACCGCACCTGCGCTGTCACGGCCGCGGGTCCGTCGGCGTCGCCCCGGGCGTTTCCCGTGACCCTCGGTGCTCGACCCGTGCCGACCTCACAGCGCGAGGGTGCACGACGCGTCGTGCACCCTCGGCATCGTCTAGTGCGCGGCGGCGCCGAGCAGGTACGACCCGAAACAGGCCGCGACGACGCCGATGCCGGCCAGGCTGCCGACGATCGTGTTCCGGCGGCGCCACCGCCGCACCGCGTCGAACGTGCCCCGGCGCGTGTGCCGGTGTGCGGCGCGGTGTAGCCGGTGCTCGGCACGGTGCGACGAACGGGAGGACCGGGTCCGGCCGAGCGGGACCGGTCCCGTGACGCGGGACGCGCCTCCACGCAGGACGCGGGCGACGGTGACGGCGCTCGGCCGCTCCTCGGGTTCACGCGACGTCATCGCCACGAGGAGGTCACGCCACTCGCTGCCGACCGTCTCGGGGATCTCGGGGTCGTGCTGCAACCGGGCGAGGGCGGCCTCGATGACCGTGCCCGAGTACTCCTGCTTGCCGGTGAGGGCCTCGAGGAGCACCAGGCCGAGGGAGTACACGTCGGTCGCGAAGGTGATGGACTCGCCCGCGACCTGCTCGGGGCTGAGGTACGCGGCGGTACCGATGATCGTGCCGTCGCCGGTCAGGCGGGAGCCGTCGACGAAGTGGGCGACGCCGAAGTCGGTGAGCTTGACGGTGCGGGCGAACCCGGCGGACCCCTCGTCGTTGATGAGGATGTTCGCCGGCTTGACGTCCCGGTGGACGATGCCGCGAGCGTGCACGTACGCCAGGGCGTCGGCGAGCTGCGCCCCGAGCGAGGCGACCTCGTAGTTGTGCAGGGGTCCGTCGGCGAGGCGACGCAGGAGCGTCGGGTCGGAGATGAGCTCCATGACGATGAACCGGTGGGGCCCGTCGACGAGTTCGTGGGTCCCGGCGTCGTACAGCGGGATGAGTCCGGGGTGGCTCAACATGCTCAGCAGCCGGATCTCGCGCTCCTGGCGGACCCGGTCCGCGTGCGTCATCGACTGGGGCGTCGCGAACAGCTTGATGGCGACGTCGCGGTAGGTGTGCTCGTCACGGGCGCGGTACACGGTCCCCATGCCGCCGGTGCCGATCACCTCCGTCAGCCGGTATCGCCCGGCGAGGACGGTGTCGGCCGTCACCGTGCTGGAGACCAGACTCATTCGGGTTCGTCGATCCTCTCGGGGCGCCGGGGGTGCGCAGCGCGCCGCTGGGTAGGCGACGCACTGTCCACGCTACGCGTGCACCTTCGGCGCGCATGCCGTGTTATCCACTTGTGACCGGTGGATGTACCGCGAGCGCTGCACGTCCTCGCAGGTCGCCGGGTACGGTCCAGCGCATGGCGATCCACGAGGGCGACGAGGTGCACTGGAACACCTCGCAGGGCGAGACGACCGGCACCGCGCGCGAGAAGAAGACGAAGGACTTCACGTTCGACGGGCAGGACTTCAAGCCCACCGACGACGACCCGTACTGGATCGTCGAGTCGGCCAAGTCCGGCAAGAAGGCCGCGCACAAGGAGTCGGCGCTCCGGTCCTGAGGGCAGTTCCCCGGCCGTACCGGCGATCCCGGCGGCACCTGCGCGCGTCGACGACAACTGCGCGTGCTGGCGCGAGCGCAGTTGTCGTCCGCGCGCGCACGACCCGCGCACGACGAGCGCGCACGACGAGCCGCGCAGTCGGGCTCGAGGGGCTCAGCCCCGCTGGCGGCGCTCCCGCCCCCGACGCCGGACGCGCCGCACGACGAACACGGCGACGACGGCCACGAGCGCGGCGTACACACCGCGGTCGATCCACGCGGACCAGCCCTCGAGCAGCTCCCACCGCGAGCCGAGCGCCGCACCCGCGAGGACGAGCGCCGTGTTCCACACGACGCTGCCGAGCACGGTGCACACCGAGAACGTCACGAGGTGCATCCGCCCGGCGCCGGCCGGTAGCGAGACGAGGCTCCGCACGCCGGGCACGAGCCGCCCGAGGAACACCGCCGCCGCTCCGTGCCGGTCGAACCAGTGCGCGGCGCGACGCAGGTCGTCCTCGTCGACGAGCGGCAACCGCGCGGCCCACCCGATCGAGCGCTCGAGTCCAACCCGGGCCCCGAGCGCGTAGAGGGCGAGCGCCCCGAGCCACGAGCCGATGGTCGCCGCGACGAGGACGAGCGCCAGGTCCATCGCTCCCGCGCCGGCGAGGAACCCGGCGAGGGGCAGGATGACCTCGCTCGGGATCGGCGGGAACACGGTCTCCGCGAACAGCAGGAGTCCGACGCCCCACTCACCCAGGCGGTCGACCACCTCGAGCACGAACCCCGTGAGGCCGCCGACCCCGCTCGGACCGTCGGTGCGGGCGGTGGCGGTCATCGTCATGCCCGCACGGTACCGACGGCGCCTGGGCACGCGGTGCCGTGTGGCCGGACACCCCCTCGGAGTGGGAACGGGAGGCGGCGCCCAGTCGGACGCCCGCCTCCCGCCGATGCCACCCCGGCATCTCCACCCCGGCGCCACCCCTGACGCCGGAGACCCCCGGACACTACCGCGTCCGGCCGTGTGCGACCAGTCCCGCCGGTGGCACCCGGCGTCGGTCTCAGGCGCCCACGGGAGGACGCTCGAACGGCACCTCGCCGTGGTCGCTCACGCCTGCGCGCTGGCGGTAGGACAGGTGCCCACCGAGGTAGCCGCCGCCGGACACGACCACGAGTCCGAGCATGCCGAGGACCTTGCCGCGCAGGTGGTTCCCGCGCTTCCGCTGCCACCACGACAGCCCGTAGAGCGTCATCGCGGTGCCGTTCACCACGGCGTGCACGTACCCCGTGCGCTGCTGCTCGCGGTCGAGCTCCGACCAGTCGGTGAGCCCGGCCGTGGTCGCGACGCCGGCCGACACCACGCCGACGCCGACGAGCGTTCGGGACGACCGGTGCGTCCCCGGCAGCAGGTCGAGCAGGGCCGAGGACAGCCACGCGCCGAGGGGTACCTGGACCATGAGCGGATGCAGCGGGTGCCCGAACGGCACCCCGTGCAGCAGCTGCTTCAGGGCGTCGGGCTGGACGAGGGCCTTGACGGCCTTCACGTCGACGTCGATGAGCTTGTCGAGCACGCTCGCGTGCTCGATCGCGCTGGTCAGACTCTGCAGTGCACGGATCTCCCGCATGACGCTCCCTCGGATCGGCTGCCCCAGACCGTAGTCGGCGGACGGCAGGCCCGCTCGGGTCGGTCCCGGACCTCCCGGCCGGTACGCAGGAAGCCGGGAACGGGAGGCGCGGCGACCGTCCGGTGCCGCGCCTCCCGTCCGTCCCGGGTCATGCGGCCGCGAGCGCCGACGTCGGCGGGATCCGTGCCGCCCGCGCGGCTGGGTAGATGCCCGAGACGCCACCGATGAGGACGGTCGCCCCGACCCCGCCCAGGACGGCCCACGCCGGGATCGCGACCGGCCACCCCTGGGCGAGCGCGAACCCGACCGTCACGGCGACCCCGATCGTGACGCCGGCCACGCCGCCGAGGAGCGACAGGAGCAGCGACTCGACGAGGAACTGGTCGCGGATGTCCCGTCGGCGTGCCCCGAGCGACCGGCGGACCCCGACCTCCGCGCGGCGCTCGAGCACCGTGATGACCATGGTGTTCGCCACGCCGATGCCGCCGACGAGCAGCGCGACACCGCCGATACCGACGAGCAGGCCGGTGAACGAGTCCTGCGACGCGTTCTTCGCGGCGAGCGCGTCGGAGGGCCGGGTCACGGCGACGTCCTTCGGGTGGAGGGGACTGATCGACCGGGGCAACCGTTCGCGGGCCTCGGCGACCGCGTCCGGGTCCACCCGCGTGAGGATCTGCGTCGGATGCCCGTCGAACCCCATCCCTGCGGCCGTGGAGCGCGGGATGAACACCTGCGTGTCGAGCTGCGGCGCGAGGGCGAGTGGCTCGAGGATCCCGACGACCGCCAGCCGATGTCCGTCCGTCCAGATCGCGGTGTCGTCCGTGACCCGGTCGATCCCCAGGCGCTTCGCCGCTTCCGCGCCCAGGACCGCCTGCTCCGGCGCGGATGCGTCGTCCGCGCCGACGAGCCAGTGCCCCGCGGCGAACCGACCGGCGAGCACGCGCGGGACGTCGCCGAACGCGGCCACGAGGCCGATGCCCTTCGACTCGAGCGCGGGGACCCGAGCGCTCCGGTAGACCCGTCCGTCCTCGACGCGTCCGACACCGGCGGCGTCGAGGACGTCGGACTGTCGGACGGCCGTCGACACCCCGTCGACGGGGAGCGGTTCCGACTCGCCGAAGCCGGTGGCCTGCTGTGCCGCGAGCACGTTCGTCCCGAGCGCGTCGAGCAGGGCGTCGAGCTTCGCCTTGCTCGAGCTCGAGATGCCGACCACCGCGACCATCGCGGCGATGCCGATCGCGATGCCGAGCGCCGAGAGGACGACCCGGGTGGGACGCGTCCGCAGCCCGAACAGTCCGAGCCGCACCAGGTCGCCGGCGTGGACGTGGCCGGTCGCGGTCATGCCTGCGCCTCCGTCCCCGTGCCCGCTGCCCGGATCGCGTCGGCGAGCGTCGTGGCGTCGATGCGCCCACCGCGTCCGTCGTGCCCGTCGCCTCCGCCGTGGGTCTCGTCGGCGATCCGGCCGTCGCGCATGCGCACCTGCCGCGGCAACGAGGCCGCGAGCTCGAGGTCGTGGGTGATCACGAGCACCGTGGTGCCCCCCGCGTTGAGCTCACGGAGCAGGTCGAGCACCGCTGCGCCCGACGCGGTGTCGAGCGCGCCCGTCGGCTCGTCGGCGAGGAGCACGGTGGGGTCGCCCACGATGGCCCGGGCGATCGCGACGCGCTGCTTCTCGCCGCCGGAGAGTTCGTGCGGACGGTGGTCGAGCCGGTGCCCGAGCCCGACCCTGCGGAGCGCGTCCGCGGCCCGTTCGGTGCGCTCGCGGCGGCCGGTGCCCGTGTAGAGCAGGCCGTCGGCGACGTTCTCGACGGCGGTGGCGCCCTGCGCCAGGTGGAAGTGCTGGAACACGAACCCGATGTGGTCCGCGCGGAGCCGCGACACCGCGTCGTCGGACATCGTGCCGACGTCGTGCCCGGCGATGACGACCCGGCCCTCGGTCGGCAGGTCGAGGGTGCCGATGATGTTGAGCATCGTCGACTTGCCGGAGCCACTCGGCCCGACGACCGCGACGAGTTCGCCCGCCGACACCCGCAGGTCGATCCCGCGCAGGGCCTCGACCTCGCCGTACCGCTTCGTGACGCCCTCGAGGACCAGGACGCGGCCCTCCGGGTCGTCGGGTGCCGTCGTCCTCCGGGGGACGGTCGCGACCGCGGTCATGACGGCACCACCACCCGGTCGCCCTCGTGGACCCCGCCGCTGACCTCGACGCGCCCGTCGGCCGCGAACCCGACCTCGACCGGTACCCGCTCGGTCTCGCCCGACGCCCGGACACGATCCACGGCGTACCCGTCGCCGCGCGCGGCCAGCAGTGCCCCGACCGGGACCGAGAGCACCCCCTTCCGCGTCTCGCCCTCCACCTGGACGTCCACGCCAGCCGCCTCGGCCACGCCCGACGGGACCGCGGCACGGAGGTCGATCTCGACGACCAGGCCGCCGTCGTCCGACGACGGGTCCGCGCCCACCGAGCGCACCGTGCCGTCGACGTGCTCGGTCGATCCGGAGAAGCCGACCGAGACGGTGGACCCGACCGGGAACGAGCCGGCCGCGAGTTCGTCGATCGGGACCGTCACGGTGCGGGTGGTGCTCGTGTACCCGTAGAGCGGTCCACTCGCCGGGGAACCGACCGTGGCCTTCGGCTCGGCGACGCGGACGTCCCCGTCCACGAAGGCGATGTCGTCCGCCGTGAGCCGTCCGGTCACCGCGAACCCGCGGTCCCGCTGCCACTGACGCACCGCCGCGGCCGTCCGAGTGCCGAACCGGTCGTCCTGCGCGACGTCGTACCCGAGGGCAGCGAGGTTCCGGTTGAGCTGCGCCACGTCGGTGCCGCGCAGGCCCCGTTCGAGCGGACGCCACAGTGGCACCGCACCGTGCATCGCCCGGACCGGCCGTTCGTCGCGCCAGTACAGCGCCTCGTCCCGGTGCACGACCTGTCCGTAGTCGGGCAGGCCGGTCAGGGTGCCGCTCCCGGACCCGAGCAGGTCCTTCGGCGTCCCGTGGCCGAGCGTGCCCGCGAACGTGCGGCGTTCCGTGAGGTCACCCCGGACGACGGGTGCCGTGGGGCGTCCGTCCGCGGTGTGCTTCGGGGCTCCGCCCCCGGAGGACGGGGTCGCGCTCGCGGACGCGGCCTTGCCGGGCGCGGCGACCGCGCGATCGTCCTCGGGCACGACGGTCGTCACCGCGACCGTCGCGCTCGCGACCACCACCACGACCGCGGCGCCGACGGTGACCGCCGTCCCACGGCGGACCCGCGTGGGCCGCGTGGGTCGTCGCGCCGGCCGTACGCGGCGGCTCACTTCGCGATCTCCGCGCCGTGGACCTGCTTCCAGCACGTCTCCTCGGCCGCGAGGAACGCGCTCGAGGGCGGGTCACCGGGGTCGTAGTCCACCTGGCCGTGCACGGGGTCGGGGTAATCGGTGATGCCGTGCTCGCGCATGCACCGGGACACCTCGGGATCGGCGTCCACCGCCTCCGCGGGCTCGGCACCACCGGCGCGTTCCTCCGTGCACGACACGAGTGCACGCTGGTAGGCGTCGGGGTCGACGCCTTCCGGTACCGCTGCACGTTCGCCCCCCTGCGTCGGGTCGCTGTCCTCCATGGGGATCCCCCGGTCCCGCATGCACGCCGAGAACGCGTTCGCGTCCGCGCTCGGTGCCGACGAGCGGGTGCGGCCCGCCTCGTCCCGCCCGCTCTCAGCCGCGCAGCCGGTCGCGCCGGTCACGCTGAGCAGGGCGAGGACGACGGCGAGCGTCACCCGGACCCCGTGGGTCGGTACCGACCCGCCGAGTCCGGAGCGCCGTCCGTCATCGCGGAGCGACCTCGTGGTCGTGGTCGTGGTCATGGTCATGGTCATGGTGGTCCTCCTGTGCGTCGTGGTCGCCGCCTCCCGGCGACCGGGTTCGGTGGACGGCGTCTCCCGGGTCATCCGGTCGTCCCCCAGTCGGCGAGGTACCGATCGCTGCACTCCTCGTCGGCCTGCGTGACGGTCGGTGAGTCGCGCAGCGGTTCCTCGGCGTACTTGCCGTAGTCGAGCCCCGATTCCGGCTCCGGCTCCGGGAAGTCGTCGAGGCCGTGCTCCCGCATGCACGCCGAGAAGTCGCGGAGCTCCTGGTCCCAGATGGCCTTCTGCTCGTCGGACGCCCTGGGCGCGTCGTCCCCCCGGCAGCTCGCGGACGCGCGCTGGAACGCGTCACCGTCCACCCCAGACGGAGCACGGACGACTCCGGAGGACCACTCCGCCTCGGACGGGTCCTCGATGTCGAACCCCGCGTCCCGCATGCAGGAGCCCCACGCGGCGGCGCCGACGGAGCTGGAGCCCCCGCGCGAGGACGAGGATCCGGGCGCGTCGGAGCACCCGGACAGGACGGCGCTCACCGCGAGCGCCATCGTGGAGGACAGGAGGAGCGCCGCACGGGGCCTCCTCCGCGGCCGGTCGGTGTCACTGGTTCGTTCCATGCGGACAGTCCAGCGGGCGGGCCGTTTCGCGGGCGTCCGGTCGACGGTCACACGGGCGAAACACCGTGGACGCGGACCACCAGGCCGCCCGCCGACCGGGGCGTGATCGCCAGGCGCCACCCGTGCGCCCGCACGACGGCGTCGACGACCGACAACCCGATGCCGCTGTGTCGACGGCCCGGGTGTTGCTGCTCCGCGCGCGTGAACGGCTCGGTCAGGGTGCGGGCGGTCTCCGGTGACACGAGTGGCCCGCTGTTCTCGACGACGAGCCCGTCGTGGGTCACCTCGATGCGCACGAACCCGTCCGGTCGGTTGTACTCGAGCGCGTTGTCGACGAGGTTCTCGACGAGGTGCCGGACGAGCACCGGATCGCCCGCCACCCGGAGGCCGTCGCCCGGCTGGACGTGGAGGTCCAGGCCCGCGGACCGCGCACGAGTCCGGGACGCGTCCGCGGCGCCCTCGACGACGTCCGCGAGGTCGACCTCCTGGGCCCGGCCGGTGACACCCCGTTCCGCCTCCGCCAGGTCGAGCAGGCCCTCGACCAACTGTTCGTTCCGCCGGTTCGCGTCGAGGAGCTCCTGGCGGACGGCGCGGATCGTGTCGGGGTCGGCGTCGTCCTCGAGCCCGATCTGGATCGCGGCCCGTTGCAGGGCGAGCGGCGTCCGCAGCTCGTGGGAGGCCTGGGCGACGAAGCGGCGTTGCCCCTCGAACGCCTGCTCGAGCCGTCCGAACAACGCGTCGATCGTGTCCGCGAGCCGTCGGACCTCGTCGTCGGGGCCGCCGAGGTCGATGCGTTCGTGCAGGGTCGTCGCCGAGATCCGCTCCGCGGTCGCGCGGATCACACCGATCGGACGGAGCACGGCCCGGGCGACCAGCCAGCCGGCACCGGCGGCGACCAGGCCGGCCGTCCCGATGCCGACCGCCGACCACAACCACTGCTGCGACGCCACCAGCTGCCCGACACGGGCGACGCCGGCGACGGACCCGCTCGGGCCGGTGTGGCCCTCCGGAGGGGGCGCACCCGGCAGCGCCGCGCGCGCCGACGCGGTCGCCTCGGGGACGGTCCACACCGGGCTCGCGCTCGTGCCGCACCCCGCGACGTCGGCGCGGGGACACGCTCCGCCGTCGTCGAGTTCGAGCACCGTCACGATCCCGCGCTGCGTCATGAGGTTCACGAACACCAGGACCGCCGCGGCGAGCACCATCGACAGGCCGCCGAACGCCACCGCGGTGCGCGTGTGGATGCTCCACCGCATCCGCGGTCCTCGACCCGGGCGCGACCCGTCGGCGCGCCCCGACCCGGTCGTCACAGCGCGTACCCCTTGCCCGGCACCGTCCTGATCGGATCGGGCTCACCGAGCTTGCGGCGGAGCTTCGACATCGTCACGCGCACGGCGGACGTGAACGGGTCGACGTTGACGTCCCACACCTTCTCGAGCAGCTCCTCCGCGCTCACCAACCGGCCGTCGGCCCGGAGGAGGACCTCGAGCAGCCCGAACTCCTTGGGCGTCAGGTCGAGCGGGCGCCCGTCGCGGGTGGCCATGAGCCGGTTCGTGTCGAGCACGATCCCGTCGTGCCCGAGCACCGGCGGGGCAGCGGGGGCGCTCCGGCGGCCGAGCGCCCGCACCCGCGCGACGAGCTCCGGGTACTCGAAGGGCTTGGGCAGGTAGTCGTCGGCGCCGAGCTCGAGCCCGGCCACGCGGTCCGCCAGGGTCGTCGCGGCGGTCAGCATGAGCACCCGCGTGCACCCACCACGGGCGGTGCACCGACGAGCGACCTCGTCGCCGTGGAGGCCGGGCAGGTCGCGGTCCAGGACGACGACGTCGTAGTCGTTCACCGCCAGGAGTTCGTCCGCCTCGTCGCCGCGGAACACCACGTCGACGGTCATCCCCTGCCGTTCCAACCCACGGGCGATCAACTCGGCGAGGGACTGCTCGTCATCCACCACCAGCACCCGCATCCCGTGGAGGGTAGGGCCCCGGGTCCGGGATCCGCGCCTTCCGCGTACACGACATGGCGCTGCCCACGCGATGTCTCACCCGCCGGATCGCCGGGAGGCACAGTGTCGGTCACCCGCACCACGGACGGGAGGCGCGGCGTGCGTCCTCCGCACCCCGCGCCTCCCGTCCGTCCCGCCGAGCGCTACTCGACGAACTCCGGCACCACGAACGGCTCGACCGTCAGCGACTCGCCGTCGTCGGCGACGTCGACGCGGACGGTGTCGCCGTCGCGGACGTCGCCCGCCAGCAGTGCCCGGGCGAGCTGGTCGTCGATCTGCCGCTGCATGAGGCGACGCAGCGGCCGCGCGCCGTACACCGGGTCGTACCCGCGCTCCGCCAGCCAGGTCCGGGCCGAGGGCGTGACCGCGAGCTCGAGCCGACGGTCCGTGAGCCGCGTCGCGAGCCGGTCGACCGAGAGCGACACGATCTGACCGAGGTCGTCGGTCGTCAGCGCCTGGAACACGACGATGTCGTCGAGGCGGTTGACGAACTCCGGCCGGAACGCCTGCTGCACCATGGCGCGCACGGACTCCTCGCGCTCCGCGGCACCGAGCGACGGGTCGGTCAGGAACTGCGACCCGAGGTTCGACGTGAGCACGAGGATCGTGTTCCGGAAGTCCACCGTGCGGCCCTGACCATCGGTCAGACGGCCGTCGTCGAGCACCTGGAGCAGGACGTCGAAGACCTCGGCGTGCGCCTTCTCGACCTCGTCGAGCAGGATCACGGAGTACGGGCGGCGACGGACGGCCTCGGTGAGCTGGCCGCCGGCCTCGTACCCGACGTACCCGGGCGGGGCGCCGATGAGTCGCGCGACCGAGTGCTTCTCGCCGTACTCGCTCATGTCGATGCGGACGAGGGCCTTCTCGTCGTCGAACAGGAAGTCGGCGAGCGCCTTCGCGAGCTCCGTCTTGCCGACGCCGGTCGGGCCGAGGAACAGGAACGACCCGGTCGGGCGGTCGGGGTCGGAGATGCCCGCCCGGGACCGCCGGACGGCCTCGGACACGGCCGTGACGGCCTCGCGCTGACCGATGATCCGCTTGCCGAGTTCGGTCTCGAGGTGCAGGAGCTTCTCGGTCTCGCCCTGGAGCAGCCGCCCCATGGGGATGCCGGTCCACGCGGCGATGACGGCGGCGATGTCCTCGTCGGTCACACGGTCGTTCACCATCTGCGGACCGGCCGGCTCGTTGCGCTCGGCCTCCGCGAGTTCCCGCTCGATCACCGGGATCTCGCCGTAGAGCAGCCGGGAGGCCCGCTCCAGGTTGCCTTCGCGCTGGGCGCGCTCGGCCTGCATGCGGAGGTCGTCGAGCCGGGTCTTCAGTTCGCCGACGCGGTTCAGGGAGGCCCGCTCGAGCTCCCAGCGCTGCTGCAGTTCTGTCAGGCGCTCCTGCCGCTCCACGAGGTCGGCGCGGAGCTTCTCGAGGCGGTCCTTCGAGGCGTCGTCCTTCTCCTTCTTGAGCGCGAACTCCTCGAGCATGAGGCGGTCGACGCTCCGCTTCAGCTCGTCGATCTCGACGGGGCTCGAGTCGATCTCCATCCGGAGGCGCGACGCGGCCTCGTCGATGAGGTCGATGGCCTTGTCGGGCAGCTGCCGACCGGTGATGTAGCGGTCGCTCAGGGCCGCGGCGGCGACGAGGGCGGAGTCGGCGATCGTGACCTTGTGGTGCGCCTCGTAGCGCTCCTTGAGCCCACGGAGGATCGCGACGGTGTCCTCGACGCTCGGCTCACCGACGTACACCTGCTGGAACCGGCGTTCGAGCGCGGCGTCCTTCTCGATGTACTCGCGGTACTCGTCGAGCGTGGTCGCCCCGATCAGGCGGAGCTCACCGCGGGCGAGCATCGGCTTCAGCATGTTCGCGGCGGCCACGGAGCCCTCGCCCCCGCCGGCGCCCATGAGCGTGTGGAGTTCGTCGATGAACGTGATGACCTGGCCGTCGGAGTCGTCGATCTCCTTGAGGACGGCCTTGAGGCGCTCCTCGAACTCGCCGCGGTACTTGGCCCCGGCGACGAGCGCGGCGAGGTCGAGCGAGACGAGCCGCTTGTCCTTGAGGCTGTCGGCGACGTCACCGGCGACGATGCGCTGCGCGAGCCCCTCGACGACGGCGGTCTTGCCGACGCCGGGCTCGCCGATGAGCACGGGGTTGTTCTTGGTCCGGCGCGTGAGCACCTGCGAGATCCGGCGGATCTCCGAGTCGCGTCCGATCACCGGGTCGAGCTTGCCGCTCCGCGCGATCGCCGTGAGGTCGACGCCGTACTGCTCGAGTGCGGTCTTCTGCTGCTCTTGCGACGCGGGAGCGCCCTGCAGGTTGGCCATGGGGGCGTCCTTTCCTGTGGTCCTGATGTCCTGGTGCGGTGGTTCCGGCACCTTGAGTCCTGTTGACTCAAGTTTACTCCGACGGCACCGCGTCCGCCAGCGTCGGGCGATCGCGGCGCGGGTTCCTGATGCCGATCGCCGACACGGTGCCGCCCGCCACGAGCAACGCGGCCATGACGACGACCGCGCGGTGGAAGCCGGCCACGCTCATGCCGTCGGCGCCGAGCACGACCCCCGCCAGGGCCACGAGCACCAGGCTCGCGATCCGGGCGACCGCGTTGTTCACGGCCGAGCCGACACCCGCCCGCGTCTCCGCGACGGACCCGAGCACGGCGCTCGTCAACGGCGCCACCATGAGGGTCAACCCGACACCCATGAGGAGCATGCCCGGGAACACGGTCGCGAAGTACCGCGGGCGGTCCCCGGCGCCGAGCATGACCAGGACGCCGAGCCCCGCGAGCACCGGGCCGCCCGCCATGAACCACCGGGGCCCCGTGCGGCCGGACCACCGCCCGACCGTCGTGGAGAACCCGAGCAGCACGAGCGTCGGGGGCAGGGTGGCCACGCCCGCCAGCCAGGCGGAGAGCCCCCAGACCTCCTGCAGGAACAGCGTCACCGTGAACCCGGACAGGCCGAGCGCGCCGTAGACCGCGAGCGTCGTGAGGTTCCCGACCGTGAACGACCGGGCACGGAACAGGTCGAGGGGCAGCAACGGGGCCGCCACGCGGCGCTCCCACGGCACGAACACGGCGAGCGCCCCCACCCCGACGGCGAGTGCGACGACCACGAGCGGCGACGCCCATCCGAGGCGTTCCTGCTCGATGAGACCGAGGACGAGCGCCCCCACCCCGAGCACGGCGAGGCCGGCACCCACGACGTCGATCGCGGGCCGGTCCGTCGCGCGCACGTCCCCGGTGACCCGACGGACGAGCGGGATCGTCACCGCGATCGGCGCCGCCGTGAGGACGAACACCCAGCGCCAGCCGATCGAGTCCACCACGACCCCACCGATCACGGGCCCGGCGATGACCGACGCGCTCGACCACGCCGTCCACGTGCCGATCGCCCGGGCCCGTGCCGCACCCCGGTACGCGGCGATGACGAGCGCGAGCGAACTCGGCGTCACGAGCGCGCCCCCGACGCCCTGCACGGCCCGCGCGCCCACGAGCACGCCGCCCGTCGGGGCGATCGCACAGGCGACCGACGCGAGCCCGAACAGGACGAGTCCCCAGGTGACGACCCGGACCCGCCCGACGAGGTCGGACACCGAGCCCGCGACCAGGATGAGCGCCCCGAGGGTCACGAGGTAGGCGTCGACCGTCCACTGCTGCACGACGATCCCACCGCCGAGCTCCCGGCCGATCGACGGCAGGGCGACGTTCACGACGCTGCTGTCGAGGCCGACGACGAACGTGGCGAGGACCGCGACCACGAGCACGACGCGACGATCGCGGTGAAGCGGTGCCGGGCCTCCCGGCCGATCGGCGTCGACGCTGCCGGACGCGCCGGACGCGCCGGACGCGCCGGATCCGTCGGACGCGTCGGACGCGTCGGAGGCGCCGGATCCGCCGGCCCCGTCGGTCATCCGGCGGCCGGCTCGCCGGCGTGCGTCCCGCCCTGCGCAGCGAGCGACACCGGCTCCCACTCCACCCAGGTCCGCAGGCGGTCGGCGTAGAGCGTCTTGACGAGGTGCGTCGGCTGCTCCCCGAACAGCACCCGCAGGGGCTTGTCGTCGGCGTCGACGATGCGGAGCAGCGCCGCCCCGGTCGCCGTGGGGTCACCCCGGCCGGCACTCGCGGCGGTCCGCCCCGCGAGGACCTGCTCACGGAGCCCGTCGTACGCCGGCAGGGGCGCGGAGTGCCGGGCGCTCGACCCGGCCCAGTCCGTCGAGAACCCGCCGGGCTCGACGAGCGTCACGTCGACGCCGAAGCCGCGCACCTCCTGCGCGAGGGCCTCGGTCAGCCCCTCGAGCGCCCACTTCGACGCGTGGTACGCCCCGATCATCGGGAACGCCGCGATGCCGCCGATCGTCGAGATCTGCACGATGTGACCGGAGCCCTGCGCCCGCAGGATCGGGAGCACCGCCTGTGTCACGTGCAGCACCCCGAACAGGTTCGTGTCGAGCTGGTCCTGGAGCTCGGCGTCGGTGAGCTCCTCGACGAACCCGAAGTGGCCGTACCCGGCGTTGTTGACCACCACGTCGAGGCGTCCGAATCGTTCGTGCGCGCGGCGGACCGCGTCGTCGACCTGTGCGCGGTCGGTGACGTCGAGCGTCAGCGGCAGGACCGCGTCGCCGTAGGCGGCCACCACGTCGTCGAGCGTCGCCGCGTCGCGCGCCGTCGCCGCGACCCGGTCACCGCGCCCCAGGGCGGCGAGGGCGAACTCACGGCCGAGTCCGCGGGACGTGCCCGTGATGAACCACACCTTGCCCATGGGGGCCTCCTCTCGGCGCCCACGCGTCGGGCACCGCCACCGACGCTATCCCCGGGAACGACGAGACCGCCGCGCCTCACAGAGGCTGCGGCGGTCTCGGTCCCGGGGCTGGGAGTCCTCCGGCGGTGCCGGTGGGGCAGAGCAGCGGGCCGCGCGCGGCGACCCGGACGCGGTGTCTCAGACGCGGTGGTCCGACTGCGGCTGGACCGACGGGGTCGGGTTGAGGACCGGCTCCTGCTGCACGGTCGGCTGCGTGGTGCCGGCCTGCGGCGCCGCCGTCGCGGTCGTGGTCGTCGTGGTCGGAGCGTCGTGGTTGGTCTCCATCTCCTTCTTGAAGATGGTGATCGACTGCCCCAGACCCTTGGCGAGGGCCGGCAGCTTCGTCGCACCGAACAGCAGCACGATGATGCCGAGGATGATGATCAGGTGGATGCCGGTGAGGCCCTGGAACATGATGTCCACTCCTTGTCTGGAACTCGTCGGGAGCGCATCGCCGTCGAAGCGACCCCGGGGAGTCCGTGATGCTCCATGGTAACGCCGCCTCGCCCGGAAGCCCAGTGGCACCGGGATGCTCTCAGGACAGGCTCGGTGCCGCCCGGGCTAGCGGGTACTGGCGGCCGCGGCCTCGTCCGCGAGCACCCGGTCGAGCGTGAGCAGCACGGGCGCCCGCACGAGCTCGGCGCTCCGGTCGGCCCGGACGCCGTCGAGCCGGAAGGGCACGCGCTCCCCCGGCAGCAGCGTCATGAACCCGCGGTCGACGCGGCCCGTCGGACTCACCCGGTCGGGCTGGACGAGCAGGTCGCGGACGAGCCCCTGCGCCTCGACCGTGAGCACCGACCCCGACGCGGCGTCCTCGACCCACACGCGGTACTCGGCCGGCCGCCAGTGCATCTCCTGGTCCGGCAGGGGCGTCCACACCGCCCGGCGCCAGTCCATGTCCGCCACGATGAGCTCCTCGGCGGGGTCGTCGACGACACCGACGTGGTCGGGCACCGCGAGCCGCAGCACGCCCGGTCCGGCGAGCTCGACCGGCAGGACGACCTCTTGCAGGATCCGTCCGGACATGTCGATCCGTCGCACCCGCACCGTGGTCGTCAGTCCCCGCCGGGAGGACCGGATCGCGATCTCGACGGGCACGCGGCGGTCCGCCTCCCGGTCGCGTCGTCGTCCGCGCACGGTCCCGGGGTCGATGACCGCGGTGTCCGCGAGGTCCCCGAGGGCCTCCTCGTCGCTGCCGACCGTCGGACGGCCCGGCTCGGTGGCGGGGTCGGCCGCCCCGGGGACGGGGAGGGACAGGGTCGCGGGGTGCGCGCCTCCCGGGTCGGCGGCACGGTCCCGTCCGTCGAGGGGCCGGTCCCGCTCCCCCGCCGCGGGTGGCTCGATCGGCACGATCGCCAGGAGCACGTCGTCGTACAGGCGGCGCAGCTCGTGGAACAGGGGCTTCGGACGTCCGGCGCCGTCGACGGCCGACCACGACGCGACCGGCCACAGGTCGTTGAGCTGCCACACCACGACGCCCGTGTTGTGCGGCCAGTGCGTGCGCCAGTGCTCCACACCCGTCGCGATGGCCCGGGTCTGCTGCAGCTGCGTCAGGTAGTGCCAGCGGTCGAACACGTCGTCGGTGTCGCCCTGCGGCACGGGGAACCGCGGCGCGAGGCCACGGGCGAGCTTGCCCATGCCGTCCTCGGCCTTCTGGTGGTGCACCACGCCGGGCGACGTCGGGGTCATCGGGTCGTCGTCGACGGCCTCCCGGATCGTCCGCCACTGCGGGGGTGCCTGCCAGCCGAACTCGCTGACGAACCGCGGCACGCTGTCGCGGTAGTGCTCGTCGCCGATCTGGTTCCAGACCTGCCACGAGTGGTGGGTCTCGTGGTCGACGTCGTTCGCGTACACGCGCTCGTCGCCGGACCAGGGGCTCGCCGCCGTGTAGAAGCGCGACGGGTCCACCGCGTCGACGATGGTCGGCAGCAGGTCCAGGTAGTAGTCGAGGCCCCACGGTCGGTCACCGAGCTCCGCCGCCCAGCCCATGTCGTCGTGGAGCCAGATGTTCTCGTTGTTGCCGTTCCAGACGACCAGGCTCGGGTGCCGGCTCAGGCGCGCCACGTTGTCCCGGGCCTCGGCGATGACCTCGGAGCGCATGGGCTCGCCCTCGGGGTACGCGGAGCAGGCGAACAGGAAGTCCTGCCACACGAGCAGGCCCCGGGCGTCGCACTCCTCGTAGAAGTCCCGCGACTCGTACACGCCGCCGCCCCACACCCGCACGAGGTTCGCGTTGCACGCCGTCGCCTGGGCGAGCCGCGCGGCGTACCGGGCACGGTCAACCCGGGACACGATGACGTCGTCGGGGATCCAGTTCACCCCGCGCACGTCGATCGGCACGCCGTTCACCACGATCGTGAACGGGCGGCCGGTGGCGTCGGGCTCGGTGTCGACCCGGAGGGACCGGAAGCCCGTCCGGAACACGTCGCGGTCGAGGACCTCGCCGTCGGTGGTCTGCACCTGCACCTCGACGTCGTACAGCGCCTGCTCGCCGTACCCCCGGGGCCACCAGAGCCGCGCGTCGGGGATCCGGACCGTCACGACGGCCTCGTCCTCCTTCGGTGTCACCGTCACCCGCGACCGCTGCTTCGTGTCGTGCCCGGACACCGTGACGACGAGCACGAGGTCGTCGTCCTCACCGTCGTGGTCGCGGTCCGCCGTCGTCGCACCGGCCGGCGTCGGACCGGAGCGTTCGATCGCGATGTGCGCGTCGAGGACGCCCTCGCCCGCCTCGACGTCGACGAGTGGACGAACGTCGCGCAGCCGGGCGGTCGACCAGCGCTCGATCGCGATCGGCCGCCAGGGTCCGCTCGTCACGCACGTCAGGCCCCAGTCCCAGCCGAAGTTCGACGCCATCTTCCGCACGTACGCGAACGGCTCGTCGTAGGGGCCGGGCATGCTGCCGAACCGGTCCGCCATGCGCTCGGTCTCGCGGTAGGGCGACTCGAACAGGATCTCGAGCTCGCGGTCCGTGCGTTCGTTCGTGCCCCCGGTCCGGTCCCGCAGGTCGAACCGGTAGCGCCGGTGCATGTTCCGTGTCGACCCGATCGACACGCCGTCGAGGGACAGCGACGCCACCGTGTCGAGACCGTCCGCGACGAGGTCGACCCGGTCGTGTCCGCGCGGGTCGACGTCGATCCGCCGCCGGTACGCCCAGTCGGCCTGGCCGACCCAGCGCACGAGCTCCTCGTCGCGGTTGCGCGTCGGGTCGGGCACGAGGCCCACACGCTCCAGGTCCGTGTGGATCTGCCCCGGCACCGTCGCCGGGATCGCCGTGCCGCGGACCCCTGCCGGGAGGCCCGTGGGCACCCCGCTCGTGGCGTCCTCCGCGAGCATGGCGGTCCAGTCGGTTCGCAGTTCCTCGCGTTCGAGGGTCATCTGGGTCCTTCTCTCGGCCCCGCGCTGCGGTGCCGGCGGTCGGGACACGGTGCGGCATCGGCCGCGTCGGGCCCCCACCGCTCCGGTCGTCGTCACCTTGCGGCGCGGTCCCCGGACCTCCCGGGGACGCCGCCTTGAGCTGCGACGGAATGTTAGTCCCTGCGTCCACGACACTCCGTCAGACTCCGTGTACCGGCGGTCGGCAGCACCCGAGTCCGGATCCACCACCGCGTGGCATGGTGGAGCCATGATCAGCGTCGACCTGGCCCGGACCCTGCGCGAGGCGGGACTCCGGTGGCACCCCGAGACCGGGGACCGCTTCGTCATCGACAAGCCCGGGGTCGACGACGACGTCTACACCGTGTCCGAGATGACGATCGAGAAGCACGAGTACCCGAGCGGCACGATCCTCGGCTTCAACGGCACGACCGAGTGGGCACTCGACTCCGTGGCGGCCGACGACGCACTCTGGATCCCGCGCGAGGACCAGCTCCGGACGCTGCTCGGGCCGGCGTTCGTGGGGCTCACGCGCATCGAGACCGCGGACCGGGGCGTCGTGCACACCGTGACCTGCCGCATCGACGACGTCGAGCGGACCTTCGCCGCACCGGACGCCGCGACGGCCTACGGCGAGGCGCTGCGCTCCTACATCACGGCCTCGCTGGCCATCTGAGGGACCGGGCCCGATCACCGGGCGGGAGGCGGGCCTCCCGCCCGGACCTGCCGCGGGCGGTGCCGGGCCTCCCGGCCGGACCGGACCTGCCGCGGGCGGTGCCGGGCCTCCCGGCCGATCCCAGCCGGACGTTCCCGGAGCGTCCGCTCGGAGCGGGGTGTTGACTCGACGGGTGCCGTTCGGCACGGGTGCCGCATGGCACCACGACCCAGACCAAGGAGCACCGTGACCAGCACCGTTCCCGACATCACCCTGAACGACGGCCGCACCATTCCGCAGCTCGGCTTCGGGGTGTTCCAGATCCCCGCGGAGCAGACCAAGGAGGCGGTGCTCACCGCCCTCGAGGTCGGCTACCGCCACATCGACACGGCCGAGATGTACGGCAACGAGAAGGAGGTCGGCGAGGCCGTCGCCGCATCGGGGATCCCCCGTGAGGAGATCTTCATCACCTCGAAGCTCAACAACGGGTTCCACGCTCCCGACGCCGCGCTCGAGAACGGCAAGAAGTCGGCCGAGCTGCTCGGTGGCTACATGGACCTGTTCCTCATCCACTGGCCGCTGGCGACCGTGATCGACTTCGTGCCGACGTGGAAGGCGCTCGAGGAGCTCTACCACGCGGGGACGTCCCGCTCGATCGGCGTCTCGAACTTCCAGGCGCACCACCTGCACCGTCTGCGCGACGAGACGACGGTCACCCCCGCGGTGAACCAGATCGAGGTACACCCCTACCTCGTGCAGGACCCGCTGCGTGCGGCCGACAGCGAGCTCGGGATCGCCACCGAGGCGTGGTCCCCGATCGCGCAGGGCCTCGTGCTCGACGACCCGACGATCACCCGCATCGCCTCGGCCCTCGACAAGACGCCCGCGCAGGTCGTGCTCCGCTGGCACATCCAGCGCGGCGACATCGTGTTCCCGAAGTCGGTCACCCGATCCCGCGTCGAGGAGAACTTCGCCCTGTTCGACTTCGAGCTCTCGGGCGAGGACATGACCGACATCACGTCGCTCGACAAGGGGCAGCGGACCGGGCCGGACCCCGACACGTTCGACTACGTGCCCGCCTGAGGGCCGGCGCGCGCGGCTCCGCTCGCCGGGGTGCGCGTGACAACGACAAGTGCGCGGTCGTCTGACCGCGCACTTCGTCGTTCCGGCGCGCACTGCACGCCCGCCCTGTGGAGAGCGCCAGTGCGACGACGCCGAGACCGGGAGCATCGGCAGATGCTCGAACTCATCCGCGTCGACGTCCGCACCCCGCCGGACGTCGCTCGCTCGCTGCAACGCGCCGCCCTGCCGGCACAGCCGGGAGGCACGGCGCGGGAACCGACGCTGGTCCGGCTCCTCCGCGGAACCTACGTCCACCGGGACGCGTGGGAGCGCCTCGACGAGCGTGGGCGGCACCTCGTCCGAATCGCGGCCGTCGCGCCGACACTCGGGGAACGCCGGATCGTCGCGCACTGCTCGGCCGCCGCGGTCCACGACTGGTCGGTCCTCGGCGGGTGGCCGGACCGGGTCGCACTCACCGAGCCGGACCGGGTCCGCAGCGAGACCCGCCGCCGCTCCGTCGTGCTCCACCCCACCACGTCCACCGACAGCATCGCCGTCACGGTGCTCGGCCACCTGGTGCGCGCGAGCAGCCCCACCGTCACGGCCGCCGACCTCGCCCGCACCATGGCCTTCCGCTCGTCGGTGATCGTGCTGGACCAGGCGCTCCGGCGGGGCCTCGACCGTCGGTCCGTCCTCGCACTGGTCGACTGCGCGGGGCCTCGCGGGGCGGCACGAGCCACTCGGGCGATCGCGTTCGCCGATGCCCGAGCGGAGTCCGTCGGCGAGAGCCTGATGCGGGTCGTGCTGCACGAACTCGGCGCACCGACGCCCGTGCTCCAGCACGAGTTCCGTTCCCCGCGCGGCAGCCTCGCCCGTGTCGACTTCTGGTTCCCGGACCAGGGCGTCGTGCTCGAGTTCGACGGCGAGGGGAAGTACCGCGATCCGGCACTCCGTGGCGGCCGGAGCGCCGAGCAGGTCGTCATTGACGAGAAGTACCGGGAGGACTGGGTGCGGGCGCTGCCCGAGGTCCGAGCCGTCCGCCGCGTTCGGTGGGCGGAGCTCTTCCGGCGCCATGACCTCGCGCGCAAACTGCTCGGTGCTGGGCTACCGCTGCGACCATGACCGGCGAGAGTGCGCTCGCCCGCGACGAGTGCGCGCGAGAGTGCGCTCGCCGCGACGAGTGCGCGCGAGAGTGCGCTCGCCCGCGACGAGTGCGCGCGTCAACGACGGCGCAGTTGTCGCTGGGGCGCGCAAGCGAGGCGACGGACGAGCTCAGCGGCGCGTCGAGGCCGTCACCGTGAACTTCGGGGTGCGCGTGACCTGCCGGGTCGGCCCCACGAGCCGCTCCAGGATCGGGCGGTAGCGCAGGTGCGAGTTCCAGACGACCCAGAGCTCGCCGCCCGGGCGGAGGACCGTGGCCGCGTGCCGGAACATCTCCACCGCGACGTCCGTGGTCACCGCGGTCTCGTCGTGGAACGGCGGGTTGCACAGCACGAGGTCGGCGCTCTCGTCGTCGAGCTCGTCGCCGGCGTCGGACCGCACCGTCGTCACCCGGTCGCCGACCCCCGCGAGGTCCGCCGTCAGCCGCGCCGAGGTCACGGCCGACGTGGCGACGTCGGTCGCGACGACGTGCACCCCACGCCGACGGCGCGCGACCGCGGTCGCGATCACACCGCTGCCGCACCCCAGGTCGACCACGTCCCGGGCGCCGGGCACCGCTTCGTCGACCACGTCGAGCAACACCCGCGTGCCCTGGTCGAGCGCGGTGCCCGCGAACACCCCGCCGTGCGCGGCGACCGTGAACCCGAGTTCGTCCGAGAACACCCGTCGGGGCCACGGGTCCGTGATCGAGGCCCGGTTCGCCGCGGCCCGGAGCGGGTCCGTCGCGACGAGCAGGCGGGAACGGTGGCGCCCCCGGCTCGCCGTGACGTCACCGAACGAGCGGCGGAGGACGTCGTTCTGCGACAGCGTCATGTACTTCGTCCGGCCCCCGGCCAGGAGCACGACGTCGGGAGCGGCGAACCGCGCCACCGATCGGGCGATCTCGTCGAGCCGGTCGAGCGACTTCGGCAGGCGGAACAGCACGAGGCGCGCGTCCTCGAAGGCCTCCTCGTCGTTCTGCGGGTGCTGGAAGCCGCCCCGGCCGAACGTGCCGGCGTTGGCGGCGAGGGCCCGCTCCCCCACGAGCGAGTCCTGCAGGACGCGGACCTCGCTCGCGCCGTGCAGAGCGATCACACCGAGGGTGAGCACCCCGAACTGGTCGTCGACGACGGTGACGGCGCCGGGGTGCCGGAGCGCGTCGCCGTGGATGAGCGGCGCCTCGTCGAGCATGAACCGGTCGGTGCCGTCGATCGCCATGAGATCGGGCTCCTCGACCTCCGGGAAACGCCGGAAGTGGTCCACGAAGTCGAACGAGGGCATCGTGGGAGGCTACCGGGCGGCGCTGGGAACGCCGGGGCCTCAGTCCCCCCGGGGACGCCAGAGCACGACGGCCGTGTTGCGCTCCGGCCGGGACCCCGCACGGAGCGGCACCGCGCCTCCGGTCATGGTGGCCGCGAAGATCCGTGCGCCGGGACGGCTGATGAGCTCGTCGGCGAGTGCGCTCTCGAGCTCGCGGACCCGGGCGCGGAGCGCGGTGTTCTCGTTCTCGAGGTCGATCACGCGGCGGATGCCCTCGAGGCTGACGCCCTCGGCGCCGAGCCGGGCGACCTCGCGCAGCTGCGTGACGTCGCGCATGGAGTACCGGCGGGACCCACCCCGCGTCCGCTGCGGCACGACCAGCCCGAGCCGGTCGTACTGCCGCAGCGTCTGCGGGTGGAGCCCCGCCAGTTCCGCCGCCATCGCGATCGCGAGGACCGGCGAGTACTCGTCCATGGCCTCAGGACTCCCGGGCGCGCGCGATCAGGTCGTCGCGCGGGTTCTCGGCCGGGAGGGCCGTGGCGAGTGCCTCCACCGCCTCGCGTGCCGACGGGGTCAGGTGGGACGGCACGGCGACCTGGACGGTCGCGAGCAGGTCGCCCGTCCCGTTCTTCGTCGTCACGCCGCGGCCCTTGACGCGCAGGACGCGTCCGGACGGTGTCCCCGGAGCCACCCGGAGCTTGACCGGGCCGCCGCCGAGCGTCGGGACCTCGATGGTGGCGCCGAGCGCGGCCTCGACGAACGTCACGGGGACGTCGACGCGGAGGTTCAGCCCGTCGCGCTCGAACACCGGGTGCTTGCGGACCTGGACGGTCACGACGAGGTCGCCGGCCTCGCCACCGTCGGGGCTCGGCTCGCCTCGACCCTTGAGCCGGATCTTCTGGCCGTCGGCCACGCCTGCGGGGATGCGGACGTTGACGGGGCGTCCGGAGCCCTGCGTCAGCTTGACCGTGTCGCCCGCGATGGCGGTCGTGAAGTCGAGCGTGGTCGACGCGGTGACGTCGCGGCCCTTCGTCGGACCGCCGAACCCGCGGTAGCCGCCGGAGGACTGGCCGAAGCCACCGCCCCCGCCGAACATGCCGCCGAGGATGTCCTCGAAGCCACCGCCGCCGCCCTGGCCGAAGCGGACGCGCTGACCGCCGCCGCCCCCACCGAACATGCCGCCGAAGACGTCCTCGAAGCCACCGGCACCGCCCGGCGCACCCGCCGTGAAGCGCGCACCGGAGCCCATGGCGCGGATCTGGTCGTACTCGGCGCGCTGCTCCTTGTCGGAGAGCACGGAGTAGGCCTCGGAGATCTCCTTGAACTTCGCCTCAGCCGAGGCGTTGCCCGGGTTCGAATCCGGGTGGTACTGCCGCGCGAGCTTGCGGTAGGTCTTCTTGATGTCCGCGTCCGACGCGTCCTTGGAGACGCCGAGGACCGCGTAGAAGTCCTTGTCGAACCAGTCCTGACTGGCCAACCGACACCTCCTTCGTCATGTCGTCTCGGGGTCCCGGGGCGGGTCGCACCCGGAACCGGGGCGAGCGGGAGCCCACAGGGGCTCCCGCTCGCCGGGGTCGATCGTCAGGCGGGCACCGACACCGCGACCTTGGCGGCGCGGAGCACCCGCTCGCCGAGCTTGTAGCCCGGCTCGACGACGTCGGCGACGGTCTGTTCCGTCGCGCCCGGCGTCGGGAGCTGCACGATCGCCTCGTGGACCTGCGGGTCGAACTTCTCGCCCTTCTCGCCGATCGGGGTGAGGCCGAAGCGGTCGAACCCGCCGCGGAGCTTCGACGCGATGACCTGCATCGGGCCCTCGGCGAGGTCGCCGTGGGCCTCGGCGCGGTTGAGGTCGTCGAGTGCTGGGAGCAGCGCGCGCACGACCTCGGCGATCACGGCGTCGCGGTTGGCCTCGCGGTCGCGCTCGACGCGCTTCCGGAAGTTCACCAGCTCGGCCTGTGCCCGGAGCATGTCCGCGCGCATCTCGGCGACCAGGTCGCGCTCGTCGACGGTGAGTGTGTCCTCGCGGAGGCCGCGGGCCGCGTCGTCGAGCAGTGCCTGGTCCTCCGGGCTCAGCTCGACGTCGGCGTCCTCGGCGTCCACCAGGTCCTCGGTGCCGTCGACGTCTGCCGTGCCGCCGTCCTCGGACGTCTGGCCGGGGGTGCCGGCGGGGGCGTCGTCCGCCCCCGCCGCCGACTCCGACCGCAGCTCGCCCGTCTCGGGGTCGATCCGCCGCTTGTCGCGGACGATCGGCTCCTCGTGTTCGTTCTCGTTGCGGTTCTCGTCTGCCATGGGTTACTTCTTGTCGTCCTCGTCGTCCACGACCTCGGCGTCGACGATGTCCTCGTCGTCACCGGTCGCGGCACCGTCGGTCGCACCGGCGGCACCGGCTGCGTCGGCCTGCTGGCCCTGGGCGTAGATCGCCTGGCCCAGCTTGCTCTGCGACTCGTTCAGCTTGTCGAACGCGGACTTGACCGCCGCGTCGTCGTCGCCGTTGAGCGCGGACTTGAGCGCGTCGACGTCACCCTGGACCTCGGACTTGACGTCCGCCGGGAGCTTGTCGTCGTTCTCCTTGATGAGCTTCTCGATCGAGTAGGCGAGCTGCTCGGCCGAGTTGCGGGTCTCCTGGGCCTCACGACGCGCCTTGTCCTCAGCCGCGTGCTCCTCGGCCTCGCGGACCATGCGCTCGATGTCGTCCTTGGACAGCGACGAGCCGCCCGAGATGACCATCGACTGCTCCTTGCCGGTGCCCTTGTCCTTCGCGGACACGTGCACGATGCCGTTGGCGTCGATGTCGAACGTGACCTCGATCTGCGGGATGCCGCGCGGGGCCGGTGCGATGCCGGTGAGCTCGAACGTGCCGAGCGCCTTGTTGTCGCGGGTGAACTCGCGCTCGCCCTGGAACACCTGGATCGCGACCGACGGCTGGTTGTCGTCGGCGGTCGTGAAGGTCTCGCTGCGCTTGGTCGGGATCGCGGTGTTGCGGTCGATGAGCTTGGTCATCGTGCCGCCCTTGGTCTCGATGCCGAGCGAGAGCGGCGTGACGTCGATGAGGAGGACGTCCTTGCGCTCGCCCTTGAGGACACCGGCCTGGAGCGCGGCGCCGACGGCGACGACCTCGTCCGGGTTGACGCCCTTGTTCGGCTCCTTGCCACCGGTGAGCTGCCGCACGACGTCGGCCACGGCCGGCATGCGGGTGGAGCCACCGACGAGCACGACGTGCGCGATGTCGGAGACCTTGACCCCGGCCTCGCGGATGACGTCGTTGAACGGCTTCTTGGTGCGGTCGAGCAGGTCGGAGGTCATCTGCTCGAACTGCGCGCGCGAGATGGTCTCGTCGAGGTTGAGGGGGCCGTCGCTCGTCAGCGTGAGGTACGGGAGCTGGATGCTCGCGCTCATCTGGGAGCTGAGCTCCTTCTTCGCCTGCTCCGCGGCCTCCTTGAGGCGCTGGCGCGCGATCTTGTCCGTGGACAGGTCGACACCGTGGGCGTCCTTGAACTTCTTGACGAGGTGGTCGACGATCCGGGCGTCCCAGTCGTCACCACCGAGGCGGTTGTCACCGGCGGTGGCGCGGACCTGGATGGTGGAGAAGTCGTCGTCCTTGCCCACCTCGAGCAGGGAGACGTCGAACGTGCCGCCACCGAGGTCGAAGACGAGGATGAGCTCGTCCTCCTTGCCCTTGTCGAGGCCGTACGCGAGCGCCGCGGCGGTGGGCTCGTTGATGATGCGGAGCACGTTGAGGCCGGAGATCTCACCGGCCTCCTTCGTGGCCTGCCGCTCGGCGTCGTTGAAGTACGCCGGCACCGTGATGACGGCGTCGGTGACGTCCTCGCCCAGGTACTGCTCCGCGTCGCGCTTGAGCTTGCCGAGGATGCGCGCCGAGATCTCCTGCGGGGTG
The DNA here is from genome assembly GCF_003234815.2 of Curtobacterium sp. MCBD17_035. Lineage (NCBI taxonomy): Bacteria > Bacillati > Actinomycetota > Actinomycetes > Micrococcales > Microbacteriaceae > Curtobacterium > Curtobacterium sp. MCBD17_035. The sequence continues at coordinate 488,313 of NZ_CP126279.1, read as the reverse complement.
TACCCCTTGCCGTCGACGTCGACCTTCCAGTTCGTGCCCATGTGGCGCTTGACCGAGGCGATGGTGCGGTCGACGTTCGTGACGGCCTGCCGCTTGGCGGTCTCGCCGACGAGGACCTCGCCGTCCTTCGTGAACGCCACGATCGACGGCGTGGTGCGCATGCCCTCGGCGTTCGCGATGACGGTGGGCTCACCACCCTCGAGGACCGAGACGACCGAGTTGGTCGTTCCGAGGTCGATGCCTACTGCACGTCCCATGTGTTGGGTCTCCTTCTGTTGGTGCTGGCCCTGCCGTCACGGCGGGACCGATGGAAGTCGTCGCAGGACTTGCGCCTGCTGGACTCAACTTTACTCACCACCAGCTGGACGTCAAGTCCACGTGCCAGAAGTTGCGTCGACCCGACGCAAGTCCATGTGTGGCCGGTCAGGAGGCCGAGGACGAGTCCGTCGGTCGGCGCGCAGACCGCCAGGACCGCACCTGCCGCAGCGTCACCTTGCTGCCGTACTGCGCGACGGAGTGCCGGAAGAGGAACACCGCGAAGCGGAGGACGAGGAACGCCGCCACGTAGAGCTCGACGACGCACACCACCGACGCGACCGGGTCCAGGGTCCCCATCGCGTTCCGGAGCATCGCGGTGACCGGCGTGAACGTCGGGAAGTACGTGAACACCGCCGTCACCGGGGACGTCGGGTTCGTCAGCACGAAGAAGACCGCGTACACGGGGATGAGCACCGAGAACAGCGCCACCGACTGCAGCGCACTGGCGTCCTTGATGGTCGGTACCGCGGCGCCGACCGTCACGAACAGGCTCGACGCCAGGAGCACGCCGCCGACGAGCAGCAGCGCCCCGACGAGCATCCGCCACGGGTCGACGGGGATCGGCCCGAACCGCGCCGCCAGCACGGGCAGGACGACCCCGATCGTCGCGAGCGACGGCACGAGGAACACGGCGAGCTGCACGAGCACGACGAGCAGCATCGCGATCACCTTGCCGCGGACGAGCACGGTCGCGTCGAGCGTCGTCAGGATCATCTCGGAGATGCGGTTCTCCTTCTCCTCGACCACGACCGTGACCATGCGCGCCGCCAGCAACAGCACGAGCGCGAAGAACGCCGCCGCGAACACCATCGGCGGGAGCGCGGACGCCCATCCGGGGGCGACGTGTCCGTGCGCGTAGGCGGTGACGTTCGTGGCGGGAGTCCCCCGCAGGAGCCGGACGGCCTCCGGGTCGTGCACGCGTGCGGCGACGCTCGCGTGCAGGACCTTCGTCGCCGTGTTCGCGTACTTCTGGTTGCCGAAGAGTCCGGCGTCGCGTGCCGCGACCTCGATCGTGCCCGTCGCCGGGTCGGCCGGGAACTCGACGAAGGCGTCGAGCGTGCCGGCACGGACGCGGGCGACCGCCGCCCGCGCGTCGGACGTGGGCGTGCCTCCCCACCGTGCCGCGACCCGTTCCGAGACGAGACCCGAGTGGTCGACGTACGTGAACGGGACCTTCGTCGCCGCACCGATGCTCGTGACGGAGTCGGCTCCGGCCGCGTTGCCCGCGCCCACGAGCAGCCCGACGACGACGATGAGCACGGGGAGCGCCAGCGTGCCGATCCAGAACGACGGCTTCTTGATGGTGCGGACGAACTCGAACCGGACGACGGTGCCCAACCGGCCGCTGCCGAACCGCCCGCTCACGCCCGGGCCTCCGCCGCGACCGGGGTGGGCACGGGCGTCTCGACACCGGCGTCGTGCCCGTAGACCTGCACGAAGATCTCGTCGAGCGGGATGCGCCGCATCTCGAACCCGGTCACGCCGATGCCCGCCGCGACGAGCGAGGCCAGGAGGTCCGCGCCGTCGGTCGGCTCGGTCGGCGCCAGGTCGGTCACGTGGCCCTCGCGCCGGATGACGCGGTAGCGCGGGCTCACGGGGACCTCGCGCTCGGCGTGCACGCGGGCGACGGCCCCGCCGAACAGGTCCTGCACCTCGGGGATCGACCCGTACGCCGCCGCGACGCCGTCTCGGAGGAGCAGGATCCGGTCGCAGAGCCGCTCGACCTCGTCCATGTGGTGCGTCACGAGGATGACGGTCGCGCCGTCGGCCCGGCGTTCGTCGACGAGGTCGAGCAGCAACCGCCGGTTCACCGGGTCCAGGCCCTTGGTCGGCTCGTCGAGGATGAGCAGCCGGGGCCGGTCCATGATCGTGATGCCGAGCTGGACCTTCTGCTGCTGACCGCCGGACAGCTTGTCGACGCGGAGCCGCCCCTTGTCGGCGAGCCCGACGCGCTCGAGGTACGCCTGCGACCACACGCTCGCGTGCCGCGACGTCATCCCCTTGAGCCGCGCGAAGTACGTCATGACGTCGAGGACGGTCTCCTTGCGGTAGAGCCCGCGGTCCTCGGGCAGGTACCCGACCCCGCCGCCTGCCGTGGCCCGGTAGCGGGCACCGTCGATCGTCAGGGACCCGGACGTCGGCTCGGTGATGCCGAGGAGCGCCCGGATCGTGGTCGTCTTGCCCGAACCGTTGCTGCCGAGCAGTCCGAAGGTCTCGCCCGCACCCACCTGGAACGACAGGCCGTCCACCACCGTGCGGTCGCCGAACCGCATCACGAAGTCGTCGACGGCGATCGCGGCACCGGACACGTGGCCTCCTCGGGTGGGGTCGCTGCCGAACCTACCCGGAAGGACCGGCGCTCCGTGCGTCCGGCGCTCAGGCGTCCGCGAGGAACCCGTCGAGCAGCCTCGCGGTCGCCTCCGGAGCCTCGACCGCCGGGCTGTGCGCGCTGTCCGGGATCACCGCGTACCGCGCGCCGAGCCGTTCGGCCATGTCGTGCTGCCACACCTGCGGCCACGCTGCGTCGTCCTGGCCGTGCGCGACGAGGGTCGGCAGCCCGGTGTCCCGGAGCGCCGCGGTGGTGTCGTCGGGCAGCTCGAGGATCGCGGCCGTCGTCGTGATGCCGACCGTGCTCGACCGGTCCATCCGCATGCGGGCGAACCGCGTCGCCTGGTCGAGGGCCGCGTCCGCGACGCCGATCGCGATCGGGTTCTGGGCGTCGAACAGCGCCCGGTTTCCCTGCTCCGCCGCCAGACGTCGAGCCAGGAACATCCGGTTCGGCCACCCGTGCGGCCCGGAGCACAACATCGTCACGGACCGGAACGCGCTCGGGCTCGCGATCGCCGCCGCCCGCGCGATCACACCGCCCAGCGAGTGCCCGAGCAGGTGCACGGGCGCGCCGTCGTCGACCAGGGCCGCGACCCGGACGACGTCGGCCGCTTCCTCGTCGAGCGTGTACGCAGCCGGGTCGGTGGGCGCCGCCGAGTCCCCCTGCCCCCGCCTGCTCATCGCGAGCACCGACCACCCCGCATCGCGCAGGAGCGGCACGAGCGGGCGGAAGTCCTCCTTCGACCCGGTGAACCCGGGCACGAGCAGGACGCTGCCGCGGCTCGGGCCGTCCGGCAGGCCGCGGTACGCGGTCAGCCGACCGACGGGCAGGTCGACCCCGACGACGTCGACGCCGTCGGGGGTGGGCAGGTCGCCGAACGGCGGGACGGTCTGGAGGCGGTGCACGCGACCCATGCTGCTCCTCCCGTCCGACGTCGGCCCGGAGACGCGGCGTCGGCCCGGAGACGCGGCGTCGGCCGGGAGGCGCGGCGTCAGTCGAGCGTGCTGCTCCCGACCACGGCCATGCCGGCGCCGCGCAGGCGGCGCCGCTCCTGCGCGATGAACGCCATGAGGCGGTCGTTCGTGCCGGAGACGTGGGCGGCGAGGAGCTCCGCGGCGCGGTCCGCGTCCCGCCTCGCCACGGCGTCGAGGATGGCGCTGTGCTCGTCCCACGCGGCGTCCCGGGCCTCGGGCGTGCGCACCTCGAGCCACCGGCTCCGTTCCAGGCGGGTCATCGCGTCGGCGATCGCCTCGGTGACGAACCGGTTGCCGCCGAGCGTGGCGAGGTCGAGGTGGAACGTGCTGCCGGCCTGCACACCGGCGGCCTCGTCGGGCGCCGGACGGAGGGTCTCGAGGTGCGCCCGGACCTCGGCGAGCGCCGCGTCCGTCGCGCGCTCCACCGCCAGACGGGCGGCGGCCGGCTCGAGCACGACGCGGAGTTCGGCGAGCGCTGCGATCTCGTCGAGGTCGATCGGCGTGACGGTCCACGACCGCCCCTCGTGCAGGATGAGGCCCTCGCGTTCGAGACGGGACAGCGCTGCCCGGACGGGCGTGCGTGAGGCGTGGAACCGGGCCTCCAGACCGCGTTCCGAGATCCGCTCGCCGGGCGCGATGCCGAGCGACAGGATCGCGGCCCGCAGGTTGTCGTAGAGCAGGGTGGTCTGCGACACGGGCGCGGCGTCGATCGGTGCGGTCACGGTCGGTCAGCGTAGCCGAGGGGCCCGCGCGATGGTATACCGTCTTGGTATACCAACGACTCGGGAGGCGGTGACATGGCGACGACGACGGTCACCACGACGAGGGCGTGGGTCATGCTCGCCCTCGGCGTCGCCGCACAGGCCGCGGGGACGCTCGTCGTCTCGGCGCCCGCGTTCCTCATCCCCCTCCTCACCCGGCAGGGCATGCCGCTCACGGCCGCGGGGTTCCTGGCCGGCGCGCCGACGTTCGGCATGGTCCTGACCCTCATCGCCTGGGGCGCCGTGACCGACCGACACGGCGAGCGCGTCGTCATCGCCGGGGGCCTGGTGCTCACCGCCCTCGCCACGACCGGCGCCCTGCTCGCCGCGGGGAACCCGGTCCTCCTCGGCGTCGCGTTCCTCGCCGCGGGGATGACGAGCGCCTCGACGAACGCCGCCAGCGGCCGCGTGGTCGTCGGCTGGTTCCCGAAGCACCGGCGCGGACTCGCGATGGGGATCCGTCAGATGTCGCAGCCGCTCGGGGTCACGCTCGCGGCGCTGACCGTCCCGACCATCGCCGGGAGCGCGGGAGTCCGGGCGGCGCTCGTGCTGCCGATCGCGCTCACCGCCGTGCTCGCCGTCTGCTGTGCGCTCGCCGTGGTGGATCCGCCGCGTCCGACCCGGGACGCCGCGGAGGTCGTGACGAACCCCTACCGCGAGTCCGCGTTCCTCTGGCGCATCCACGCCGTGTCCGTGTTGCTCGTCGTGCCCCAGTTCACGCTCTCGACGTACGGCCTCGTGTGGCTGACGCGGGACCTCGGCTGGAGCGCGCTCGCCGCCGGGGTGCTCGTCGGCGCGTCGCAGTTCGTCGGTGCGCTCGGGCGGATCGTCGTCGGGCTGTGGAGCGACCGTGCCGGGTCCCGCGTCGGACCCCTGCGCGTCGTGGCCGTGTCCGCCGCCGTCGTGATGGGCGTCCTCGCGGCCGTCGACGCGACGCACTTGGCCGCCGCCGCCGTGTTCCTCGTCGTGGCGACCGCCGTGACCGTGGCGGACAACGGGCTCGCGTTCACGTCCGTCGCCGAGGCCGCGGGGCCGCACTGGTCGGGTCGGGCGCTCGGGGCGCAGAACACGGGGCAGTTCGTGGCGGCGTCGGCGGTCGGACCCGGGGTCGGCGCCCTGGTCGGCGCGGTGGGGTTCGCCGGGAGCTTCCTCGTCGTCGCGGCGTTGCCCGTCGTCGCCCTGGCCCTCGTCCCGCGGAGGGACCGGGAGCACCGCCCGGCCTGACCGCCCGCTTCACCCTCCGCCTCCCGCCGCCTCCGTCCGCCTCCCTCCGCGAGATCGCAGTATTTGCCGCTCTGGAGGCACGCGGAACGGCATCTCCTGCGATCTCGCGGGGAGGGGGAGGTCAGCCCCGGTCGGGGCTCTCGCCCCGCCCGGTCGCACCGGCCGCGGGCCCCGCCCCGGGCACGTCCGGCCCGACGTGCCAGCGGAGCAACGCGGCGACCGGCGCCCCGGACGGCACGGACGCCGCGTTCACGAGCACGACCTCCGCGTCGGTCACGAGCGCCGCACGGGTGATGCCGACCGCGGCCGGGACGGACCCGAGCACGGCGGTGCCGAGGGCCTCCTCGGGCGCGGTCGCGATCCACGGCGCGGCGTCGAGCGCGAGCACCGTGCGGTCCTCGAACGCGGCCGGGTCGACGACGACGATCGACGCCTGCGCCTGCTGGAGCGCCGACACGACGGGTCCGACACCGGTGACGGCCTCGCGGTCGCCACGGCCGACGTGCGTACGGAGCAGGTCCTCCACGTCGTGGCGGCGCTGGGCGACGACCCGCGCGAGGGCGATCTCGACGTGCTCGACGAGGGCGTTCTCGGACGCATCCGGTGCCCGGGTGTCGACCGGCACCTCGGACACGAGCGGCCGGGTCGCGGTGCTCAGCTGGTCGATGAACAGCTGGCGCGCGCGGATGTCCCCGGCGACGACGACGAGCCGCGGCCGCAGCCGGTCGACCGCCTGTTCGACGGCCTCGACGACCTGTGCCTCGTTCTCGCGCCAGATCTCCTCGGTGTGGTGCTGCCAGCGCAGGTGCGCCCAGCCGCCGCCCTGGAACTTGTGGAGCGTGTCCGTCCGCCCCTCGACGTACTCCTCCTCCTGCTGCCCGCTCGGCTCGGCGTGCCCGAGCCGGTAGGCGCGGTAGCCGCCGCCCTCGCGTCCGACCTCGACCACGAGGAACGGCACGTCGAGCGGCCGGTGGGCGAGCAGCGGCACGAGGTCCGGGACGGCGCCGTACCCGACGCTCTCGGGTCCGTGCATGTGCCCGGGCAGGACCTCGCTGACGACGAGCTCGCCGTCGCGCGCCAGGACGAACCGAGCGACCGGGGCCGGCACGCCGGGTGCCTCACCGAGTTCGCGTTCGATCGCCTCGACGTCGGCGGACGGTGCCCCCTGCGCCATGAGCTGGTCGCGGGCGGCGCGGACCTGGAGCGCGGCGAGGTGCTGCGGGTCCTCCCGGTCGCCCGAGACGTCGACGTACGCCCACGACCAGGTGCCGGGCTGCGCGAGGAGGGCAGCGAGCCCCCGGTGTTCCTCCGAGACCTGCTCAGCGGTCGTCGGCGCCATGGTCCACCACCTTCCCCTCCGAGACTCGGTCCGTCTCGGTCGTGTACACGGTCGTGTCGATGCCGTCGGCGTCGTCCTCGGGCAGCGCGTGCGTCGCGTCGTCGACGAACTCGCCGTCGTAGCCGGACGCCGCGAGGGTCTCGGGGGCGTCGGTGTCGTCGGTGACGGGTTCCGATTGCCGGAACTCCTCCACGTGGGAGGAACTGCCGTGCCCCTGGACGATGCTCTGCGCCTCGTGCGCCATCTGCTCGTCGACCTCCGGGCTGTGGGTGGTGTTGCCCCGTTCGATCATGTCGATCTCCTTCCGTCGGTCCCGCCATGGTCGGCGGCCGCGCCTGCGTGTGTCCGCAGCTCACGGCGGACGTCGAGGTCGGGAGGGCCGGGGCGGGCCGGTCCCGCGCCTCCCGTCCGGCGGGCGCCCCGTACGGACGGGACGCCCCGGCCGCAGGGGACGCTCGCTAGGGTTGGAGCACCCGCCGGCCGGCGGACCAGGATCGACGACGACCCTCGCGGTCGAGGACAGCACCCAATGACGGACATCGCCACCGCGCCCGCTCCCCGGGCGATCTCGGACCTCCACTCGACCGCTCCCGGCTCGGCCTCGCGCCGTCGCCCCCGCGCCCACCTGCACACCGACGCACCGTCGCTGTCGCTCGACGGGGACTGGCGGTTCCGCTGGTCGCCCGTCGCCGAGGTCGCCGAGGACTTCGCGGCCGACACGTTCGACGACGCCGACTGGCAGACCCTGCCCGTCCCGTCGCACTGGGTGCTGCACGGGCACGGCGCGCCGATCTACACGAACGTGCAGTACCCGTTCCCGATCGACGCACCGCACCCGCCGGAGGAGAACCCGACGGGCGACCACCGCCGCACGTTCGAGCTCCCGGCGTCGTTCGCGGACGCCGACCGGGTCGTCCTGCGGTTCGACGGGGTCGAGTCGCACTTCCGCGTCTGGCTCAACGGCGTCGAGGTCGGCTGGTCGACGGGGTCGCGCCTCGTGACCGAGTTCGACGTCACGGCGCTGCTCCGCCCGGGCGCGAACACGGTCGCGGTCCGGGTGCACCAGTGGTCCGCCGCGAGTTACCTCGAGGACCAGGACCAGTGGTGGTTGCCCGGGGTCTTCCGCGACGTCACGCTGCTCGCGCGCCCGGTCGCCGCGATCGAGGACGCCTTCGTCCGCGCCGACTGGGCTCCGCTGCTCGCGTCGGCCGCCGCCGCCGGCACCGCTGCGTCCGGCGCCCCCGCCACCGGCGTCGGTACCGTCACGGTCGAGCTCGACGCCGTGTTCCCGGTGGTGTTCCGGATCCCGGAGCTCGGCCTGGAGGAACGGTGGGCGACCGCCGCGGACGTCCAGCCCGTCACGCTGCCGGCCGTCGAGCCCTGGAGCGCCGAGGTCCCCCGCCGGTACGAGGCGACCCTGACGTCGGGGACGGCCGCGGGCGGGACGGGCGCTGGCGAGACCGTGACGCTGCAACTCGGGTTCCGCACGGTCGAGATCCGCGGCGACCGGTTCCTCGTCAACGGCGAGCGCGTCGTGTTCCACGGTGTCAACCGGCACGAGACGCACCCGGAGCGGGGCCGCGTGTTCGACGAGGCCCACGCGCGCGCGGACATGGCGATGATGAAGCGCGCGAACGTCAACGCCATCCGAACCTCGCACTACCCGCCGCACCCCCGCGTGCTCGACCTCGCCGACGAGCTCGGGTTCTGGGTGGTCCTCGAGTGCGACCTCGAGACGCACGGGTTCGAGCACCTGGGCTGGGCCGGCAACCCGTCGGACGACCCGGCGTGGCAGGACGCCTACCTCGACCGCATCGCCCGGACGGTGGAGCGGGACAAGAACCACCCGTCGATCGTCCTGTGGTCCCTCGGCAACGAGTCCGGCACGGGCCGGAACCTCGCGGCGATGTCGCACTGGGTCCACCGCCGTGACCGCTCGCGCCCGGTCCACTACGAGGGCGACTACACGGGCTCCTACACGGACGTCTACTCGCGCATGTACCCCTCGCTCGTCGAGACCGAGTCGATCGGCGGCGGCCCCGTCGTGACCCCGCTCCTCGGGTGCGGTCCGGCCGAGGCGGCACGCCAGCGGTCGAAGCCGTTCCTGCACTGCGAGTACGTGCACGCGATGGGCAACGGACCGGGCCAGATCGCGGAGTACGAGGCCCTCGTGGACCGGTACCCGCGCCTCCACGGCGGGTTCGTGTGGGAGTGGCGCGACCACGGCCTGCTCAGCCACACGGCCGACGGCACCCCCTACCACGCGTACGGCGGCGACTTCCGCGAGGTCGTGCACGACGGCAACTTCGTGATGGACGGTCTGGTCCTGCCCGACGACACCCCGACGCCGGGCCTCGCCGAGTTCGCCGCGGTCGTCGCGCCGATCCGGATCAGCGTCTCCACGACAGTCGCCGGGGGCACGGTGCTCGTCGAGAACCGGTACCACTCCGCGTCGACCGCGGGACTGCGCTTCTGTTGGACGCTCGAGCGCGACGGCGTCGCGGTCGCGGCCGGGAGGCTCGCTCCGGGCCTGGTCGCGGCCGGCGCCTCCGCCACGGTTCCGGTCCCGCCCGAGGTCCTCGCGGTCGCCGCCGAGGGCGTCGAGGGCGAGTTGTTCCTCGACGTGACGGCCGAACTCGCCGGGCCGACCGCGTGGGCCGACACCGGGCACGTCATCGCCCGCACGCAGGTGCCCGTCCCCGTCGTGGCGGACGCCACCGGCCCGGCGACCGACGCTCGCGGGGTGGGCACGCACCGGGCCTCCCGGCCGTCGTGGCAGGGCGACGCCCTGGGGATCGCGACGTTCGACGCCCGAGGCGACCTGGCGACGTGGCACGGCCTGCCCGTCGCCGGGCCGCGCCTCGAGCTCTGGCGCGCGCCCACCGACAACGACCGCGGCGCGTCCCAGGGGTCGTACGAGGTCGCCGACCCCGCGCTCACCCTGGGCGTCGGCGGCATCGCTCCCGCCTCGGCCGTGCGGTGGGAGGCCCACGGGCTGCACCGCCTGACGCACCGGCTGGTCGCCGTCGAGCGCACCGAGCACGGGCTCGTCCAGCGGGTCCGGGTGTCCGCGGCGAACAGCGGCGCCGGGGTCGACGTCGTGCACCGGTGGACCGCGACCGCCGAGGGCGTGCTGCTCCGCACCGAGGCCGTCCCCTTCGGCGCGTGGGACTGCACCTGGCCGCGGATCGGCGTCCGGTTCGACCTGCCCGGTTCGCTGGCCGACTCGGACGTGACCTGGCTCGGGACGGGGCCCGACGAGTCCTACGCCGACTCGTCACACGCCGTCCGCGTCGGTCGGTTCACCGCCGAGGTCGACGACCTGTCCGTCCGGTACTCACGGCCCCAGGAGACCGGGCACCGGCCGGACCTGCGGTGGCTCGAGCTCGGGCCGCTCCGCGTGACGACCGTGCCCGCGGCGGGATCCGGGCACGGCGCGCACGCGGGTCACCGCGCGGGGTTCACGCTGTCGCGCTGGACCGCGCAGCAGATCACCGCGGCCGGGCACCCGCACGAGCTGCCGGCCTCGGACGCGCTGTACCTGTACCTCGACGAGGCGCAGCACGGGCTCGGGTCGCGCGCGTGCGGGCTCGACGTCCTGCCGGAGCACCAGCTGTGGCCGGCGGCGCGGGCGTGGGAGGTGCTGCTCGGGTAGGGCACCCGGGCCTGCCGGCGTCGCACCGGTCCCTTCCGTTCGAACCCCGCGATCCGGGTGTTCGACGGGACGGAGGCGGTGCACCTCGCGACGGGCCCCCGGCGGCGTCAGCGCTGCTCGGCGGCGATCGCGTCCGCGGCGGCGGGGTCGGCGTCGTGGAGGAACGTCGACAGGCGCTCGACCTCCGGCTCCTCGCCGATGCCGTCGGCCGCCCGGCGCAGCGCGAACAGCGAGCGGAGCACGCCCCGGTTCGGCTCGTGCGCCCACGGGATCGGGCCCTGCCCGCGCCAGCCGGCCTTCCGGAGGGCATCGAGGCCACGGTGGTACCCCACGCGGGCGTAGGCGTACGACTCGAGCGCGGCGCCGCGGTCCCAGGCCTCGTCGGCGAGGAGCGCCCACGCCAGGCTCGATGACGGGTGCGCCGTCGCGACGTCGGCCACGGGAGTGCCCGCGGCGAGCGCGGCGGTGACGTCCGGGTCATCGGGCAGGCGGGTCTCGGGCACGCCGAGGAGGTTGTCGGTCATACGCACCAGCCTCGCACGGCGCACCGTGACAGCACGGCCGACGCGGTCCGCGCGACGACGACATGCGCGGCCAGACGCCGGGGGACGCGCACCGGCGACCCCCAGGCCCCGCGCCTACCGTGCACCGCATGAGCGACTTCGACGCCGACCACGCCGCCCCGACCGCCCCCGAAGACGAACCACGCGGCGACCTCGAGGTGGTCCACGAGTTCACCGACGGCCCGATGCCCACGGGCGTGAGCGTCTCCCACGGCGGCCGGGTGTTCGTGAACTTCCCGAAGTGGGGCGACGACGTCCCGGCCACGGTCGTCGAACTCGTGGACGGGCAGGCGGTGCCCTACCCGTCGGTCGAGATCAACCAGGCGCGGTCCATCGACGACGCCGAGCGGCTCGTCAGCGTGCAGAGCATCGTCGTCGCGCCGGACGACCGCCTGTGGATCCTCGACACGGGCAGCCCGATGATGGGTCCGACCAAGGAGGGCGGCCCGAAGCTCGTGTGCGTCGACCTCGGCACGGACCGCGTCGTGCAGACGATCGTCCTCCCGCGCAGCGTCGCGTACGAGACGACGTACCTCAACGACGTGCGGTTCGACCTCCGCCGCGGCGAGGCCGGGTTCGCGTTCGTCACGGACTCGGCGTCCGAGGGCCCGAACGCGATCATCGTCGTGGACCTCGCCACCGGTGAGGCGTGGCGGCGGCTCGAGGACCATCCGTCCACCAAGGCCTGCCCGCCGCAGGACATGGTCCCGATGGCCGAGGGACGGGTGCTCGCACAGCGCGCCCCGGGGGAGGCCCCGAAGCCGGTGACGATGGGCGCGGACGGCATCGCGATCTCGGCGGACGGCGAGCGGCTCTGGTACTGCCCGCTCATCAGCCGCCGCTGGTACAGCGTGTCGGTGGGGGCGCTCGTCGACCGGGCGATCTCGGAGGAGACCGTCGCTGGGACCGTCGTCGACGAGGGCGACAAGGGCGGGGGCGCGGACGGCCTGGAGTCCGACGACCAGGGCCGCCTGTACGCCACGAACTGGGAGCACGAGTCGATCACCCGGCGGCTGCCGACCGGCGAGATCCAGACCCTCGTGCACGACCCGCGCCTGCTGTGGACCGACACGATGTCCGTCGCGACGGACGGCTACCTCTACGTCACCGCGAACCAGCTGCACCGTCAGGCGGACTACCAGGGCGGCGAGGACCTCCGCGTGTACCCGTACTCGCTGTTCCGCTTCCGGATCGACGCGGGTCCCGTGCTCCTGCGCTGAGCAGGCGCCCGGTCACTTCTCGGGGTCGTGGCCCCAGTTCATGAGGGAGTACCGCCAGCGCGTGTGCGTGTCGTCGCCCGAGGGACGCTGGGCGGAGTGCCGGGCGACGTAGCCGACCACCTTGCGCATGTGCGCGTAGTCGTCGTCGGTGTACTCGCCCTGCCGCTTCTCCAGGATCCGGACGATGTGCCGGCCGCTCTCGTGCCCGGTCGACTCGCCGCCGCCGTCGGGCTTCTGCCCCACGGCCTTCGAGTCGTCGGTGTCGAGCCAGTGGCGCAGCTCGGTCGCCGTCATGTTCACGGCACGGTGGAAGTCCTCGCGGGTCTGCTGCTCGTCGTCGGCCATGTCCCGATCCTGCGCCGCGCACCTCCGTGCCTGGCGCTCCGCGGTGTACCCCGGGGTCAGCGCTTGCGGGTGGGCCGCACGCTGAGCAGCTCGACGGTGCCGCGCTCCGGCAGGTCGACCACGGTCCGCACCGCGGCGGCGACGTCCTCGGGCGCCAGGTAGTAGCGGGTGTCGTAGTCCTCGCCGAGCTTGGTGGCGAGGGCGACCTGCATGTCGGTGTCGACGCGTCCCGGGTGGACGCCGGACACGCGGACCCCGTGCTCGCGCTCCTCCTCGCGGAGGGCGTCGGCGAAGGCCCGCAGGGCGAACTTCGACGCACCGTAGACGCCGCCGCCGGGCCCGCTCACGAACCCCGAGCCGCTGTTGATCGTGACGACGAGGCCGCGGACGGACCGGAGCGCGGGCAGCGCCAGCCGGGTGAGTTCCGCGACCGCGACGACGTTCGTGGCGAGGACGCGCTCCCACACGTCGCGGGGGGTGTCGGCGACGCGGCCGCCCTCCTCGATGCCGGCGGAGTGCACGAGCACGTCGAGCCGGTCCGGCAGCGGTGGCAGCGGGCCCGCGACGAGGTCGGCCACGAACGGCTCGGCGGACGGCAGCGCGTCGACGACGGCGGCGACGGCAGCGGCGGACCGCCCACCGACGAGCACGTGGTGCGTGCGGCCGAGGTCGGCCGCGATCGCGCGTCCGATCCCCCGGGTCGCCCCGGTCACGAGTGCGGTCGGTCGGACGGGAGGCACGGTGTCGGTCACCGTGTCAGCCTACGGAACGCCGCTGCGGTGCCGGGCCGAGTCGGGCCTCCCGGCCGCGACGCGCGCGGCGCGACGGACGGGAGGCCCCTGCTCACTTCTCTCGACCGGCGCTCTCGCGGATCTCGATGCCGGAGAGGACGTCCTTCGCGTGCTTCTCGTCCTGCTTGTCGATCTGGCGGGTGTCGCGCTCGGGGAGCTGGATGTCCTCCTCGGCGTGGATGCCGGCCTGGAGTTCGCGGCCGCGCTCGACCTCGGCGTCGAACTCGGCGCCGAACAGCAGAGCGCAGTTCGTGATCCAGATCCACAGGAGGAACACGATCACGCCGCCGAGCGACCCGTACGTCTTGTTGTAGTGCGAGAAGTTCGCGACGTAGAACGCGAACGCGATCGAGGCGATGATCCAGATGAGGAGCGCCAGGAGCGCGCCCAGGCTCATCCAGCGGAACTTCGGCTGCCGGACGTTCGGTGACCAGTAGTAGAGGATCGCGATGATCACGACCGCGATCGCCGCGAGGATCGGGAGCTTGGCGTAGTCCCACACGGTCACCGCGACGGAACCGAGTCCGATCGCGTTGCCGACCGCCTCGGCCACCGGGCCGGAGAGCACGAGCATGAGCGCGCCGATGACGAGCAGGACGACCGTGAACACCGTCACACCGAGCATCGTCGGGCGGAGCTTCCAGATCGGACGCCCCTCACGGATGCCGTAGATGCGGTTCATCGCACGGCCGAACGACCCGACGTACCCGGACGCGGACCACAGCGCGCCGAGCACACCCACGATGAACGCGAGCGGGGCCGCGGGCGACCGGACGAGACCGTTGATCGGGCCCTTGAGCAGGTCGACGACCTGGTTCGAACCGACGTTGCCGAGCACCTTCATGACCTGGTCGACCGTCGCCTGCCCCTCGCCGAACAGGCCGAGGATCGAGACGATCGCGAGGATCGCCGGGAACACCGCCAGGACGGCGTGGTACGTCAGGCCGGCTGCCAGGTCGGTGCACTGGTCACTCGAGAACTCGCGGAGCGTCTTCTTGAGCGTGTACTGCCACGAGGGCTTCGTCAGGTCGGTCGGGTCGTCCGGCTTGCGGGGGTCGTCCGGGTCCGGTGCGGTGTTCCTTGCCATCGGTGGCTCCTCCTGTGGTCGACGTCGTCAGCGGGTCGCGGCGTGGCGACTCACCGGTCGTCGGCGTCGCGACGCTTCTGGACGGGGTTCAGCTTGTCGGGCTTGCGGGCGAAGGCGGCCTTCTTCCGCTTGCCGCTCTTCTTGGTCTTGCCGGGCTTGTAGACGGGCAGCAGCATCGGCTCCCGCGCGGCGTCGAGGCGCCCCGCGTCCGTCCGACCGATGACCACGCCGCCGACGATCGCCACGAGTCCCGCACCGGCCGTGACGGCCATGGCCACGAGGGGCGTCGGGTCCCGGTGCAACTGCTGACGCGCCTTCGCGACCGCCAAGCGCCACTGTGCGGGGACGTCCGAGCGCCGCACGACCTCGTTCACGGTGTGGCGCAGGTCCTCGCGCGTCCGCACGTTCTGGAGTTCGAGTTGCGGGATGCTGTCGCGCGATCCGCTGTCGGCCATACCGGGCCTACACCGCGTCCGGCGACGGCGTGCCTGCCGTACCGGTCGTGTCGGTCTCGCTCGACGTGGCGGCGCTCGTCGCCTCCGGCTTGCCCGCAGCGCTCGGACCCGCGGTGCCGGGTCCGCCGGCCACGGTGTCGGTGCTCGAGGCGTCGGTGTCGGTGTCGCCCGACGACTTCACCTTGCTCTGCACGGCGCCGGCGGCACTCGTCGCCGCGTCCTTGACCTTGCTCGCGACGACCGGTGCCTTGTCCTTGACGAAGCCCTCGGCGTCGTGGAGGCCCTTCTGCACCTTCGGGTCCGACCACACGCCCTGCGCCCGGGTGCGGATGCGCTCGTACGAGGAGCGTCCGGCTCGGGCTCCGAGCACGTACCCCAGCGCGATGCCGGCGATGAACAGCAATCTCTTCATGGTGGTCCTCTCGTGTGGAGTCGTCCACCGCCGTGCCTACTCGGAGTCGAGTGGACGCTCATGCGGCTCGCACCGGTCTCCCAGGCGCCGACGTCGGCCGTCCCCCGGTCGCGCACACCGTCGTGCCGCCCGACGGCCCGCGCGGGCGCCGACGAGTAGCCTGCGGCCATGCTGTTCCGAGACGTCGCCGAGGGGATCCACCGCCTCGAGATCGCCCACACGAACCTCTACCTCGTCGAGACCGGCGACCAACTGCTCGTCGTCGACAGCGGTCTGCCCGCCGCGTGGCCGCACCTGCTCGTCGCGATCGCCGAGCTCGGGTACACCCCCGACGCCGTCGAGGGCATCGCGCTCACGCACGGGCACTTCGACCACGTCGGCACCGCGGCCCGTGCGCGTCGGGAGTGGGACGTGCCGGTGCTCGTGCACCCGCGGGACGCGGAGCTGGCCGCTCACCCCTACCGGTACCGGACGGAGCGGAACCGGCTCGTGTACCCGCTGACACACCCCGCCGGCCTCCCGAAGCTCGCGCGGATGGTGGTCGCGGGAGCGCTCATGGTCGAGGGTGTGACCGACACGAAGCCGCTCGACGAGCGGGACGCCGTGCAGGCCTCCCCGTGGATCATCGAGACGCCCGGGCACACCGACGGCCACGTCGCGCTGTACTTCGCCGACCGCGACGCCCTCATCGCCGGCGACGCGATCGTCACGCTCGACCCGTACACCGGCGGGATCGGCCCGCAGATCGTCGCCGGGTCGGCCACCGCGGACAGCGGCGCCGCCCTGGAGTCGCTCGACCGGCTCGTCGACACCGAGGCACGGATCGTGCTCCCCGGACACGGCCCCCAGTGGCGCCGGGGCATCCGGAGCGCGGTCGAGCAGGCCAAGCGCCGCTCCGCGCACTGAGGTCGGGGTTCGCCGACGTGACCCAGCGGGTCGCCTGAGGTCGGGCGCGGGCGCCGCCGCGACTCAGCGGGTCGCGGCGTAGCCGATGAGCACCATGGTGACGAGGAACCCCGCCAGGTAGTTCACGAGCAGGAACCGGCGCCACCCGGCGTTCGCCGCGTCGGCGTCGGCGTCGGCGACCGACCACCACGGCAGGACGTTCAGCGCGTAGGGCACGACGACGATCGCCGCGAACGGCCCCGGGAACGGCGTCGCGAGCACGACGAGCCCCGCGACGACGTAGGCCACGAACGCCAGGCGCACCGTGGCCCGGGCGCCGATGACCGTCGCGACGGACCCGATGCCCCCGGCGCGGTCGGCCTCGACGTCCTGGACCGCACCGAACGCGTGGCTCGCGACGCCCCAGAGGAAGAACGACACGCACACGGCCAGGAGCGAGCCCGTCCAGTGCGCCCCCGCGAGCGTCAGGCCGTACACCGCCGGGGACACGAAGTGCGTGCTCGAGGTCAGGGAGTCGAGGAACGGCCGCTCCTTGAACCGCAACCCCGGCGCGGAGTACGCGACGACGGCGAACACGCTGACGGCGAGCACGAGCCAGCTCCACGGGCCGCCGAGCAACACGAGTGCGACGAGGAACGGCACGTTCGTCACGACGACGGCGACGAGGGTCGTCCGATGCACACTGCGGTCGAGCAGGGCGCCCTCGACGCCGCCCTTGCGCGGGTTCCGCAGGTCCGACTCGTAGTCGAACACGTCGTTGATCCCGTACATCGCGAGGTTGTAGGGGACGAGGAAGTACACGACCCCGAGCACGAGGACCGCGAGGTGGAAGCCGTCCGCCTCGTGCGTCCCGACCCCGGTGCCGAGCACGTACGCGGCCGCGAACGGGTACGCGGTGTTCACCCAGCTCACCGGCCGGGACGACACGAACAGCGCCCGGAGTGTCGACCCCGCGCGGCGCGGTCGGGCCGTCGGCCTCGCGGCGCTCACTGTTCCGACCTCGATCGGGGCCCGAACAACACGACGAGCGACGGCAGCAGCAGGACCGCCGCGATCGCGTACGCCAGGTCCTCGACCGGGACGACGCCGAGACGGATGCCGCTGATCCGCTGCGCGTCGTACGCCACGATGCCGGTGCCGACGATCACGTTGTCGAACACGACCGTCGCCACGACCAGGACGACGCCCGCCACCAGGCCGGTCAGGAGGACCGTGCGACGCCACCGCACGACGGCCTCCGGTCCGCGCCGGGCCGCCACCCGACGCACCGCGACGACCGCGGCGGCCACGGCCACGAGGACCACGACGGCGAGGAACGCGAGGTCGAGGAGGGCGTAGGTCGCCGCGCCCGCGGTCATCGGAGCACCACCCCGGCGGCCGGGAGCACCGAGAGCACCGAGAGCACGCGGGCCACCCGCGGCGGCACCCCGCTCACCGCGCCACCCCGTTCGTCCGGCGGGCGGGAGGTTCGACGCGCGGCGGGGCCGTGCGCTCGACGACGGGTCGGACGAAGCCGATGAGGTCCATCGTCACGTAGCAGAGCAGCGCGAGGAAGAACAACTCCTCGACCGGGACCTCCGGCGCCACCTGGACACCGATGAGCCACGAGGACGGTCCGCGGTGGAAGACACCGAGCCCGATCCCCGCGAGGTCCCACACGAGGAAGTACGCGATCCCGACGGCCATGACGGCGGCAGCCCGCCGTGGGCCCCGCCAGAAGAACAGGCGGAACCGGGCGTCGAGCACCGTCATGCCGACGAGCGCGACCACGAGACCCGCCAGGTAGAGCCCGGGCATCAGGGCCGCCGTCGCTCGAGCGGCTCCGGGAGCGGCTCGGTCGAGGTGTCGCCGTGGATCCGTTTGAGCAGCACCTCGGCACTGATGAGGCACATCGGCAGCCCGATGCCGGGGATCGTCGACGCCCCGACGTGGTAGAGCCCGTCGACCCGGGTCGACGCGTTCCGCGCCCGGAAGAAGGCGCTCTGCCGCAGGGTGTGGGCCGGCCCGAGCATGCTCCCGCTCCACGCGTTGTAGTCGTCGGCGAAGTCCCTCGGCCCCACGGTGCGGCGCACCCGGATGCGGTCGACGAGATCGGGGACACCCGCACGCTCGGCGAGCGCCGCGATCGCCCGGTCCGCGATGCGCTCGACCTCGGGATCCCCCGCACCGTCGATCCCGCCACGTCCGATCCCGACGTCGGCCGGCAACGGGACGAGCACGAACACGTTGCTCGACCCCGCCGGCGCGGCGGTGGGGTCGGTCTCCGAGGTCGCGGACACGTAGATCGACGCGGGGTCGGGCACGTGGCGTTCCTTGCCGAAGATCGCGCCGAAGTTCGCGTGCCAGTCCGCCGTGAAGACGAGGGTGTGGTGCAGCAGGCCGGGGACGGGTCCGTTGATGCCGAGGTAGACGAGCACCGCACTCGGACCCGGATCGCCACGTTCCCAGTAGGCGTCGCCGTGCGATCGGTACCGCGGCGGCAGCAGGTCGGTCTCGGTGTGGTGCAGGTCGGCCGCACTGACGACGAGGTCGGCCGGGGTCGTGACCGCGTCGCCGTCGGACGTCGTGTGGTGCACGCCCGTCACCGCGCCGTGCTCGACGACGATCCGGTCGACCGTGGCCCCGGTCACGATCCTCGCGCCCTCGGCCGATGCCATCCGCTCGACCGCGTCGATCACCGTGCTGATGCCGCCCTGCGGGTACAGGACGCCGTCGGCGAGGTCGAGGTGGCTCATCAGGTGGTACATGCTCGGCGCGGCATACGGGCTCGTGCCGAGGAACACGGCGGGGTACCCCAGCACCTGCTGCAGGCGTCGGTCCTGCACGGTGGCCTCGACGAAGGACGACAACGGCCGGGTGAGCAGGCGGAGCAGCCGCCCGGCGCGACGGAGCACGTCGGGTGTCGCGAGCCGCCGCAGGTCCTGGAAGCTCGTGTAGAGGAACCGGCGCACGGCCATCGCGTAGGTCTCGGCCGCCGAGTCGAGGTAGCGCTCGAGCCGACGGCCCGATCCCGGCTCGATCGACTCGAAGAGCGCGACGTTGGCCTCGCGGGTCGCGGCGAGGTCGATGGGTTCGTCGTGGCCCTCGCTGTACACGCGGTACCCGGGGTCGAGTCGGACGAGGTCGAGCTGCTCGGCCGCGGACGTCCCGAGCAGCCGGAAGAAGTGGTCGAACACCTCGGGCATCAGGTACCAGCTCGGCCCGGTGTCGAACCGGAAGCCACCGGCCGACCAGGTCCCGGCGCGCCCCCCGAGCTCGGACCGCTGCTCGAGCACGGTCACGGCGTAGCCGTCGCGCGCGAGCAGTGCGGCGGCGGCGAGCCCGCTGATGCCGCCACCCACGACGACGACGCGACGGGCGGGGACGCGGCGGCCGGACGGTGCGGTGTCGGCGGCCTGGTCGGCCGCGGTGGTCTCGGTGCTCATGCCGTGCCTCCCGGCCGGTTGCCGCGTCGAACGCGAGGGACGGGGGCGCGGCCGACGAGCACCCGGGCGGCCAGAGCGGCCTTGACCGGGTCGGGGACCCGGACACGCGTCGTGACGAGCCGCTCGGCCGGGGTCGCGGCGATCCGGTCGTTGAGTTCCTGGAACAGGGCGTGCGCGAGGGTCACCGCAGGACGTGCCCGGCCGGGCAGGAGCGGGAGCGCACGCGCGGCGGCGTCGAGGTCGTCCTGCACGTCGGCCACGAGCCGCGCCTTCGTCGCCTCGTCGAAGGACCGGACGTCGACCCCGGGGAAGTACGACCGGCCGAGCTCGAGGAAGTCCGCCCGCAGGTCGCGCAGGAAGTTGACCTTCTGGAACGCGGCCCCGAGCCGACGAGCCCCCGTGACGAGCACCGCCTCGTCGAAGGTCGGCCGTCCCGCCCGGTACACGAATGCGCGGAGGCACATGAGTCCGACGACCTCGGCGGAGCCGTACACGTAGTCGACGAACGAAGCGTCGTCGTGTTCGCTGCGCGTGAGGTCGGCCCGCATGGACCGGAAGAACGGTTGCGTCAGCTCGGCTCCGAACCCGGTGGTCCGGGCGGTCCGGGCGAAGGCGTGCACGACCGGGTTGACGGAGAACCCGATCGTCATCGCACGCTCGGTGTCCTGTTCCAGCTCGTCGAGCAGGCGGCCCGCGAGTGTCGGGTCCAGACCGGCCTCGGTCGCGGGGCCGTCGACGATCTCGTCGGCCACCCGGACGAGTGCGTACACGTGTTCGATGTGCTCGCGGACGTGCGCTGGCAGCAGGCGCGATGCGAGCCCGAACGACGTCGAGTACCGGCGGATGACGACCGACGAGGCGGCCGCCGCGGTCGCGTCGTACAGGCCGAGCCCCGTGGTCACGGTCGGGGCCGCGCCCGCCACGTCGCCCCGGCTCACCGGACCCGGTCCACGAGCTCGGTGGCGAGCGCCGCCAGCTGGCACCGCAGGTCGTCCGGGAGGCCCGCCAGCGCGGCCGTCGCGAGGCTCGCGTGGCGCTCGACCCGCTCCTGCGCGACGTCGCGTGCGCCACTGCACAGGAGACGGAACCGCAGGTGCTCCGCTTGGTCGTCGGTGAGGTCCCGGTTCCCGAGGAACGGCTCGATGGCGGCCCAGTGCTCGGTCGTCGCCGCGTGGGCCACGAGCACGGTGCGCTTGCCCTCGCGCAGGTCGCCCACCGCGGTCTTGCCCGTCGTCGCCTCGTCCCCGAAGACCCCGAGGATGTCGTCGACCACCTGGTACGCGACCCCGATCTCGCGCCCGAACACCCCGAGCGCGGCGACCACCGCGTCCGACGCCCCCGCGAGCACCGCGCCGGACTGCAGCGGTGCCTCGAACGAGTACACGGAGGTCTTCGCGCGCTCCATGGCGAGGATCTCGTCCACGCTCGGCATGACCCCGATCGACAGGTCGACGTCGGTCATCTCGCCCGCGGCGCTCGCGAACACGGCCTCGTCCAACAGGTCGAGCAGTCGCGTGCGTCGCTCGCCGTCGACGCCGCTCGACTCGATGAGCCGCGGCGCGCCCGCCAGGGCCAGGTCCCCGGCGATGACGGCCGCGCTCGTGCCGCGGTGCTCGGCCACCGGCGTCGGGATCCCGCCCGTCGTGGCCTCGTCCCGGTAGCTGCCGGCGACGTTCGGCACGCCCCGCCGGGACCAGTCGCGGTCGATGACGTCGTCGTGCACCACGAGCGCGGTGTGCAGCAGCTCGTATGCCGCGCCGACGTGGGCCGCCGCATGGAGGTCCCGCCCGCCGAGCCCGGTGTAGGCGGTGAGCACCATCCGCGGGCGGAACTGCTTGCCGCCGGTGCTGGCGCGCTTGAGCACACGCCAGAGGTCCTCGGACGCACGGCCGTAGGTGCTGGCCCGACGCGCGGCGAGTGCGAAGAACCGCTCGAGGCACTCGTCGACGAGCGTGAGTCCGTCCCGGGCGACGGCGGTCGCGTCGTCGTTCATTGGCCTAACCTATCCATCGCGATGAGCACTTTCCCGGAAACCGTCGTCCTGCTGGACGACGACGGCGCCCCCATCGGTGTGGCCGACAAGTTCGCAGTGCACACCGACGCGACGCCGCTGCACCTGGCGTTCTCGTGCCACGTGTCGGATCCCGAGGGGAACATCCTGGTCACACGCCGGGCCCTGACGAAGGCCACCTGGCCCGGGGTGTGGACGAACACGTTCTGTGGACATCCCGGGCCGGACGAGTCCTTCGAGGACGCGATCGCCCGACGTGCCGCGCGCGAACTCGGGATCACCGTGGCGGACGTGACCCCGGTCCTCCCCGACTTCCGGTACCGCGCCGTCGACGCGTCCGGCATCGTCGAGAACGAGGTCTGCCCGGTGTTCCGTGCCACGACGACCGACGTGCCACGACCCGCGGCGGACGAGGTCGCCGAGTGGGTCTGGGTCTCGGAGGACGAGCTGCGGGCCGCGGTCGCCGCGGCTCCGTTCGCGTTCAGCCCGTGGCTCGGGTGGCAGCTCGCGGTGCTCCCGGCGCGCGCGCTCGACTGAGGCGGACGCCTGGTGGACCCCGTCCCCGGGTGGTCCGGACGGCGGCCCGGGAGGCGTCCCCTCCACTGCGGGACCCTGCGGCTGGGCCGCCTCCCGGGTGCCTGCGCGAACTCGATGCGGCGACCGCCAGCGGAACGTGCATAATGATGTGGCTCGCGATGTGAACGTGCACATCGGGGTGGAATGAGAAGGCAATGGCGTCGGCGAAGACAGAGAAGTCGCGTGCGCCCAGCATCCGGGACGTCGCTCGGGTCGCTGGGGTGTCGCACCAGACGGTCTCCCGCGTCCTCAACAACTCCGACGCGATCCGCGAGGCGACCCGGGACAGAGTCGTCGCCGCCATGGAGCAGCTGCAGTACCGGCCGAACCGGGCCGCCCGCGCCCTGGTCACCAGTCGCTCCCGCACCATCGGGGTCCTCACCTCGCAGCGCTCCCACTACGGGCCGACGCTGACCCTCCAGGCGATCGAGGACGCCGCGGTCCGACGCGGGTACTTCGTGACGACCGCGAACATCGCGGCGCCGGACGACGCGTCGATCCGCCAGGGCCTCGGTCACCTCCTCGACCAGGACGTCGAGGGCATCGTCGTCATCGCGCCGCAGACGCGGGTGTTCGACGTGATCGCCGAGTCCGGCATGCAGACGCCGTACGTCACGCTGCGATCGAGCATCGGCGAGGACCCGACCGCGCTCTGGGTGGACCAGATGACGGGGGCGCGGCTCGCCACGGCGCACCTGCTCGACCTCGGGCACCAGTACGTGCGGCACATCGCCGGCCCACGGGACTGGATCGAGGCGGACGCGCGCATGCAGGGGTTCCTGCGCGAGATGTCCGACCGCGACATGCCCGTGCAGCCGCCGATCCTCGGGGACTGGACCGCCGACTTCGGGTACCACGCGGGCCGCGAACTCCTGCGCTGGCGCGACTGCACGGCGATCTTCTGCTCGAACGACGCCATGGCCCTCGGCGTCATGCACGCCGCCCGCTCCTACGGGCTCGACGTCCCCGGCGACCTGTCCGTGGTCGGCTACGACGACATCCCCGAAGCCCAGCACTTCTGGCCGCCGCTCACCACGGTGTCCGTCGACTTCGCCGAGCTCGGGCGCCGTTGCGTCGACCTCCTGCTCCCGGTCGAGGGCGACCTCCGGCCCGTCGACATCGTGCCCCGACTCGTCGTCCGCGGCTCGACCGGCTCGCCCCGGAGCCGGTCGTGACCGCCCCTGACCCCCGTTCCAGGGGCCTCCGGACCGCGTTACCAAACCGCGACCCCGGGGAATTGACAGCCGCCCGGAACCTGTGCGTAATATTGCCCCCGTTCCGCTCGATGTGACCGTTCACATGGCGGACGACCCGGACGCGACAACGGAGTCCGACACAGTGCTGCTGTGACCTCCGCTGGCGCGATCACCAGAAGGACTGCCGACACCTCGGCAGAAGGAGATGCACTGTGGCGTCACACCCGATCGGAACCGGCTCCGGCCAGTTCGAAACCGGCACCGAGACCCGGTCGATCACCGCGAACGAGACGATCCTCGAGATGCGGTCCATCACCAAGGAGTTCCCCGGCGTCAAGGCCCTCTCCGAGGTCAGCTTGACCGTGCGGGCCGGCGAGATCCACGCGATCTGCGGCGAGAACGGCGCGGGCAAGTCGACCCTGATGAAGGTCCTGTCCGGCGTGTATCCCTACGGGACCTACACCGGCGACATCGTCTACGAAGGCGAGGAGGTCCGGTTCGCGAACATCAAGCAGTCCGAGCAGGCCGGCATCGTCATCATCCACCAGGAGCTCGCGCTCATCCCGGAGCTGTCGATCACCGAGAACCTGTTCCTCGGCAGCGAGCCGAGCCGCTTCGGCGTCATCGACTGGACCGCGGCGCAGCTCCGCGCCGAGGAGCTCCTGGCCCGCGTCGGCCTCGACGACAACCCGGACACGCAGATCAAGAACCTCGGTGTCGGCAAGCAGCAGCTCGTCGAGATCGCCAAGGCGCTGCACAAGAACGTCAAACTCCTCATCCTCGACGAGCCGACGGCGGCCCTGAACGAGAACGACTCGCAGCACCTGCTCGACCTCATCGTCGGCCTCAAGTCCCGCGGCGTCAGCTCGATCATCATCAGCCACAAGCTCAACGAGATCGAGCAGATCGCGGACAGCATCACGATCATCCGTGACGGCAAGTCCATCGAGACGCTCGACGTCCAGGCGGACGGCGTCAACGAGGACCGCATCATCCGCGGGATGGTGGGCCGCTCGCTCGAGAGCCGGTTCCCGGACCGCACCCCGAAGATCGGCGACGTCTTCTTCGAGGTCCGCGACTGGACGGTCCAGCACCCGGTCGACCCCACGCGCCTCGTCTGCAAGGGCTCGAACTTCCACGTGCGCCGCGGCGAGATCGTCGGCTTCGCGGGCCTCATGGGCGCGGGCCGCACGGAGCTGGCGATGAGCATCTTCGGCCACTCGTACGGCACCTTCGTCAGCGGCCAGATCATCAAGGACGGCCGCGAGGTCAAGGTCAACAACGTCCAGCAGGCGATCGACAACGGCATCGGCTACGTGTCCGAGGACCGCAAGGCGCTCGGGCTCAACCTGCTCGACACGGTCAAGCGCTCGACCGTCGCGGCCGACCTCAAGAAGATCTCGAAGGGCGGCGTCGTCGACTCCCTCGAGGAGTACGACGTCGCCGAGAAGTACCGCAAGATGCTCCGCACCAAGGTGCCCACGGTCGAGGAGGGCGTCGGCAAGCTCTCCGGTGGGAACCAGCAGAAGGTCGTCCTGTCGAAGTGGATGTTCACCGACCCCGACCTGCTCATCCTCGACGAGCCCACCCGCGGCATCGACGTCGGCGCGAAGTTCGAGATCTACGGGATCATCCAGCAGCTCGCGGCCGAGGGGAAGGGCATCATCCTCATCTCCTCGGAGCTCCCGGAGCTCCTCGGCCTCTCGGACCGCATCTACACGATCTTCGAGGGCGCGATCACCAACGACCTCCCCGCCGGTGAGGCGGACCCCGAAACCCTCATGCGAAGCATGACCTCCGCGCGGAAGGGCGCACTCACGAAATGAACAACCTCAGACTGCTCTTCGGCAAGGGCAACAGCGTCGGCCAGTACGGCATGATCATCGCGCTCGTCGCGATCGTGATCATCTTCGAGATCGCCACCGGCGGCCTGACGCTGGACCCGACGAACATCATCAACGTCTTCCTCCAGTACTCGTACATCCTGATCCTGGCGCTCGGCATGGTCATGGTGATCATCGCCGGTCACATCGACCTGTCCGTCGGGTCGGTCGCGGCGTTCGTCGGCATCATCGTGGCGCAGTCCATGGCGGTCTGGCACTTCCCGTGGTGGCTCGCGATCATCCTCGGTCTCGCCGTGGGTGCGGCGGTCGGCGCGTGGCAGGGCTTCTGGGTCGCGTTCGTCCGCGTCCCGGCGTTCATCGTGACGCTCGCCGGTCAGCTCATCTTCCGTGGCGCGAACCAGATCATCGGCAACTCGACGTCGGTCCCCGTGCCGAACGACTTCCAGACCATCGGCGCCGGCTTCATCCCGGACTTCGGCCCGGACTTCGGCTTCAGCAACGGCACCCTGATCCTCGGCCTCGTGACCGCGCTCGCGCTCATCTACATGGAGGTCCGCGGTCGCCAGCGTCGCAAGAAGATGCAGGCCGAGGTCCCCCCGGTGTGGGTGTCGTTCGTCCGGACCGGCGTGCTCGTGGCCGTGACCCTGTTCGCGACCTACCTGTTCGCGTCCGGCAACGTCGGCACCTCGGTCCCGGTCGTCGCGATCATCCTCGGCGTGCTGGTCATCATCTACGGCTTCATCACCCGCAACACGATCTTCGGTCGTCAGGTCTACGCCGTCGGTGGCAACGCGAACGCCGCGGTCCTGTCCGGCGTGAGCGCCCGCAAGGTGAACTTCTTCGTCATGGCGAACATGTCGCTCCTCGCGGCCGTCGCCGGCATGGTGTTCACCGCCTACTCGAACGCCTCGGGCCCGAACGACGGCACCGGCTGGGAGCTCGACGCCATCGCCGCCGTGTTCGTCGGTGGTGCCGCGGTCTCCGGTGGTATCGGTACCGTCTCCGGCTCCATCGTCGGTGGTCTGGTCATGGCCCTCCTGACGAACGGCCTGTCGCTGCTCGGCATCGAGTCCAACATGACGCAGATCATCCGCGGTCTCGTGCTCCTGGTGGCCGTCGCCTTCGACGTCTACTCCAAGTCGCAGGGCCGTCCGTCGCTCATCGGCGGCATGATGCGCCAGTTCCGGCGGCAGGAGACCCAGGAGACGACCGTCGCGGACCAGCAGCCGCAGTCGATCCAGGACCAGCCGGACAAGGTCCTCTCCCACTGACCCCACCCATCCCCTGAACCCGCCGGCGGCGGTCACCACCGCCGCCGGCACCCGACGACGGCCTCCGCCGTCGACACGACCCGGGAGGGTCGGCACCGTCCCTCCCGTACCTCAACGAAGAGAAAGCAATCACATGCGCAAGAAGTTCATGATCGGTGCGAGCGTCGTGCTCGTCGCCGGTCTCGCCCTCACCGGTTGCTCGGCCCGCGGTGGCTCGAGCGCGAGCGGTGCGGACATCAAGAAGGGCGACACCATCGGCGTCGCGCTCCCCGCCAAGACGTCGCAGAACTGGGTGCTCGCGGGCGCCGCCTTCAAGAAGGCGATCGTGGCCGCCGGCTTCAAGGCCGACATCCAGTACGCCGCCGCCACGAACACCGTGTCCGACCAGCAGAGCCAGGTCTCCGGCATGGTCACCAAGGGCGACAAGGCGGTCATCATCGGCGCGCAGGACGGCTCGCAGCTCGGCTCGCAGGTCAAGGCCGCCAAGACCTCCGGCGCGACCGTCATCGCCTGGGACCGCAACCTGCTCAACACGAAGAACGTCGACTACTACGTCGCGTTCAACAACTTCAAGGTCGGTCAGCTGCAGGCGCACGCCCTGCTCGACGGCCTGAAGAAGAGCAAGGGCAACGGCCCGTACAACGTCGAGATCTTCGCCGGTGCGTCCACCGACGCCAACGCGACGGTGTTCTACAACGGTGCGATGAGCGTCCTCACCCCGAAGATCAAGGACGGCACGCTCAAGGTCGTCTCGGGTCAGACCAAGTTCCAGAACGTCGAGACGGACGGCTGGCTCGCCCAGAACGCCCAGTCCCGCATGACGAACCTGATCACGCACTACTACTCGGGCGGCACCAAGCTCGACGGCGTCCTGTCGCCGAACGACACCCTGGGCCGCGCGATCCTGACGGCCACCAAGGCCGCCGGTATGCCGAACCCGATCGTCACGGGCCAGGACTCGGAGACCGCGTCGATCCCGCTCATCATGAACGGCACGCAGTACTCGACGATCTACAAGGACACGACGCTCGAGGCCAACACGGCCGTCGACCTGGTCAAGACCCTCAGCCAGGGCAAGAAGCCCAAGACGGTCCTCGACAAGGCCAACAACAACAACGGCGTCAAGACGGTGCCCGCGATCGAGCTCACCCCGGTCCTCGTGACCAAGGAGAACGCGGTCCAGGCGTACAAGAACAACCCGACGCTCGAGCAGCTCGCCAAGCAGGGCTGACCCGCCGCGTCACCGACGCACCCAGGACCCCGTCCGCGACCCAGTCGCGGGCGGGGTCCTCGTCGTTCCGGGCCGGGATGGGCCTCCCGGCGGTGGGCACGACCCGCGCGTCTGCGGGAGCGGCGGGGGCGATGACCCGGCGCGCTACCGCTCCCCCGACACGTCCGTCCGGTGGAAGTTGAGCGCCGAGCGGGACGCCGTCGGCCCTCGCTGCCCCTGGTACCGCGACTGGTACTCAGCCGAGCCGTAGGGCTTCTCCGCCGGGCTGGAGAGCTGGAAGAAGCAGAGCTGCCCGATCTTCATCCCCGGCCACAGCATGATCGGCAGCGTCGCGACGTTGCTCAGCTCGAGCGTGACGTGCCCGGAGAACCCGGGATCGATGAACCCCGCGGTCGAGTGCGTCAGCAGCCCGAGGCGTCCGAGCGAGCTCTTCCCCTCGAGTCGCGCCGCGATGTCGTCGGGCAGCGTCACGACCTCGAACGTCGACCCGAGCACGAACTCGCCCGGGTGCAGGACGAAGGGGTCGTCCCCGGTGGTCTCGACGAGCCGCGTCAGGTCCGGCTGGTCGACCGACGGGTCGATGTGCGGGTACTTGTGGTTGTCGAAGAGCCGGAAGAACTTGTCGAGCCGGACGTCGATGCTCGAGGGCTGCACGAGCGACGGGTCGTACGGGTCGAGGCCGATCCGTCCGGCGTCGAGCTGAGCGGTGATGTCGCGGTCGGAGAGCAGCACGGGTCGATCGTATTGCGCGCGGTCCGGACGGTGCCAGCCGCCTCCGCCCGCGACCGTCGTGCACTGAGTGGGGCCGCAGCGCCCGGCCTGTGGAGACTCAGCGGGCGTGTCGGGAGGCGGACGTACGATTGACCGTCCGCGCACCCCGGCCCTCCCGGCCCCGCTGCGCATCCGCTGATGAGAACAGGCCGTCGAGACCAGGCATGACCGTCACCTCCTCCCCCACCGAGGGTGCCCCCACCGCTGCCGACGACCGCGTCGACCCCTCGCGCAGCGCCGGTTCCGACACCGACGGCGCACTGCCGGGAGGCCCAGCACCGGACACCGAGCCCGCTCCGGCCCGCGCGTCCACCGTCGCGACGGTCCTCGCCATCGCGGTGCCGCTCGCGGTGGCCTGTGCGGTCGGTTCGATGGCGTTCACGGGGGCGCTGACGGGCGACCGGTCACTGGTCGACGCCGGGAACTTCGTCGCCGTCAGCCTGCCGATCGCCCGCGCCGTGCACGACGGCATGGCCGCGCTCACCGTCGGGCTGCTCATCGTCGCCGCGTTCGCGCTGCCGGCCCAGCGCAAGGACCCGAAGCAGATGTCGCGGATCCAGCACCGCGCCGCACGGTGGGCCGCCGTGTCGGGGTCCGTCTGGTTCCTCGCCGCGGTCGTCGGGGTGCTCCTCACGGCCGCGACCACCCTCAGCGTGCCGTTGACGAGCCCCGTGTACGCGCGGAACTTCCTGGTGTTCGCGTTCCAGGTCGAGATCGGCGAGTCCCTCGTGGTCTCGGCGGCGGCGGTCCTCATCGCCACGGCGATCGCCGCGTTCGCCACCCGCGTCACGACGCTCGCCGTCGCCACGTGCGTCGCGCTGTTCGCCTTGCTGCCGCTCGCGCTCTCCGGGCACTC
This sequence comes from Curtobacterium sp. MCBD17_035, assembly GCF_003234815.2. Taxonomy (NCBI): domain Bacteria; kingdom Bacillati; phylum Actinomycetota; class Actinomycetes; order Micrococcales; family Microbacteriaceae; genus Curtobacterium; species Curtobacterium sp. MCBD17_035. The sequence continues at coordinate 458,753 of NZ_CP126279.1, read as the reverse complement.
GGCGGGGTCGTTGCAGCACGCGAACGCGGTCAACTCGCTCGCGATCCACCTGGTCGGCGTGTGCGTCTGGGTCGGCGGTCTGGTCGCGGTGGTGCTCCTGCGCACGGGCACGAAGGGCGCGACGGGCCGGGTCGTCGCCCGCTACTCGACGCTCGCGGGCTGGTGCTTCGGTGCCGTCGCGTTCTCGGGGATCATCAACGCGTCGCTCCGGATCACCGGCCCCGGCGACCTCGTGACCACGCCCTACGGCTGGCTCATCACGATCAAGGCGACGATCCTCGTCCTGCTCGGGATCGCGGGCGTGGTGCAGCGTCGCCGACTGGTGCCGGGCCTCCTGCGGGACCCGTCCGACCGCCGCCTGTTCGTGCGGTTCGCCCTGGCCGAGATCGTGTTCATGGCGATCGCCATGGGCGTCTCGGTCGGTCTGTCGCGGAGCCAGCCGCCGGTGCCGCAGACGCCGGTGGTGGGCGACGACGCGCGGAGCGGCCTGATCGGGTTCCCGTACCCGCCCGCACAGACCCTGCACACGTTCCTGACCCAGTGGCAGATCGACTGGGCGTGGCTCGCCGTCGCGGTGACGATGGGCGTCTGGTACCTGCTCGCGGTCCGCAAGCTCCGACGTCGCGGCGACAAGTGGCCAGTACACCGGACGGTGGCGTGGCTGCTCGGATGTGTCCTGTTCATCTGGTTCACGAGCGGTGGGCCCGCGGTCTACGGGATGATCCACTTCTCGAGCCACATGATCCAGCACATGGGTCTCATGATGTTCGTGCCGCTCCCGCTCGTGCTCGGCGGCCCCGTGCTCCTGGCGCTGCGGACCCTGCCCGTGCGGAACGACGGCAGCCGGGGCTCGCGCGAGTGGCTCATGCTGTTCGTGCACTCCCGCTACATGCACTTCCTCGGGCAGCCCGCCGTGGCGGGGACCCTCTTCGCGGGCTCGCTCATCGTCTTCTACTTCACGCCCGCGTTCCAGTACGCCATGCAGTCCCACGAGTGGCACGTCGTGATGGTCGTGCACTTCATCCTGAGCGGGTACCTGTTCTTCTGGGTCTTCATCGGGGTCGACCCGGGGCCGAAGCGTCCGCCGTACCCGATCCTCATCATCGCGCTGCTGGCCACGCTCGCCTTCCACGCGTTCTTCGGGGTCGCGGTCATGACGAGCTCCGACGTCTACGCGCTCGACTGGTACCACGCGCTCGGGCAGACGAACGACGCCGCGCTCCTCGCCGACCAGCACACCGGCGGGGGGATCGCCTGGGGCGCCTCCGAGATCCCGATGGTGCTCGTCGCGCTGCTCGTCGTCCGGGGCTGGATCCAGTCGGACGAGCGAACCGCCAAGCGCCTCGACCGGCAGGCGGACCGTGACGGCGACGCCGAGCTCAACGCGTACAACGAGCGGCTCGCGGCGATGAACGGCCGTCGGGCTCCCGGCGCTGGGGACCAGCGGTAGCACCCCGGCCGCCTTCCGCTGCCCCGAGCGGGGGAACCGGCGGCCGGGGGTCGTCAGCTCCCGTGGACGATGCAGACCGCGTCGAGCGCTCGGGCTGCCTCCTCGGCGGCGGCGACCCCGGCCTCCCCGTCCGGCCCGTAGGGCGCGACGGCGTCGACCCACCACAGCGGTACGGGCAGCGGGGGCGCGTCGGGCAGGATGCGCTCCACCTCGCTCGCGGCGTCGACCCGGTGCACACCGAGGACGCTGATCACGGGGTGATCGGCGTCACGGCAGACCTGGAGCACGGAGCCGTCGTCGAGGGCGCGCACGCCCCAACCGTCAGCGTGCGCGACGATCGCTTCCGCCACCTCCCGCAGGTCGACGGGCTTGCGGGAGAGCAGGGTGACGTCACGGGGCACCGGCGCCTCCGAGCGTCCGTGCATCGTGCTCGTCGAGGGCGCCCTCGGCCTGCGCGGGCTCGAGCGGGCCACCGCCCACGAGCGTCAGGAAGCGGTCCTCGTCCATGCGGTCGAGGAACGCCTCGAGCGCATCCCAGCCGGAGTCGAACCGGACGAGGAGACCCTCGTGGCCGTCCGAGCCGAAGGTCTCGATGCGGGTGTCGGCAGGAGGCCAGTGGCCGCTGCGGTCGAGGAACGCCGTCGCCTCCGGGCCGACGACGACCGCGGCGGGCTCGGGTTCGCCGTACGACACCGCGCGGACCATGTGGTCAGCATCGCCGTGGCGCCGCATGACGACGCCGAACACCGGGACGACGTCGTTCGCGACCTCGCGGACGGCGTCGAGCACGGCGTCCACTCCGCCGTCCGGCTCGGTGACCATGGCCGAGAGCGTCTCGACCACGAAGCCGTTCGTCATGTGCGCGGTCATGGTGGCCGCCATGCCGTCCCCGATCGCGTACGAGGTGCTGACGTCCGGCGCGCGGTGCTTGGCGTACTGGGTGACGACCCAGCGGTCCCACGGCACGGTGAGCGGCTCGGCGGTTCCCCATCGCTCCGGGCAGCTGTCCGCCGCGTCGCAGAGCGCCTCGAGCGCACCGCCGACGTTGATCTCGCGGTCGGGGTGGTGTCGGAGCGTCAGGTCGATGCTCACCTGCGGGACGGCGTGCGGGGCGACCGGGTGCTCGGGCGACGGTGTCCCGGACAGTTCCGGGCCGCGGAGCACGAAGTCGTCGATGGAGGTCGCACGGACCCCGGTGCGCCCGTCGCGCAGGGAGCCGTCGCGGTCCGTGACGGCCCATGCCGCACCGTGGGCGCCGAGGGCGTGCCGGAGCGCGGGTGTGATCGCGGCGTCGGCCTCGGTCCGGAGCACGACGAGGCGTTCGCTCGTCGCGGCTCGGGCGAGCAACGACGCGAGGGCGTCGGTGAGCCAGACCACCGGGGCACTCGACTCGACCACGATCGCCGGTCCGACGACGTCGTCGATGAGTGGGTGTCTGACCATCCGCTTCGCCTCCCGAGTGCTGCTCACGGGCCGATGGGCACCGAGCGCAGGGAATCGCTCGGCACCGTGGACGGTACACACGGACGCTCGGCGTGTCCGTGGAGCACGGCCGCTCCCAGGGATCCTGGAGGGACGTGCCGGAGGCGGCCCGGGCCTCCCGGCTGGAACGGGCGCCCCGCTCCGCGTGCCGACGTGCGGCGATCGACCGGGAGGCCCCGCCCACCTCGTGCGCGCGGGTGCCGCGCGCATCCGCTAAGCTGGTTCGAGCCTCCGGGCGACGCGAGTGTAGTTCAATGGTAGAACTCCAGCTTCCCAAGCTGGTAGCGCGGGTTCGATTCCCGTCACTCGCTCCACAGAACCCCGTTTCGACCGCTGTCGTTTCTCAACTCAGATGAGACTTCTCTCGGACTAGTTGAGACTCCAGCCCCTTGAATCCGCACAAGTGCACCACTCCAGTGCTCGCCCGCGGCGCAGCAACCTCCGTCGATCATCGGTGGTCAGCGTGGTGACATGGCGGCTCCTGGTGGGATGCGAGCGGCGCGCGGACGAACGCCGTCCGCGCGCCGGAGTCGGATCAAAGGGTGACGGTCTCGGCGCCGAGCGACGTCACGATGGACGCAATCGCGAGCGAGGCGGGCGTGGGCAAGGGCACCCTCTTTCGCGCATTCGGCAGCCGTGAGGGGCTGCTCGACGCGCTGATCGAGGCGAAACTGGCCCCGGTGCACATGGTGCTCGACATTCACCGCGCCGACTCAGGCGTCTCGGCGCCCGAGCGCATCGTGTTGCTACTCGATCAGCTGCTCATCTTCAAGCTCGAGAACCGCTACCTGGCCCGCGCGCGCGAAATCGCGCGGCCCGGCGCCCTACGCCGCGCCCGCTACCTCGCCGAATTCGCGCGGCTTGAACCCCTCGTTCGCGAAATCCTCGGCACGCGCCCGATCGCCGACGCCGTGCATGTCAGTCACGCGCTGCTCGCTGCCATGCATGCGGACATCCTGGACGAGCTGATCGCCGCCGGGCGCAGCACGGACGAAATCCGCCGGGCGCAGTCCGCGCTGGTGCGCAGCGTCCTGTACCAGAAGTAAGGCGACCTCTCCGCGTCGATCCTGTGCGCCGCCGTACGGAGACCCCTAGCCGTCCGAGCACTCCCGGAGCGCGACCTCGCCCATCCGCGCGTTCGCGCACACCGGGGTAAGGGGTGCTCGGCCCTCCTTCCGCCCGGACGGTCAATCCTCGCGGGTTGCGTCAGACGAGTCAGACTCGCGGGTGGCCGGCGGTGTGGCGCCGTGGGGCTGCCCTTGCACATGGTCCCGGAGGACTTGCGTCCTACTCGTGGGGCGCCCGCCGATCAGGGCCCAGGCGCGTTCGACGCCGAGGAGAATCGAAGCAATGGTCGCACTGGCGATGGCGGGGGTCGCCGAGGACCCCGTGGGGGCGACCAGTGCAACGATGCCGTAGGCGAGGATGACGCCGAGCACGGCGGTGAAGCCGACGAGGCCGAGGAGGCCATCGCGGTGCTCCTTTCGCCGGCGAGGTGTTGCGAGGTACCGGCGAAGGGTTGCGGCAACAAAGAGCAAGCCGCCGAAACTGAGAACGATGGCCGGGATGGCGAGGTGCGCCCCTGGTAACAGGGCGAGAGTGAGCGGCAGGAGAAAGCAAGTCAGCGCGCTCGAGGCGCGGGTTTGCTCGACGAGGGACGCGGTTGGGCCGCTGATCCGCTCCGGCGCGACCGAGATCGCGACGAAAAGCAACCCGATTAGCGCCGCCGCAGCACCGACTTCAGCGACAAAGAACTCCGTAAACGCGGCGGCCACCATCGCGCCAATGTACTGCGCGCCCCGCGACCGGCCCCCCGCCGCAGCGACTGCTGCAACGGGGGCTTCGTTCGTGAGGCGCGGGGGATGGCGGCGAGGTCGTCAGCCAGCGCATGATGTGATCCGACGCCGCCGACCCGAGGGCGGCGACTCTCACGAGAGCGCGGTCGCGAAAAGGAAGACCCCCGCAGCCGTGATGGCTGCGGGGGTCTGTCGTGTGTTCCTAGGACGCCAGGCCCGAGGTCACTTGCTCTTCGACACGAGCAGGCTCCAGGAGTCGTCCTTGGACGCCTTGACCACGGCTTTCACCTTGCCCGTCGTGCTGTCGAGGGCGATGGTCCTGCTTGCGATCTGTCCGCCCTTCTTGCTCGGGCTCGTGCATCCCGCGTCGACGGAGACCGTCGACGGCGGAAGCGTGAGGACCACGTCACCGCCGCCGTGGCAGGTGATGGCCACGTAGACGGTGTCCGTGGCCGCATCGAACGTACCGAGCGACTTGGACCCGGTGCCCGTGCTGGGCGGCACGATATACGCGCCCTGCGCGGTCAGCGACGGCAGTGCCTGAGACGTCGAAGAGCACCCCGTCAGAGATGCAGCCGCAACGGCAATGGTGACCGCAGCGACCAGGTGGCGATGCTTCATGGTGATCCTCGATTCAAGCTCTGTCGTCAACTGTCTAGCGCAGATCGCGGCCAGGGCCTAGGAGGCCACGAAGCGGAAGTTCGGCTGGTTGTACTTGCTCGCGACCGCCACGGCAGTCTTGCCGAGGCTGGTGCAGCCGTTCCCGTTCGCGAGGCACTGGTACTCCGTCTGCGTCACCTTCTTCGACGTGTACTGCGCCTGCCACTGGAGCTCGCCAGACTTACCGGCGGCGATGTTAAAGGAACGGGACGTGCTGACGGTCGTCGTCGCCGACGTGCTGTAGCCGACCGATGCGTTGATGTCCGCAACCGACGCCGAAACGGATCCCGTCAGCGTGTTCGAGATGGACGTCGAAAGGGAGCACGTCACGGAGCCCGCCACCGACGACTTCGTCACGGCCTGGCAGTTGTGCCACGATCCGGTGGTCGTGTAGGCGCTGCCGACGCTCGTCACCTTCCACTTGTTGACGTAGATGACGTCGTTCGGAGACGACGTGTCGGCGTGGGCCGGCGCCGCGACGAGCGTCAGGCCGATGACGGCGACGATGGCGGACCCCAACCGCCAGGCTTTGCGCGAGATGTTCATTGCAATCTCCATATCTCTCACGAGGGAACGGCCGTTCCCTTCCCCCTATGAGATGTCTAAGCCATCCTCAGGTTCCGCGCATGTACTCATTTTGGGGGACACTGGCTCATCGATTCAGACGGGCGTCAGCGCGGCGTGCGCGAGGGTGTCGAGCTTGTAAACGATCGAGCCGGCGTCGGACCAGAGCACGACGACCTCGTCGGCGGCGAGGAAGTCTTCGGGCGCCACGAGCACGACGCCGGTCGTGCCGCGGCAGATCATGCTGAAGTCGCCGAGGAGGATCTCGTCGCGCGGCTGGACGCGCATGCCCGCCGCCGGGCGCGCGACGAGCGCCGGCTTGAACGGCTGCGGCGCAGCCGCGATCACGGCAACGGCGTCCTGGAACGGAGCGCGGACGACGGAATTCATGATGCGAGCGATGGTCTTGAACATGGTGCGGCGTCCTTCCAGGCGTCGCATCAGCTGCTCGCGCCAGGCGGGTCGGGTCGCGGGCCACACGCAGACCCCGTCGAACACAGGAAGCTTCTTCGCGGTCTTGTTAGCCAGCTTCGCGAGCGTCCTGGTCGGCGCGATGCCGACGCAGACGGGGACACCGCAGACGGGGACACCGATGAGCCGCCACAGGGCGTCCTTGATCGTCCGGCCGAGCTCGGTCATCGCCTCAGGATCAGCCGCGGTGCGCTTGTCCACGTTGAGGAAGGCCTCGTCGATCGAGTAGACGTCGACCTCGTGCGTGAAGCGGTCGAGCACTTCCATGACGCGGCGGCTCATGTCGCCGTAGAGCTCGTATTTGCTAGAGACCGCTGCGACGTTGAGCCGCTCGGCCAGGGGCCGGAGCTCGAACCAGGGCTCCCGAGGTCGAGACCGAGGGCCTCGCCTCCTTGGGGGCCGCGACGACCATCCCGTCGTTATTGCTCAGGACGACCAGTGGTCGACTCTCGAGCGACGGGCTGAAGACGCGCTCGAACGAGGCGTAGGCCGAGTCCACGTCGACGTGCCCGAGCACGGGACTACCTGCGGTGGTGCAGGCAGTAGGTCACGACGCCCCAGATGCGCAGGTCTGACAGCTCGGGGACCGTGATGTCGGGGTGGGCCGTGTTCTCGGCTCGGAGGATCACGCCGGTGGCTTCGATCTCGAGCCGTTTCACGGTGAGCTCGCCGTCGAGGACGGTGACGACGACGTCGCCGTCGTTGATTCCGGCGCCGATCATGGAGTGCCCGGAGGCTCGAACGATGAACGTCGCTGCCTGGTCCTCGACGAGCATCGCGGTCAGGTCGATCGGACCGTCGTAGTAGTCCTGAGCCGGTGACGGGATCCGCAAGCCACGGCGACCGGTGCGGCCTGCAGGAGCGCCGGTATCGACGCCGTAGCGACAGGCCGCGGGTCCAGTGCGTGCATGATCTGACCTCCACTCAAACGGTACACATGTTCGACTACAGGTATGCGCCAGGATCAGGCCCGCGGCCGAATTGAGCAGGCCCGCAGGGGACGCTGCCCGAAAGGGCGCCACCCGAACGCGGACTCGTTCTCGGAACGCCGTGTTCGTATGCTCGGCGCATGGGGAAGTGGAACGTGCGGCGGCTCTGGGGCGGAGCGCCCGCACGAACGACGAGCACAGCGTGCACGTGCGCGACGTCAGCGTCGACACGGCCCTCGTGATCGAGGCGGCGCGCCAGGTGGTGACGACGAGGATCGCGACGCGGGCGTCGCTGACGCGGCACCTCTACGTCGCGCCGGAGATCGCCGACGATCTGCTGGCGAAGCTCGAGCACTGCGAGGTCATCGGCCCGAACGCTCCCGGGCGGCGCCGGCACGTGATCACGACGTCGGGCGAGCTCCCGGGGATCATCGAAGAGTTCCGGCGGCGCGGCTGACCGCCGGCGCGACGTCCGAGAGCGGGTGGAGGATGACTTCATGGCCTGGTGCGAGCTCGACGACATGGACGACCGGTTCTGCGAGCACGGCGAGCGTCAGCAGGCCGAGCGAGCCGAGCGAAGGCAGCGCGTTGCGACCGCGTTGCTGCAGGTCTCACCTCGAGGCATGGCACATTTCGTCGGCTGCCACCACAAGGGCGACGACCCTGACATGAGTCAGTGGGGCGAGGTGTCGACGCCCGGCGCCTGGACGGGTCTTGGCAACGGCGAGCAGTACCCCTCGACGGGCGGATTCCGCCGCGACCTCGTCGCGACGTCGCGGTGCAGCGACTGTGTCGATCACGATGGGCCGTGGATCTAACTCAGCGCCCCACCCCGACGCGCCTGCCGTAGATGAGCAGCCTGGCTCGAGGACGCTCGATGACGTCGGGGCACTTCGCCGTCGTTCCCCGCGACGGGCTTCTCATCTGCGACGACGGCCACCAGCACAGGACGCGCGGGAAGTGCCCCATCTGCAGCCACACCGCGGTTGCGACCGGGTACAACGACCTCGCCACCACGCACCCGCTCCTCGCCGACGAGCTCGACCCGGTCATGAACGGCCAGACAACGGCGCGCAACATCGCCGCCGCCTCCCACCGAAGCCTCGCCTGGCGCTGCCCCCGCGCCGGGCACGTCTACTGGGCCACGCCCTCCAACCGCACCCAGACGCGCATGAACTGCGGCATCTGCAGCAACCGGACCATCGTCGCCGGCATCAACGACCTCACCACCACACATCCGCGGCTCGCGGCGGAACTGCACCCCGACTACGCCCGCACCCACCCGGCAACCAAGATGAGCGCGGGAAGCGGCGACAAGGCCGAGTGGCTGCGCCCCGACTGCGGCCACCAGTACAAGATGTCGCTCTACAACCGCAGCCAAGGCGCGGGATGCGACCCGTGCCGTCGCGCACGACTCCGAGCCAACGCCAACAGCCTCGCCGACACCCACCCGGACATCGCTGCCCAGTGGCACCCCAGCCGCAACAACGGCAAGCAGCCCCACGACTACACGCACGGCTCCAACGACACGGTCTACTGGCTGTGCACAACGCCCGCGGCCCGCTGGTACCCCGAGCGCATCGACCGCAAGGTCGCCGGATATGGCTGCAGCATCTGCTCCCGGCGGAGACTCGTGCCACGGGTCAACGACCTCGCGACCACCGACCCGCTCCTCGTCACCGAGTTCCACACCTACCTCAACGGGTCGAAGCGCCCAGACCTCATGTTCGCCGGAACCGACCTCTACTGGTGGAAGTGCGCGTCGGCCGGACACGTGAAGAAGCAGAGCGTGCCCAACCGACGCAAGTCCCGGGGCTGCACCGAATGTCTTCCGGAGGAACGAATCCTCGCCACCGTCTAAACTCACTCGCCCAGGGCGGTGGAGCTGTAATAGCTCCACCGCCCTTCTGCGTTTGCCAGTCCCGTGAGGGGCGAGACAGGTCTCAGTTGCCCTGAGAGAGGAACGCGCCCACCTGAACCAGGCCGCTCAAGTCGCGCATGGGATCAGAGCTGAGAGGCGGTCTCACCTGAGTTGAGAAGCGACATCGACTGCACGTTCCGCGATGCGTCCGCGTCGCTGGCACCGGCATGGTGGAGGCGGCGACACGCGTGGAACACGACGCCTTCGGGGTCCCGGTCCACTGCGTCCGCTCGACGGGACGGGTAGCGCGTCGACAGGAGCAGGGACCGGGAGGGATACACCGCTCGGACCGGGCACGGGCGCGGTCCGGTCCGTCCGGGTGCAGCGGGTACTCCTCCGAGCGTAGGTGTCGTCCGGACGGCGGACAACGTCGCAGCGCGCCCCAGTTCGAGGGCGGCAGCGCACGAACCATGAGGGCACGAACGTAGGATCGAGCCATGACCGCTGCGCCGGAGACCGTGGACCCGCTCGCCCTCGACCGTCAGCTCTGCTTCGCGCTCGCGGCGACGTCCCGGGCCGTGATCGGGCTGTACCGGCCGCTCCTCGAGCCGATGGGTCTCACGCATCCGCAGTACCTCGTGATGCTCGCGCTGTGGGAGGACTCCCCCAGGTCGGTCCGGGCGATCGCGCGCGAGCTGCACCTCGACTCGGCGACGCTCAGCCCCCTCCTCAAGCGGCTCGAGGCATCCGGCTACGTCCGTCGTGACCGCAGCCCGAGCGACGAGCGCCAGCTGCAGGTGTCGTTGACGACCGCGGGTCGCGCCCTGCGCGAGCGGGCGCGGGCGGTGCCGCTCGCCGTCGCCGCCCGACTGGGGTGGCCGGTCGCCCGTCTGGAGGCCCTGAAGGACGACCTGACGGCCCTCCTGTCGGTCGTCGACGACGCCTCCTGACCCGTCGCTTGTGGTCAGGAGGCAGAACAGCGTCGTACACTGATCATTAGGGTACGAACGAACTGGAGGAGCGATGGCGGGTCGATTCGGACGCTGGTACACGCGCTGGAACACGACGCTCATCGAGAAGATGGGGCCGTCGCAGATCGGCGCCGGGCGTCCCGAGGGCCCCGACGACCGCACGGTGGACCGCGCGTGCCCGCTCTGCGGCGCGCCCCTCTCACAGCACCGTGTCGAACGCCGCGAAGGGCAGCGGGCCTCGTCGACGCTGCACTGCCCCTGACCCGGAGCGAGCCCACCGCGCGGAGCGGGACAGCGCCGTCGCCCGGGCAGGGAGCGCGTCAGTCCGGCAGCGCCGCGATCTCGTAGGCCTTCGCCGGGATCTGCGTGGCGAACTTGCCGCCGCTCACGTCGATGAGCGCGCCGGTGACGTACCCGGCAGCTCGACTCGCGAGGAAGCAGACCACGTCGGCCACGTCGTCGGCGGTCTCCCAGCGGCGGAGCGACAGCGTGTCGAGCAGTCGCGCCTGCGCCGCGTGGTCCATGTCGGCGAAGCCGTTCATCGCCGTCGGCACCATGCCCGGGGCGTAGGCGTTCACCGTGACGCCCCACGGCCCGAGTTCACCCGCCAGGACCCGCGTGAACTGCACGACCGCCGCCTTCGAGGCCGCGTAGGCAGCGCTCCCGACGCTCGGCACGATCGCCGCGAACGACGCCGCGTTGACGATGCGTCCGGACCGCTGCGCCCGCATGGTCGGGATCACCGCTTGGCTCATCAGGAACACCCCGCCCACGTTGACGTCGAAGCACCGCCGCCAGCGGTCGGGGTCGAGCGTGTCGATGGTGCCCTCGACGTTGATGCCGGCGTTGTTCACGAGCACGTCGATCCGTCCGGCGCGCTCGACGATCGTCGCGACCGCGGAGCGGACCGAGGCCGGATCGCTGACGTCGCACACGAGCTCGACGAACCGGTCGGCCGGCGTCGGAGCAGCTCCGTCGCCCGCCGCACCGAACGCCAGGTCGAGCGCGAACACCGTCGCACCCTCGGCGAGGAACCGCTCCGCGATGGTGCGTCCGATCCCCCGGCCCGCACCGCTCACCACGACCACCTGGTCGTTGAACTCGATCAGCATCCTCGCTGCCTCCACCCGTCCGCGTCGTGCCGCCGAGCATACTGACGACAGGAGGACGGACGATGAGCGATGACGCACGGGTGCTGTGGATCACGGGCGGCGGGACCGGGATGGGGCGCGCGGCGGCGCGGATGGCTGCGGCCGCAGGGTGGCGCGTCGCGGTGAGCGGCCGTCGCCGGGAGGCCCTGGACGCGGTGGTGGCCGAGGTCCGGTCCGACGGTGGGGACGCGATCGCCCTGCCGGTCGACGTGACGGACCGGCGGGCCCTGGCCGCCGCCCACGCCGAGCTCGTCGATCGTCTGGGCCGCATCGACGGTCTCGTCCTCGCCGCCGGTCTCAACGACCCAGCCCGACGATGGGCAGACCAGGACCTCGCCCGCTTCACACAGATCGTCGACACGAACCTCACGGCGGTGGTGGCGGCGGTCGACCTCGCGCTGCCGGAGCTGCGGCGGGCGGCCGGCGTCGTGGTCGTGGTGTCGTCGTACTCGGGATGGCAGTTCTCGCCCGGGGCCGGCGTGGCCTACAGCGCGAGCAAGACCGCCCTGGGATCCGTCGTCCGGACGTTGAACGACCAGGAGGCCGAGCACGGCGTCCGGGCCTGCCACCTGTGCCCGGGAGACGTCGACTCGGACTTCCTGGCGATGCGTCCGGTCGTGCCGGACGCCGACGCCCGCGCGGTGATGCTCACCCCCGAGGACGTCGCCGCAGCCGTGCAGTTCGTCCTCGACGCTCCCGGACACGTCCGCGTCGACGAGCTCGTCATCTCGCCCGTCTCGCAGCGCTGAACCGCGGCGACCGCCTCACGCACTCCGGCCAGACCGCTCGTCAGCGCCGACCACCCCCACCGGCGTGGTGCATGCCGTCGGCGAGCCACACCGCGAGCATCGTGAGCACGACGCTCCCCGACGCCGCCATCCGACCCGCGACCAGCAGGGACGGACCGTCCGCCGCGTCGCTCACCACGAACACGACCGCGGCGACGGCGCCGATGAGCACGGCGATGCCGAGGGCCGCCAGGAGCGCTCCGGTGACGAGGACGCGCGGCCCCCGCGGAGCGTCGCGGTCGCCCCGCAGGCCGAGGTCGACCCGCGGTCCGACCGCCCGGACGATCCCGAGCCAGAAGAGCGCGACCCCACACGCGCCGACGATGTCGCTCATGCGGTGCCAGCCGTAGACGACGGTCTGGTTCGCCACGATCACCGCGTAGGCGGCGCCGACGAGCAGCACCACGGGCCGGAACCGCCGGGGGGTCACCATGAGCACCGCGAACGACGCCGCGAGCGCGATCGTGGCGTGACCCGACGGGAACGAGTTCGGGGTCGTCGACCCGGCGATCTCAGGGCGCGCGGCGATACGCTTGAGCAAGGTCGACGTCCCCGCGGACGCGAGCACCACGACCCCGGCTCCGATGCCCACGCCGAGCCGCCGTCGGCCCAGACCGACGGCGACGATCACGACGACGAGCAGCAGGATCACCGGGACCGAGATGACGTTGAGCGCGGTGTCGGACCCGAACAGGTCCGTGTCACGGACCCCGCTCAACGCAGCGTCCTCGAGGCGCTGACCGATCGGGGTCAGCACGGCGGCCGCGTAGACGAGAGGCACGACCACGAAACCCACGGCAGCGAGCAGGAACCACCGTCCCCGACGTGACACCTCGCCGGTGCGGTCGGGCGTGAAGGTCACGGGACTCCTCTTGATCGGGGCGGTGGTCGTCGGCGTGGGCATCCGCATCGTGGCGGCGCTCCGATTGGGCCGGTCGGGGCGGGACACGATACCGTTTCCCCGCCCGCCGGAGGCTGAGAGCGACCATCGACCGTCGCGCTCGGCGCGCATCTGGGCGGCACTGACCCACGATCCCGAGGACGACCACGACGTCCGAGGAGAGGAGAACGAGATGTCCATCGTCCAGCCGAGCTTCGCGTCCTCACCGAACCGGGCGCTCGCCATGACGGCGGGCTCGATGTTCGCCATCTGGGGCGTCCTCGGCTTCTTCTTCGCGGGCAACGGCGGTCACCACTTCCTCGGCAACGAAGGCGGCTACCTCTGGGGCGCGTTCCTCGTGAACCCCGCCCTGGCGTTCATCTGGACGGCGCTCGCGGCGGCCCTCCTCATCGCCGGCATGGGCACGCTCCCGTCCGCGCGGGGCATGAACCTCCTCGTCGGCGTCATCGTCCTCGTGATCGGCGTCTACGGGTTCGTGTTCATGAACACGAGCGCGAACGTCCTGGCGGCGAACACGACCGACAACGTCTTCCACGTCATCGTCGGCGCGATCCTCGTGCTCACCGCGATCGGTGCCGACAAGCAGAACCTGCGGGCGATCCGCGGCCTCAACCGCGCCGGCGCCTGACCGCCCCGCACCACGACACCGACGACGCCCCCGGGACACCCCGGGGGCGTCGTCGTGTCCGGGCGGCGCGCCGCACGGGAGGCGCTCACCGGGTCAGCGGACGCAGGAGCTCACCGGGGCGGCGCCGGCAGCGCGGTCGCGATGATCCGCGGCGCCTCGGACATGAACCGCCGGACGTCGTTGTCGACGATGATGTCGCGGGGCCGGAGGTCCCGTGTCATGTAGAGCCCGTCGAGCGAGGTGATCCGGCTCAACGCGACGTACGCCTGCCCCGCGCTGAACACCCGGGTGCCGAGGTCGACGACGGCGCGGTCGTACGTCTTGCCCTGCGACTTGTGGATCGTGACGGCCCAGGCGAGGCGGAGCGGGAACTGCTGGAACTCGCCGACGACGTCCTTCTTGAGCTCCTTCGTCGCCGCCGAGTACGAGTACTTGACCTTCTCCCACACGCTCGGCTGGACCTCGAACTCCTCGTCGTCGACCTCGACCCAGACGGTGTCGCGGATCTTCGTGACGACGCCGATCGTCCCGTTCACCCACCGCTGGTCGGCGTCGTTCCGCAGGAACATGACGTGTGCGCCGGGCTTCAGCTCGAGCGCCTCGTCGGCGGGGTGGTTCCGGCCGCCGAAGTCCCCGCTCACCTCGGCCTTGGCGGTTTTCACGCGGCCGGGTAGTCGGTCGAGCGCGGTCTTGTTGATCCGCGCGACGGTGTCGTTCCGGGTCGCGAGGGTGATCACGCCGTCCGGAGCCGGTCGCGCTCCCGCGGTGTTGAGCGCGTTCGCGACGTCCGCCGTGACCCGTCCGTGGCGCACGGCCGTGAGCATCGCCGCGAACGCGTCGTCACGCTGCCGGTGGATGCGGGCCAGCTCGACGATGTGCAGCTCGGTCTCGAGCCACACCTTGGCGTCGAAGAACCACATCGACCGGTAGTGGTCGGCGAAGTACGCCCGCTCGTCGGCGTCCCCCGGCACCGGTGGCAACTGGTAGGGGTCTCCGAACATGACGACCTGCACGCCGCCGAAGGGCTCGTGGGAGCGCTGGCGTGCCTTGCGGAGGGAGCGGTCGATGGCGTCGAGCAGGTCTGCGTTGACCATCGAGATCTCGTCGATGACGACGGTGTCGATCGTGTTGAGCAGCTTGCGGACCTCGCTGTTCTGCTCGAGGTCGGCGTCCGCGATGAGTCCGATCGGCAGCCGGAACAGCGAGTGGATCGTCTGACCGCCGACGTTGAGCGCCGCGACACCGGTGGGCGCGCAGATGACCACCTGCTTGGCGGTGTTCCACGACAGGTGGTGCAGGAGGGTCGACTTGCCGGTGCCCGCCCGGCCGGTGATGAAGACGTGGTCACGGGTGGACTCGATGTACTCGAAGACCGCCCGCTGCTCCGGCGTCAGCTCGGGACTCATGACCGGCCCACCGCCGTCGTCACACCGGCGTCGACCCGGGCCGTCGGACCCGTGGACCGGACGGTCGGCTCACCCTCGGACGAGGAGCGTCGGGACCGCACGAGGACCACCACGACGACGAGCACGAGGAAGGCGATGCCGGCCACGACGAGCACGAGTCCGCCGCGCGCCTGGTCGACCACGGGATCGGGGCCCCAGGTCCGGCCCATCGCGCCGAACCAGG
This sequence comes from Curtobacterium sp. MCBD17_035, assembly GCF_003234815.2. Classification (NCBI taxonomy): domain Bacteria; kingdom Bacillati; phylum Actinomycetota; class Actinomycetes; order Micrococcales; family Microbacteriaceae; genus Curtobacterium; species Curtobacterium sp. MCBD17_035. Next base: position 443,472 of record NZ_CP126279.1, on the reverse strand, counting down.
ACGCCTGGACCAGGCCGAGCGGGCCTCGGAGCACCGAGCCGAGCACCACCATCGACGCCGCGACGAGCGCCCCACTGCCGATCCGGACCAGTGCCGCGCCGGTGCTCGGGCGTCGAGCCCCGACCGCCACCGGCGTCAGGAGCGTCGGCACGGCGACGAGCCCCACCGCGAGGAACACGACGTCGGTCACCGTGCGGGTGATGCCGTCGTCGGCCGCCCACCGCAGGACGTCGGTGTCGACGTACGCCCACCAGAGCGCGCCGAGGAGCACGGCCGCGGGGAACGGCTGCGCCAGGTAGCGGACGACCACGTTGTCGACGAGGATCCCGGTCCACTCGCGGACGCCGGTGCTGCCGTCCTGCCGCGGGTGCACCGCGGCCCGGATCAGGAGGACCGGACCGGCACCCCAGGCGAGCACCGGCACGAGGAGCCCGAGGAGGACGTGCTCGGCGAGCGCCGACGACACGAGGAACCGGTCGTACCGGTGCAGCGCGCCGTTCGTCGCAGCGAGCAGCACGAGCACCGTCGCGATCGCCGACACGGTCCGCAGCACCGGCCACCGCCGACCCTGACGCCGGAGGCGGATGACCCCGGCCGCGTACACCGCGGCGAGCAGCACGACGGCCATGACCCAGAACAGGTCGAGCGAGCCGCCGGTGAGCCACGTCCACCCGCCGGGCGCGGCGGGCAGACGATCGTCGGTGAGCAGTTCGGCGGGCGTGGGGTCGCTGGTCGTGCTCAGGGCGACCTGGTCGACCGGGGGCGCAGTGCGGGCGAGCGCCGCCGCGAAGCCCGACGCGACGCCCATCACCGCGAGCTCGGCGACCACGAGCGTCCAGAAGGGGCGCCGCCGGGCGGGGTCGGCCGCGAGCGCGACGACGGTCCGACGACGCTGCAGTGCGCCGAGCACACCGATGCCCAGGAGCGCCGCGGTCTTGACGAGCACGAGGACGCCGTACGGGGTGAGCAACGCCCCCCAGCTCCCGACGCGGATCGATGCGGAGGCGTACCCCGAGGCGGCCACGAGCACGAAGCACCCGAGCGCGATGCTCGAGTACCGCGCGGTGACGAGCGGCAGCCGCTCGGCGGGGAGGACGCCGCGGAGGAGCGCCAGGGAGAGCAGCCCGCCGACCCAGAGCGCCGCGCCGACGAGGTGCAGTCCGAGTGCCGTGACGGCTGCGTCGTGGCTGGCCGTGCCCGCGGCGTGCCCCTGCTCGGCCATCGGGACCAGGCCGACCATCGCGACGCCGGCGACGAGGGCCACGAGCCCGCGGGAGCGGACCGCGAAGCAGAGGACCGTGACCACGGCGGCGACGAGGACCGTGACGATCCACGCCAACCCGAGATCCGTGCCGGTCAGGAACACGCTGAGGGACTGGCCGAACTGCTGGTCGAGCGTGACCGGGACGTCCACGACGCTGAGGAACGAGAAGAACGTGGTGACCGCGGCGGCGACCGTCCACACGCCGGCGGAGGCGGCGGCGACGTCGAGTGCTCGGTTCCACTCCGGTGCCGTGCGGGACAGCGCGACGGTGGCGAGCCCGAGGCCGCCGATGGTCGCGGCGGCCGCCAGGTCCACCACGGTCTTGGCGATCGGCAGACCGAACCGGACGGCGGCACCGGGATCCGACACGAGCGGGGCGTCCGCCGCACCACCGATGACGAGTGCCACGAGCACGGACACGAACGCCATGAGGAGCAGCACCGCGGGCGCGGCGATCCGGGCGAGACGAGTCACCCGTCCAGCCTACGGCGATGCCCCGGCGACCCCGACCGACTGTGGATCGCGGTCGTGGAACGCACGACAGGCCGGGAACGACGACGGGGACGGCGCAACGCGCCGTCCCCGTCGTCAATTCGCCGTCGTTACTTGACGGCGGCCTTGAGCTTGCTGCCCGCGCTCACCTTGACGCTGTCGCTCGCGGCGATCTCGAGCGCCTCGCCCGTCTGCGGGTTGCGGCCCGTGCGGGCGGCGCGGTGGGTCTTCTCGAACGCGATCCACCCGGGGATCGAGATCTTGGCGCCCTCGCTGAGCGACTTCGACACGACGGAGAAGAGCGCGTCGACGACGCCGTTGACGGCGGCCTGGCTCTGGCCCGACTCGGTCGCGATCGCGGCGACGAGCTCGGTGCGGTTGAGGGACTTGTCAGCCATGGATGTCCTCCTCGGACTCTCAGCGGTACAGACCGGGCGCATGCCGCACCCGAGCGGGGTGACCACGAGGCCGAGGGCCCGTGGAACCGTAGGCGAACCTACCAGCCACCCGGGCGCATCCCGGCCAACTCGCCCGGATTCTCGCGGTTCCTCGGGACTGCTGGGGCTGCTGTGACCCATGTGACCGAGCGCACGGCCCATCGCATCACCCGCGGTCGACCGCATCACCCAGGGTCGACCGCATCACCCAGGGAACGACGAACGCTCCCCGACCCGAGGGACGAGGAGCGTTCGTTCGTGGTGACCCGCGGTGTCAGCGGGTCGGCGTCACCAGGACGACTTGGTGATGCCGGGGAGCTCGCCGCGGTGCGCCATGGAGCGGAAGCGGACACGGCTGATGCCGAACTCGCGGATGTTGCCGCGGGGGCGACCGTCGATGGCGTCGCGGTTGCGGTAGCGGACCGGCGAGGCGTCGCGCGGGAGCTTCTGCAGGCCGACGCGGGCGGCCTCGCGGCTCTCGTCGGTGCCGTTCGGGTCCACGAGGGCCTTCTTCAGCTCGAGACGACGCTCGGCGTAGCGCTCGATGATGACCGCGCGCTGGTCGTTCTTGGCGATCTTGCTCTTCTTGGCCATGCTTAGCGCTCCTCGCGGAAGTCGACGTGCTTGCGGATGACCGGGTCGTACTTCTTGAGCACGAGGCGGTCGGGGTTGTTCCGGCGGTTCTTCTTGGTCACGTAGGTGAACCCGGTGCCCGCCGTGGAACGGAGCTTGATGATCGGACGGATGTCCTGACCGCGCTTGGCCATCAGATCTTCTCCCCACGGGCCAGGATGTCCTTGACCACGGACTCGATGCCGCGGGCGTCGATCACCTTGATGCCCTTCGCGCTGACGGTGAGCGTGACGTTGCGCCGGAGCGACGGCACGAAGTACGTCTTCTTCTGCACGTTCGGGTCGAAGCGGCGCTTCGTCCGGCGGTGCGAGTGTGAGATGTTGTGCCCGAAGCCGGGAACGGCGCCGGTCACCTGGCAGACTGCTGCCATGGTCTCCTCCTGAGATGGTTACCGTGCGGCCGGATCGGCCACACCCAAGGTCACTTGCCTGGCGCGCACGCGCTCGAGTCGACCGATCGACAGGAGCGAGGGGGCTGTGCGCACCGCCCCGTCCGTTCCCGAGGGAGCGGATCCGCGCGACCACGGCTGCTGCGATGGTCGGAGGGCAGAACAACAGTTCGCCGCGCGGACGCGACGGACCAAGCGACAAGCCTACGTGAGGCCCGGGCGCGTCGCAAGCCGCGCCTCCCGGCCGGCCGCACGCGGCCACCGCTCGCGTCCGCGCCGAGACCGCCCGACCCGCCGCTCGCGTCCGCCGAGAGAGCACGACTCGCCGTACGGGAGGAACGTGAGCGGCCCGTCTTGCACGCTCGTGAGCCGGGGCCGGCGGAGCCGAGGCCCGACCGGGGCCGGAGGCGGGGCCGGACCGCACCCGGGGTCACCGCTCGCGCTGGGGCGCCATCCCCGTCGGACGCACGAGGGTGAACTGCTCCTGCCGCACCCAGTACAGGCCCGTCGCACGGCGCTCCTCACGCGTCGCGAACCGGTACAGGAACATCCGCGCACGGATCCACCGGGGACGCCGTCCGTCGAAGGGGTCCACCCGGAGCAGGCGGAGCGTCGGCCGATCCGCCTCGAGCAGGCGCACGACGAACACCCGGAACCAGCCGTCGTCGGCGCCGAGTGCCAGGAACCACATGAGCCAGTCGAGCCGCAGGTGGTAAGGCGCGAACTGCCGCGGGCGCCGGCGCGGGTCCCCCGGTTTCCCCTTGAACTCGTACGGGACCCAGTCGCCCTCCTGCGGGACCTCGGCCTCGGTGCCCTCGACGATGACCTCGGACCGCTGCTGCGTCACGCTGCCGAACGCGCCGTACGCGTTGACGAGGTGCCAGCGGTTGAAGCTCGCGTTCATGAGCTGCCGCTTCGACACCAGGTTCTTCGCGGGCGGCCACGACAGCCAGAGCAGGAGCAGCCCGACGAGCACGGTGAGCACGACGAACCACACCGGCGTCGCGGTCGGCCCCGCGGCAGCGTCCACTGCGGGGATCACCGCGCCGAACGCCCGGTCGTCGATGGCGGCGAACGCCAGCAGCATCGTGAGGACGTTGAGCCACGCGAAGTTGCCGCTCACCACGAGCCAGAGCTGCGTGATGACGACGAGCGCCGCGGCGATGCTCGCGACCGGCTGGGGTGCGAACAGGAAGAACGGCACGACGAGCTGCACGACGTGACTGCCGAGCGTCTCGAACCGGTGCACGGGCTTCGGCAGCAGGTGCGCGGTGCGGCTCATGGGGTTCGGCATCGGCTGCGTCTCGTGGTGGTAGTACAGCGCGGTCAGGTCCCGCCACGACGCGTCGCCCCGCATCTTGATCATCCCCGCACCGAACTCGAGCCGGAACACGAGCCAACGGATCGCGAACAGGACGATCACCGACGGGGCGACGTCGTCCGAGCCGAGGAACGCGACCGTGAACCCGGCCTCGAGGAGCAACGACTCCCATCCGAAGCCGTAGAACGTCTGGCCGACGTCGACGATCGACATGTACCCGAGCCACATGAGCAGGAACACGACCGCGGGCACCCAGGCGGGCCCGAGCTGCGGCAACCCGGCGACGACCGACAGCGCGAGCACGACGCCCGCTCCCGCGAGCATCCGCAGCCGCCGGTCGGTGTACGGGATCCACCGCCACACGATCGGCTGCTGCTGCGCGTACCGGAGCCGCATGTACCGGGGCACGGGCAGGAGGCCGTGCTCACCGAGCAACGCCGGGAACTGCGCGAGCGTGGACAGGAACGCGATGGCGTAGACCGCCGCGACACCACGCTGCAGCACCTGGCGCGCCAGGTCGTAGTCGGTCGCGCCGGCCCACGTGGTCAGCGTGCTCACGTCCATGGCCGGGAGGCTACGCGCGTCCGGGTCGGGACCGGTCCGGCCGGGCGCAGGGCAGGTGGGCACCGGGCCGGGCGAGCGCAGGGCCGGCGAATGCCGCGCCGGCGAGCGCGGGGTCAGACCCCCTGCGTCGGCCGCGGCGCGAGCGCCTCGACGATGAGCGCCCCGAGCTCCGCCGGCCGGGTGGACATCGCCCAGTGCCCGGTGTCGAGGCCGACGATGCGGAGGTCCTCGGTCGCCGCGAGCTCGGTCGCCCAGTCCGCGTGCGCCGTGATCCCCGCGGTGAGCTCGTCCGGGCTCATCTCGCTCGTGATGACCGTCGTCGGGACCCGGCGGCGTGCCTCGTCCGTCAGCCGGAAGTGCTGTCGGGTCGCCCCCGCGGGCACGGGGATCGCCCGCGCATGCAGCGCCGCCCACTGCTCGTCGGTGGTGTCGCGGACCATGGCCTCGCCGAACGCCGAGCGCTCCGGGAACGGCACGACGCCGTCGACCACCGGGAACTCGTCGTTGTCCCAGTCGCCCTCGGGGAACGGGATCGCGTCGACGTACACCGCGGCACGGATCCGCGCCGCCCGGCGGTCGACCGCGACGCCGACCACGGCGCCCGAGGCCGAGTGCCCGACGAGGGCGATCGACTCGGCACCCGAGGTCGTGCGGCTCGCCGCGTCAACGCGGTCCACGACGGCCTGGACCTGGTCCTCGAACCCGACCGACGCGGGGTCGTCGCCCGGGTGCATCCCGGGGAGCGTCAGGGCCTCGACCTCGTGCCCGGCGGCGCGGAGGACCGGGGCGACGTCGTCCCACGCGCTCGCGTCGAGCCACATCCCCGGCACCAGGATCACGTACATGCGCCGCAGCCTAACGCCGACCCGGGACGGACGGGGAGGCGTGTGCCGGACCCGCGTGGTGCCTCCCGGCCGGCCCGTGGTGCGGTGCGCCGCCCCGTGTCAGCGCCGCGCGCTGCAGGCCGCGCACTCGCCGAACACGTCGACGACGTGGTTCGCGCGGGTGAACCCGTGCTCCGCGGCGACGCGCTGCGCCCACGACTCGACCTCGTCCGCCTCGATCTCGACGGTGGTGCCGCACGTGCGGCAGATGAGGTGGTGGTGGTGCGTGCCCGGCGTGCAGGCGCGGTACAGGGTCTCGCCGTCCTGCTGCAGGACGTCCGCGGCGCCCTCGTCGGCCAGACCGCCGAGCGCGCGGTAGACGGTCGCGAGGCCGATCGTCGACCCGGTGTCACGGAGCCGGGCGTGCAGACCCTGGGCGCTCACGAAGCCCTCGGTGGCGTCGAGGGCCTCGCGCACCGCCCCGCGCTGCCGGGTCGTGCGCTTGTGCGGGGTCGCGTCGGCGGTGTCCGCCGCGGGCAGGGCGTCCGTCGCGTCCGTCGCGTCCGTCGGGGTCATGCACCCACCTCCGCTGGGGTCGTCGTGGTCACTGGGTCCTCGCGTGCCGCTCGGCGGGCGATGCGGTCCCGCCCCCGAGCGTCCCGCCGACCACCGACGATCCGACAGACGACCCAGATCGCGAACGAGATCGTGGTCACGTACGGACTGATCGGCAGGCCTCCGCCGAGGGCGAGCAGGATGCCGCCGACGACACTCGTCACCGCGAACACCATCGACAGGACGGGCACGAGCACGGGGTGCACGGTCACGCGGAGCGCCGCCGCGGCGGGGGTGACGAGCAGCGAGAGCACGAGCAGGGCCCCGACGACCTGCACGGACACCGCGGTCGCCAGCCCGAGGACGAGCATGAACAGGAGGGCGAGGGTCCGGACCGGCAGTCCCGCGGCCGCGGCCACGTCGGGGTCGACGCTGGCGAAGTGCAACGGTCGCCAGATGACGAGGAGCGTCACGACGACGATCGCCGCGACGACGAGCAGGATCCCGAGCTGGGGGTCGTCGACGGCCACGATCTGCCCGGTGAGCAGCCCGAACTTGTTCGCCGCGCGGCCCCGGTACAGCGCGAGGCACAGGATCCCGAGGCCGAGGCCGAACGGCATGAGCACCGCGATGATCGAGTTGCGCTCGCGGGCCCGGGAGCCGAGCAGGCCGATGACGATCGCGGCGAGCACGGACCCGACGAGCGACCCCGCGACGACGTCGACGCCCATGAGCAGTGCGGCGGACGCCCCGGCGAACGACAGCTCGCTGATGCCGTGCACGGCGAACGGCAGGTTGCGGGCCACGACGAACGGCCCGATGAGCCCCCCGACGATCCCGAGTACCGCGCCGGCGAGGATCGAGTTCCGCACGAGGCCGAGCAGCGCGCCGAAGTCCTGGAACGAGAACACGGTCGAGAGCAGCTGGTGCAGGTCGGTGGCGAGGATCATCGGCGCGCCGGTCCTTCCGTCGCGTCGTCGGCGATCCGGAGGTCGTGATCGCCCTCGTGGTGGTGGTGCTCACCGAGGTGGTCGTGCGGGTCGTTCGAACCGACGATGACGATGCGCCCCATGGTCCGGACGACGTCGACCGGCGTGCCGTACAGGTCGGACAGGACGTCGGCGCGGAGGACCTCGTCGGGCGCGCCGATCCGGAAGCGGCCGCCCGCGATGTAGAGGACGCGGTCGACGACGTCGAGGATCGGGTTGACGTCGTGCGTCACGAACAGCACGGCGGCGTCCCGCTGGCGACGCTGCCGGTCGATGAGCGCGGTCACCTCGCGCTGGTGCCGGAGGTCCAGCGAGATGAGGGGTTCGTCGCAGAGCAGGAGCGCGGGATCCGCGGCGATCGCCTGGCCGACCCGGGCGCGCTGCTGCTCGCCGCCGGACAGCTCGGCGACCGGGGCGTCGGCGAACGCGGCGGCGCCGACCTCGTCGAGGATCGCGTCGATGCGGGCGCGTTCCACCGCACGGGCCGGGCGGAGGCCCCACCGGTGCCCGGTCACCCCGAGCGCCACCAGGTCCCGGGTCCGCAGCGGCGTGCCCGACTCCATGAGCCGCTGCTGGGGGACGTACCCCATGCGCCGGTGTCCGCGGGTGACGGGTTCGCCGAGGAACCGGATCGAGCCGGTCGTGAGCGTCTGCTGCCCGAGCACGGTGCGCAGCAGGCTCGTCTTGCCGGCGCCGTTCGGTCCGAGGACCGCGAGGAACTCCCCCGGCCGGACGTCGAGGTCGAGGTCGTGCCAGAGGTGCCGTGACCCGTACGCGAGCCCGGCGCCACGCAGGGACAGGACGGCGTCCTGCTCGTCCTCGTGGGGTGCGCGCGGGGTCACGGCGGTCCTTCCTCGCGGCGAACGCCCGTGCGCTGCCGCCCCTCGACGCTAGACCTGTTGAGAATGATCGTCAAAACCACGGACGGGAGGCGCGGTACCGACCGGCACCGCGCCTCCCGTCCGTCGCGCCACGTCAGGGCGTCGTGGCCGCCTCGACCGACTCGGCCGCCGCGTCGTCCTCGCGCCCCGGGGTCCGGAGGTTCCAGCGTTTGATGACGAAGCTGAAGACGAAGTAGTAGATGACGCCGTAGGCGATGCCGATCGGGATGAGCCAGATCGCGCCCTGCGCCTTGCCGAAGTTGAGCACGTAGTCGATCGCGCCCGCGGAGAACGTGAAGCCGTCGTGGATCCCGAGCGCGTTGACGATCGCGAGCGACGTGCCGGTCAGGACCGCGTGCACGACGTAGAGCGGCCAGGCCACGAACATGAAGGAGTACTCGAGCGGCTCGGTGATGCCCGTGACGAACGAGGTGAGCGCGGCCGAGAGCATGATGCCGCCGACGACCTTGCGGTTCTGCGGCTTCGCGTGACGCCAGATCGCCAGGGCCGCGCCCGGGAGACCGAACATCATGATCGGGAAGAACCCGGTCATGAAGATGCCGGCGTGCGGGTCGCCCGCGAAGAAGCGGTTGAGGTCGCCGTGCGCGCCGTGGTAGTCGCCGATGATGAACCAGACGACCGAGTTGAGGATCTGGTGGAGGCCCGTCGGGATGAGCAGGCGGTTCGCCGCGCCGTAGATCCCGCCGCCGACGACCGAGTTGGACGCGACCGCGTTGCCGATCCAGGTGATCACGGCGTCGAACGGGATGTAGAGGAACGCCATCGCCACGCCGATGAACAGCCCGGCGAACGCGCTGAGGATCGGGACCAGGCGTCGGCCGGAGAAGAACCCGATGAAGTCGGGCAGCTTCGTCCGGTGGAACCGCTGCCAGAGCACCGCGGACACGAGCCCCATCACGATGCCGCCGAGGACCCCGTAGTTGATCGTGGGCACGGTGCCGGCGGCGTTCTTGTGGGTGCCGAGCACGATGGGCGACATCGCGGTGAACACGCTCGAGAGCACCATGTAGCCGACGACCGCGGCGAGGGCGGTCGACCCGTCGGACTTCTTGGCCCAACCGATCGCGATGCCGACGGCGAAGATGAGCGGCAGCCACGTGAAGACGCCGTTGCCGGCGGCGGAGATGACCGCGGCCCACTGCCCGAACCCGGGGATGGCGCCGAGCAGGTCGGCCTGCCCGAGGCGGAGCAGGATGCCGGCGGCCGGGAGCACCGCGATCGGGAGCATGAGGCTCCGGCCGAGCCGCTGCAGGTTGGCGAACGCGCGACTGGGCTTCTTGGCCGGTGGGGTGGACACCGGGACGGCTTCGGCCGTGGTCATGGTGGATCCTCTCGTCATCGGGTGCAGCATGGGTGGTTGATGCCCGGATCCCGCGTCGGTACTGTTCGAGAACAGTGCCGGTCCTGTCCGGTCATGACCAGTTCGCTGTAGTCTCCACATCAGCGTGGTCCGTGTCAACAACCCGGTCCCGGCCCCGTCGAGACCGCAGTTCATCCCCTGGAGGAGGACCCATGTCGAAGGCAGAAGCGATCGTGGCAGCACTCGGCGGCGCCGACAACATCGAGGAGGTCGAGGGCTGCATCACGCGCCTCCGCACCGAGGTGGTCGACCCGTCGCTCGTCGACGAGGCCGCGCTCAAGCAGGCGGGTGCGATCGCCGTCGTCGCCATGGGCACCGGCGTGCAGGTGATCGTCGGCCCCGAGGCCGACAACCTGGCGCAGGACATCGAGGACATCCTGTGACGGACGTCCGCACGCCGTTCGCCGGACCGGTCGTCGGGCTCGCCGACGTGCCGGATCCGGTGTTCGCGGGCCAGCTCGTCGGGGCGGGCGTCGCCGTGCGCCCGGACGAGCACGCCCGGTCCGTGACGGCGGTGGCGCCCGTGGCGGGCACGATCGTCAAGCTCCACCCGCACGCGTTCGCGATCGAGGGCGCCGAGGGCACGGACGTCCTCGTGCACGTCGGCATCGACACGGTCAAGCTCGGCGGTGCGGGGTTCGAGCTCCTCGCCGCCGAGGGGGACACCGTCGCGGCAGGCGACCCCGTCGTGCGGTTCGACCCGGCGTCGATCGTGGCGGCCGGCTACGCCCCGGTGTGCCCGGTCGTCGTCCTCGGTTCGACGCCCGACTCGGTCCCCCAGGACGCCGTGGGCAGCTCCCTGCCCGAGGGCGCGACGCTCTACACGACCTAGATCAGCGCGATCGTCCGCGGCGCCTCGGCCGAGACCTCCATCTGGACCCGGTACCGGTCGCTCCGGTACCAGCTCCGGGTGTGCTCCACCGGGCCGGGTTCGGCGAACGACACGCGGTCGAACACTAGTACGGGCGCCCCGGTCCGCGTGCCGAGGAGTGTCGCCACGTCGTCGCTCGCCGGGTCCGCCGCGACCGTCTGCACCGCGCGGACGATCGGCAGCCCGTACCGATCGGCCACCAGCGAGTACACCGAGCCGCTGAGGTCGTGCTCCAGGAGCCCCGGGTACGCGGCGCGCGAGAACCAGGCGTCGTCGATCGACACGGGCACGCCGTCGGCGAGCCGCAGGCGCTTCAGGTGGACGGCGACGTCGTCGGACTCGAGGTGCAGGGCGGCCGCGGTGTCCGCGGGCGCGACCCGTTCCTCCCGGAGGAGCACGACCGTGGTCGGCGTGTGTCCGAGCGCACGCATCTCCTCGGTGAACGAGGCGAGGTGGAGCGTCGACTGCACGGGTCGGTGCGCGACGAACGTGCCCTTGCCACGGACACGCGTCAGGTAGCCCTCGTTGACGAGTTGGCCGAGGGCCTCGCGCACGGTGATGCGGCTGACGCCGTACTCGGTGATGAGCTGCCGCTCCGAGGGAATCGCGGCGCCCGGCTGCAGTCGCTCGGTCACGAGTTCGAGCAGGATCCGCCGGAGCTGCGCGTGCTTCGGGATCGCGCTCTCGGTGATCCGTCGTGCCGCACCCTCGTCGCTGCGTCGTGCCACGCGTCGTACTCCTCGCCCGCAGTGGAGGCCCGGCGACCGGGGGCTGGTCCTGTGCGGACATGACCAGTCGAGCACACAGTAGCGAACAGCGCTGGGAGCGCCAGGGTCATCCGGCGGGACGGGACCTCGGGTGACAGCGGATCCCCGCCCGGGTGAGTGCCAGCCGTAAAGGAGCGACGCCGACGGGCGGATCGGTGCGGTTCGACGTCCTCGACACGTTCCGGACCCGCACACCATGCGGTCTCGGGACGCCGACCCCCGACGCCCCGTGATGTGGAGGGACCCCGTGCTCGACGCGCCACTCCTCGCCGCCGCGATCGCCACGCAGCTCGCCCTCGCCGCTGCCCTGACGGCCTTCGCGGTCCTCACGCTCCTGTGGTCCCTGCACACGCAGGCATCACCGGAGCGGGTGGCGCGGAGCCGGTTCGACCGGAAGCCGAGGCCGTGCACGCGGTCGTTCTCACTCCTCGTGCCGGCCCGGCACGAGGAGGGGGTCCTCGCGGACACGCTCGACCTGCTCGCCGCCCAGACGCACCCGCGGTTCGAGGTGATCGTCATCGTCGGGCACGACGACCGCGCGACGGCCCGGATCGCCGAGGCCGCGGCGGCCCGGCACCCGGACCACGTCCGCGTGGTGGTCGACCGGGGGCGGGTGAAGACGAAGCCGCGCGCCCTGAACCGTGGGCTCGCGGTCGCCACGGGCAGCGTCATCGGGGTGTTCGACGCCGAGGACGACGTGCACGAGCGACTCCTCGAGCGGGTGGACGCGCGGTTCGCGGAGACGGGCGCGGACGTGGTGCAGGGCGGGGTGCAGCTGATGAACCACGCGCGGTCGTGGTGGCGCGTCCGGAACGTGGTCGAGTACGCGCTCTGGTTCGGGTCACGGCTGCACGCGCACGCGGCGGCGGGGGTCGTGCCCCTCGCGGGGAACACCGTGTTCGTCCGCCGTCGGGTGCTCGAGCGGATCGGCGGCTGGCAGGACGACTGCCTCGCCGAGGACTGCGAGCTCGGCATCCGGCTCTCCGCAGCGGGCGCCCGGATCGACGTCGTCACGGACCCGACGTACTCGACCCGCGAGGAGACCCCGCCGGACCTCCGGGGGCTCCTCCGCCAGCGGGTGCGCTGGAACCAGGGGTTCCTCCAGGTGCTGCGTGGCGGCGCCTGGAAGGGCCTCCCGTCGTGGCGGCGGCGCACGCTCGCCCGCGTCGTGCTCGGCATGCCGTTCGCGCAGGTGCTCATCGGCATGTCGGTCCCGGTGGCCGTCGTCGAGACGCTGGCGGTGCGCCTCCCGGTCCCCGTGACGCTCGTGACGCTCGCGCCCGTGGCGCCGTCCGCGCTCATGCTCGTGGTCGAGTGCCTCGCACTCGACCAGTTCGGTCGCGCCTTCGGCCGTCGGGTCCGGCCGGGGGACCACGTCCGACTCGTGCTCGGGGCGATCCCGTTCCAGGTCGTCCTGTCGGTCGCGGCCGTCGTCGCGGTGTGGCGCGAGGTGCGCGGCGACCACTCGTGGCAGAAGACGATGCACACCGGCCTGCACCGGCGTCAGCGGCGCGGTGCCCCCACGCCGGGCCGGGCCCCGGCGTGAGCAGCCGCACCGCGGTCCTGCGGGGAGTGGTCTGGTGCGGACCCGTGCTCGTGGTCGAGATCGTGGCACTGTGCGTCGGCCTCGGCCGCAGGCCCCAGCGCGCCGACGACGAGGGCACGTACGTCGCGCAGGCCTGGTCCTCACTGCACTCGGGCGCGCTCGCCCACTACACCTACTGGTACGACCATCCCCCGGCGGGGTGGATGCAACTCGCCCTGTGGTTCGGCGCGACGGGTGCGCTGGCACGGCACCAGTCCGCGGTGCTCGCCGGCCGGGAGGCCGTGGTCACCGCCACCCTCGCGGCCACCGTCCTGACCTGGCTGTTGACCCGACGCCTCGGCGGCTCCCCGGTCGCGGCCACCGTCGCGGCGGCGGTCTTCGCGATCTCGCCGCTGGCGGTCGCGTTCCACCGGATGGTCTACCTCGACGACCTCGCCGTGCCGTGGGTCCTGCTCGCGGCGGTCCTGGTCACGGCGCGACACCGTCAGCTGCCGGCCTGGGCCGGCGCGGCCGCCGCGTGCGCGGTCGCGGTCCTCACCAAGGAGACGACGGTGCTCGTCGTCCCGTCCCTGGCGTGGGTCGCCGCGCAGCGCGGGCACCCGGCCGTCCGCCGCACCGCCGCCGGTGTCGCGGTGCCGCTCTTCGTCCTGCTCGTCGCCGTGTACCCGGTGTCGGCCGCCATCAAGGACGAACTCCTCCCCGGCGCGGGTCACGTGAGCCTCCTGGGGTCGGCGTGGTTCCAGGTCGCCGGTCGGGAGGCCGGGGGTTCCGTCCTCGACGCGACGAGCGACACCGCGCGCACGCTGGCGTCGTGGTGGTCCCTCGACGCCCCCTTCGTCGTCGCCGGGCTCGCCGCCGCGGTGCTCGCCACGGCCCGGCAGCGGCTCCGCCCGATCGCCGTCCTCGTGCTCGGACACGTCGCCGTGGCGCTCCGGCCCGGCGGGTACCTGCCCGTCCCGTTCGTCGTCGTGCTCCTGCCGTTCGGTGCCGTCCTCGTGGCGCTCGTCGTGGAGGGCGGCCTCCGCGCATGGCTGCGACACGACCGCCGGTTCCCCCGGTCGTTGACGCGTGCCATGGCGGCCGGCACCGTGCTCGCGGTGGTCGCCGTCGGCGCGTTCTGGGTGCCGAGCGCCACGCAGGGCCTCCGCTGGCTGACGACCGCCGATGCCGACCGTCCGATGCGATCCGCCGAACGGTGGCTCGCCGCCCACGTCGGTCGACACGCGGTCGTGGTGGTCGACGACGCCATGTGGCTCGACCTCGTGCGCGCCGGCCGTGACCCCGACGACGTCGTGTGGTTCCACAAGCTCGACAGCGATCCCGAGGTCCGACGCCGCACCGACGACGGCCGCACGGTCGACTACGTGGTCACGACCGTGTCCGTGCGCGAGGACCTGGCACACCTGCCCCTCGTCCACGCGGCGGTGCGACGGGCCGTGCTCGAACGACGGTTCGGCTCGGGCGAGGACCGCGTCGACGTGTGGCGGGTGGCACGACGGACGGGTGGCCGGGCGTGACGCCCGACCACCCGTCCGTGGTCCCGCGCGCAGTGCTCAGACGAGCGCGGTGAAGGACGCGTCGCGCACCAGGAGCGTCGTCGCGCCCTCCTCGACCTGCTGCTCCGCGTCGCTCGACAGCCCGAGGGACCAGTCGCCGCCGCCCGGGCGCTCCGGCAGCGTGAACTCGACGACGGTCTCGGACGCGTTGAGCAGCACCGCGACGACGTCCTCGCCGTCGGTGAGCAGCAGCGTCACCGCCATGTTGAGCGGGTCCTCCCAGTCGTCGTCGCCGAACGGCTCACCGTCGGCGCGGAGGATCTGCACGGTCTCGACGCCGTACTCCGGCGCGACGCGGTACCACTCGGGGGTCAGGGCCGGGTGCGCCTTGCGGAACGCGATCGCCGAGGCGGTGAACGCCTGCAGCTCGCGGTCGGCGGCGGCCCAGTCGTACCACGAGATCTCGTCGTCCTGGCAGTAGGCGTTGTTGTTGCCGCCCTGGCTCCGGGCGATCTCGTCGCCCCCGAGGATCATCGGCACGCCCGTCGACAGCAGCAGCGTCCCGAGGAAGTTCCGGCGCTGCAGGTTCCGGTAGTCGTTCACGGAGCTGTCGTCGGTCGGTCCCTCGATGCCGCCGTTGAACGAGCGGTTGTCGCTCTCGCCGTCGTTGTTGTCCTCGCCGTTGGCCTCGTTGTGCTTCTCGGCGTACATCGTCAGGTCGGCGAGCGTGAACCCGTCGTGCGCCGTGACGAAGTCGACGCTGCACAGCGGGGAGCGGCGGGACGCCTCGTAGACGTCGGGGCTGCCGAGCACGCGCTGGACGGCGGCGCCGAGCGAACCCGGGGTGCCGCGCCAGAAGTCGCGGAGGTCGTCCCGGTACTTCCCGTTCCACTCGGACCAGTCCGCGGGGAACCCGCCGACCTGGTACCCGGCGGTGTCCCACGGCTCGGCGATCATCTTGACCTCACGCAGCACCGGGTCCTGGTGGATGATGTCGAGGAACGCGGAGAACTTCTCGGCTTCGCCGCCCTGGCGGGTGAGCGTCGTCGCGAGGTCGAACCGGAAGCCGTCGACGTGCATCTCCTCGACCCAGTAGCGCAGCGAGTCCATGATGAGCGCGAGGGCGGCCGGGTGGGCCACGTTGAGGCTGTTGCCGGTGCCGGTCGTGTCGAAGTAGTGCTCCTCGTCGCCCTCGACGAGCCGGTAGTACGACGTGTTGTCGATGCCCTTGAACGACAGGGTCGGCCCCATGTGGTTGCCCTCGGCAGTGTGGTTGTACACGACGTCCATGAAGACCTCGAGCCCGGCGGCGTGCAGGGCCTTCACCATCTCCTTGAACTCGCGCACCTGCTGCCCGGCGGTGCCCGACGACGAGTACTCGTTGTGCGGTGCGAGGAAGCCGATGGTGTTGTAGCCCCAGTAGTTCCGCAGACCCTTGTCGGTGAGCGTCGCCTCCTGGACGAACTGGTGGGTCGGCAGGAGCTCGACCGCGGTGACGCCGAGGTCGACGAGGTGCTGGATCGCGGCGGGGTGCCCCATGCCGGCGTAGGTGCCCCGGATCTCCTCGGGCACGTCGGGGTGCTGCTTCGTGAACCCCTTGACGTGCGTCTCGTACACGATCGTGTCGGACAGCGGGGTGCGGAGCGGGGCGTCGTCGTCCCAGTCGAACGCCCGATCGGCCACGACGCACTTCGGCATGGCGCTGGCGGAGTCGGTGTCGTCGATCTCGTCCGGGGCGTCCATCTTGTGCCCGAAGAGCGCCTGGCCCCACTCGTAGTCGCCGTCGATCGCGGTGGCGTACGGGTCGAGCAGGAGCTTCGCGGCGTTGTGGCGGAGCCCGTTCGCCGGGTCCCACGCACCGTGCACGCGGACGCCGTACCGGGTGCCGACGGCGACGTCCGGGACGATGTCGTGGAACACGTACCCGGTGCGGTTCGTGAGTTCGGTGCGGTGCTCTGTCCCGTCCTCGTCGAACCGGCAGAACTCGACGCGGTCGGCGGTGGCGGAGAACACGGCGACGTTGGCACCATCCTCGACGAGGGTGACACCGAGGGGATGACGGGAGGATCGGCTCATCCGTCCATCCAACCGGGCGAGGGCCGCGCGTGTCCGCAACCGACGTGACGGCCACGTTCCGGGGACAGCCGGGTACCCGACGCGCGTCCATGGAGAGCGCGTACCGTCCCCGGCATGACGGATCAGGAGCACGGACGGATCGACCAGGACGACCCCGAGACGACACAGACGGAACGGGTGACACGGATCCAGGACGACGCAGCGCGTCTCGGGCTCGCCATGGTGGGCGAGGCGACCGCGATGACGACCGGCGACGAGGACGCCTTCCGCGCGAGCGAGGAGAACCTCCGCGAGGTCGTCGCCGAACTCGTCGACGAACCACTCACGCCGCGACAGGAACAGGTCGTCGAGACCCTCGGGGCCATGGGCGGCAGCCTCACGGCCGGCCTCGGGAGCGCGCTCGCGCAGGAGCAGGACCGTGAGCCCACGGAGGTGCTCGGCGGTGCGGCCGCGAGCATCGTGCGGCAGCAGCGACTCGCCGACGTCGAACAGGACGTCGACGACGTCGAGGACCGCTGAGCCACCACGCGCTCAGCGCGGGGTCGCCCCGCCGCTGGTGTGGACCCGGTCCTGCGGAGCGCGACGGAGCGCGACGACCATCCCCATGACCGCGGCGACCACGATGACCGCCGTCGCGGCGACCACGAGCAGCGGCGGAACGCCCACGGCGGCGTGCCCGCGGAACCCGAGGATCCCGTTGGAGAGCGCGTGCAGCAGCACGGCACCCCAGAGCGCCCCCGCCACGCGTCGGGCCAGGTAGCAGGCCGAGCCGAGCACGAAGGTCGTCACGACCTGGTAGAGACCACCCCCGGCCTCACCCTGGTTGAGCAGGTGCATGAGGGCGAACACCGCGGTCGACACCAGCCAGACCACCCATTCCGGTGTCGCCCGGCGGAGCCCCGACACGAGGATCCCACGGAAGACGAGCTCTTCGACCACCGCGACCGCGACCACGGCGACGACGAGTGCCCCGAGGTACCCGGCGGCGCCGGAGCGGACCGGAGCGAGGAACGTCAGGACCGCCACCACGACGTACGCGACGAGTGCCGCCACCGCCCACCACGGGCGAGCGGACGCGCTCTCGGCGAGCACCCGACGCCACCCGCCGAACACGGTCACGATCACCGCGAACACGACCAGCAGCACGCCCTCGCCCGCCGACTGGTGCAGGAGCGCCTGCGACGACGACAGCGGGTTCACGCCCGACCCGGTGCTGACCGCCTGCCCGGCGAGGACGGCGAACGGGAGCACCAGCACCACCACGATCGTGACCGCGACGGCCAGCCACGGACGCTCGATGCGCGCCGGGAAGGGTCGTGGTCGGCCGGAGCGGTCGGGACCCGATCGGGGTCCGGGCGAGGGCACGGGCGAAGCGGACATGGGCGACTCCTCGAGGACGAAACCTGGTATATCGGTCGTGGTCCAAGCCTAGGCGTGATCGAGGACGCCGAGGCGCGGGCCCCGCCGCCCGGGACGTCGCCGCTCCGGGCGTCGTCCGTCAGTCGAGCAGGAGCGCCGGCTCCTCCATGACGGACGCGACGTCCTGCACGAAGCGGCTGGCGACGTCGCCGTCCACCACACGATGGTCGAAGCTCGCGCCGATCGTGGTGACCATGCGCGATCGGACCTCGCCGTCGACGACCCACGGCTTCGGCTTGATCGTGCCCATCGCGACGATCCCGACCTCGCCCGGGTTGAGGATCGGGGTTCCCGTGTCCATGCCGAACACGCCGATGTTCGTGATCGTGACCGTGCCCGCCGCCATGTCCTCGGGCGTCGTCTTGCCGTCCCTCGCCGTCAGCGTGAGCCGTTCGAGCGCCTGCGCGAGCTCGAACAGCGACATGTCCTGGGCGTCCTTGACGTTCGGCACGATGAGACCGCGCGGGGTCGCCGCGGCGATCCCGAGGTTCACGAAGTGGTGCACGATGATCTCGCGGTCGGTCCACGTCGAGTTCACGGTGGGGTTCCGCCGCACCGCCCAGATCACCGCCTTCGCCATGATGAGCAACGGCGACACCTTGACCCCGGCGAACGTGGGCGAGGTCTTGAGCCGTGCGACGAACTCCATCGCACGGCTCGCGTCGACGTCGACGAACAGGCTGACGTGCGGCGCGGTGAACGCGCTCGACGTCATCGCGGTCGCGATCGCCTTGCGCACCCCCTTGACCGGGATCCGCTCTTCGCGCACGTCGCCCCACTCGGGGGTCTCGAGGTTGCGGAACACCGTGGCCTGGGTCGCGGAGCGGATGACGTCGTCGCGCGTGACCTCGCCCGCGAGCCCGGTCGCGACGACGGCGGTCAGGTCGACACCGAGGTCCTTCGCGAGCTTGCGGATCGGCGGCTTGGCGACGACCGGCAGCGCCGACGCGGCCGGCACGCTGGTGGGGCGACGTGCTGCAGCCGCCTCGTGCGCGGCCTCCTGGTCGGCCCGAGCGGTCGCCCGCCCCGCCTCGACGGCCACGGCGGCAGCGCGACGGGCACCGGGCCGGCGGCGCGACGGCGCACCGGCGGCGGACCCGTAGCCGACGAGGACCGCGCCCGACGCCTCGTCGGTGCCGAGCGGCATCGCGGTGTCGGCGATCTGCGGGGTCGTCGTGACGGTCGGTGCGTCGAGGACCGCGGTCGTGCCTCCCGACCGGTCGGGGCCCGCAGCACCCGCCGCGATGCCGGCGGAGGCGGAGTCGGCCGCTCCGGCACCCGAGCGGGCCCCGGCGGGGCCGCCCTCGCCGGAGCCGACCTCGCCGGAGGCGACCTCGACCGGGCAGTCGACCTGGATGATCGGCACGCCGACCTCCACCGTGGCGCCCTCGTCCACGAGCAGCCGCGTCACCGTCCCCGCGAACGGCGAGGGGAGCTCGACGAGCGACTTGGCGGTCTCGATCTCGACGAGGACCTGGTCGACACTGACCTCGTCCCCGAGCGCGACGCGCCACTGCACGATCTCGGCTTCGGTGAGGCCTTCTCCCACATCGGGGAGCGGGAATTCTGCGACGGGCATGGTGACTCCGTTCTCGGTCGGGCCGGCGCGGCCAGGGAACCGCGCTCGGACAGGATCAGTAGGCGAGTGCGCGGTCCACGGCCTCGAGCACGCGGTCGGCGTCGGGCAGGTGCAGGTGCTCCAACTTCGACTGCGGGAACGGGATGTCGAACCCCGAGACCCGCAGGGGCGGTGCCTGGAGCGTGTAGAAGGTCTTCTCGGCGATGGTCGCCGCGATCTCGCTGCCGAGACTGACGAAGCCGGAGGCCTCTTGCGCGATCACGACACGGCCGGTCCGACGAGCGGACTCGAGCAGGGGCTCCCAGTCGATGGGCGACAGCGATCGGAGGTCGACGACCTCGAGGCTCGTGCCCTCGGTCTCGGCGATCTCGGCCGCCTGGAGCAGCGTCGACACCATCGCGCCGTGCCCGACCACCGTGACGTCGGACCCCGTCCGGGCGATGCGCGTCGTGTGCATCGGGACGCCGCCGTCGACCAGGTCGACCTGCCCCTTCGGCCAGTACCGGCTCTTCGGCTCGAGGAACACGACCGGATCCGCCGACCGGATCGCCTCCTGGATCATCCAGTAGGCGTCGTTCGGGGTGCTCGGGCTCACCACGCGGAGGCCCGGGGTGTGCGCGAAGTACGTCTCGGGGCTCTCCTGGTGGTGCTCGACCGCGCCGATGTGGCCGCCGTAGGGGATCCGGATCACGACGGGCACCGACATGTGGGCCGGCAGGCGGTTCGCCATCTTCGCGAGCTGCGACGTGATCTGGTCGAACCCGGGCCACACGAAGCCGTCGAACTGGATCTCGACGACGGGCCGGTACCCGCGGAGCGCCAGGCCGATCGCGGTGCCGATGATCCCCGACTCGGCGAGCGGGGTGTCCATGACGCGCTGCGACCCGAACCGCTCCTGCAACCCCTCGGTGATCCGGAACACGCCACCGAGCGTGCCGATGTCCTCGCCCATCAGCAGCACCCGCGGGTCCTGCTCCATCGCGGCGGCGAGCCCGGCGTTCAGCGCCTTCGCCATCGGGAGGACCGGGGCCGGATCCGACGGGACCGCCCCCGCACCCGGGTGGGTGCGCAGGGTGTAGTCGACGAGCTCCTCGGTCCCGCTCACGCGGCATCGCCTCCTGCGGTGTCGTGAGCCGCCTCGTACGCGCGCAACCACGCGCGCTGCTCGGCGACGCGTGGGTGCGCCTCGCGGTACACGTGGTCGAACATGGCCTCCATCGGCGGGACCTGGAGGGCCGTGGTCCGGCGTCGCACGTCGGCCGCGACGTCCTCGGCCTCCTCCTCGATCGCGGCGAGCCACGACTCGTCCACGCCGCGCGCCCGCAGGTGACGCTCGGACCGGACGATCGGGTCGCGCGCGACCCACGCGGCGAGTTCGTCGTCGCCGCGGTACCGCGTCGGGTCGTCCGAGGAGGTGTGTGCGCCGACCCGGTAGGTCTCGGCCTCGATGAAGCGGGGGCCGCGACCGGCGCGGGCGTCGTCGGCGGCCGCGAGGGTCGTCGTGTAGGCCGCGAGGACGTCGTTGCCGTCGATGTGCACACTGGGGATCCCGAACCCGCGGGTCCGGTCGACGAGCGGCGTCGGCGACTGCACCGACACCGGCACCGAGATCGCCCAGTGGTTGTTCTGCAGGAAGAACACCACGGGCGCACCGGTGCTCGCGGCGAAGACGTACGCCTCGCTGACGTCGCCCTGGCTCGTCGCACCGTCGCCGTAGTAGACGATCGTGCAGGCGTCGACCCCCGGGTCGCCCGTGCCGACCACGCCGTCGAGCCGCTGCCCCATCGCGTAGCCGGTGGCGTGCAGGGCCTGGGAGCCGATGACGAGCGTGTAGATGTGGGTGTTGCCCCGGGCGTCCGGGTCCCACCCGCCGTGGGCGTTGCCGCGGAACACGCCGATGATCTCCATGGGGTCGACACCGCGGGTCAGGGCGACGGCGTGCTCCCGGTACGAGGGGAACACGTGGTCCTGCGGACGCAGGGCGTGCGCGGACCCGACCTGGGCGGCCTCTTGCCCGTGGCTCGGTGCCCACAAGCCGAGCTGGCCCTGTCGCTGCAGGTTCGCCGCAGTGTGGTCGAAGCGTCGGGTGACGACCATGTCGCGGTGCAGACCGAGCAGGACGTCGTCGGGGATGTTCCGCGCGACGGCGGCGTACTCGGCGTTCGTGTCGTCCTCGACGAACCGCCCGTCGGGGTCGAGGATGCGGATCGTGGTCGTCGCGG
Organism: Curtobacterium sp. MCBD17_035; assembly: GCF_003234815.2. Lineage (NCBI taxonomy): Bacteria > Bacillati > Actinomycetota > Actinomycetes > Micrococcales > Microbacteriaceae > Curtobacterium > Curtobacterium sp. MCBD17_035. Next base: position 421,767 of record NZ_CP126279.1, on the reverse strand, counting down.
GACCCGCGGCGGGGGAAGGCATGCGGACCAACCTACTGGCCGCGCGAGGCCCTACTCCGTGAGACTCCCGACAACGTGCTGGGCGGTCCGCAAGAGCGTGTCGACCGCCTCCGACTCCCCGATCGACACCCGGATGCCCTCGGGAGCGAACGCGCGCACCATTATCCCGGCCCGCTCGAACGCCTCGGCGGCGGCGGCGGTGCGCTCACCCGTCGGCAGCCAGACGAAGTTGCCCTGCGCGACCGGGACGCGCCAGCCCTGGTCGAGCAGGGCGTCGCGCACGCGGTCCCGGAGCGCCGCGATGCGGTCGACCCGCTCGAGGAGTTCCGGCTCGCGCTCCAGGCTCACGAGCGCGGCCGCCTGGGCCTGCGCCGTGACCGACAGCGGGATCGCGGTCGACCGGGCGGCGTCGAGCACGGACGCCGGGCCGAGCGCGTAGCCGATGCGGAGGCCCGCGAGCCCGTACGCCTTCGAGAACGTCCGGAGCACGACGAGGTTCGGGTAGCGCTCGAGCAGCCCGGCGCCGCGGACGGCGTCCGGGTCCGTCACGAACTCGGCGTAGGCCTCGTCGAGGACCACGAGCAGGTCGGTCGGCACCGACTCCATGAACGCGGCGAACTCGGCGCCCGTGACGATCGGCCCGGTCGGGTTGTTCGGCGAGCAGACGATCACCATGCGGGTCCGCTCCGTGACCGCGGCCGCCATCGCCGGCAGGTCGTGGCCACCGTCCGGCCGGTTCGGGACCTGCACGCTCTCGGCCCCCGCGACCGTGACGAGTCCGGGGTAGGCCTCGAACGACCGCCAGGCGTAGACGACCTCGTCACCCGGGCCCGCCGCGGCCTTGGCGAGCTCGTGCAGGATCGCGACGCTGCCGGACGCGACGTGGACCTCGTCCACCGTCAGTCCGAACCGGGCGGCGAGGACCGCCCGCACCGCGATCGCCGAGGCGTCTGGGTACCGGTTGTACGCGGTCTGGCGCTGGACGGCCTCGACCACGCCGGGCAGCGGGTCGAACGGGTTCTCGTTGCTCGAGAGCTTGAAGGCGTCGCCGGGCGCCTGACGGCCCTGCCGGTAGGCCGGGAGCGCCGCGATCTCGGGACGGAGGCGGACGGGCTGCTGGGTCACCCGGTCAGCCTAGCGACGCACACCGTCCGGCCCTCGGCGCAGGACGGTCACCGCGGGCAGTATGGGGGCATGCGATTCCTCGTCCGACTCGTCGTCAACGCCGTGGCCCTCTGGCTCACGACGCTCATCGTCCCCGGCGTGCACGTCGACGCCTTCGGCGATCAGGGGCTCGTCGCCACCGTCCTGACCTACCTGCTCGTCGCGTTCGTGTTCGGGCTCGTGAACGGGATCATCGGGACGCTGATCCGCATCGTCGCGTTCCCGATCTACATCCTGACGCTCGGGCTCGTGTCGTTCATCGTGAACGCCGTCCTGCTGCTCGTCGTCGCCGGGATCTCGACCTCGATCGGCTTCGGTCTGCGGGTCGACAGCTTCGGGTGGGGCATCGTCGGCGCGTTCGTGCTCGCCGTCTTCGCCTGGCTCATCGGCCTCCTGGCCCGCCCCGTCATCCGGCACGCCCGGGCCTGACCCCGCCCTGCGCCCTCTCCTCCCCCTCTCACCCGCGAGATCGCACTCGTTGCCGCTTGGCACGGGTCCAAAGCGGCAACGAGTGCGATCTCGTCGGAGCGGTGGGCACGACGAAGGGCCCCGACCGATGGTCGGGGCCCTTCGCGTGCGTCAGGACTGCAGTTCCGCGGGACCGGCCTCGGCGCCGGCACCGACGCGGAGGGTCTGGCCGCTCGGGTTGCCGGTCGTGACCTCGATCCGGCGGGGCTTGGCGGCCTCGCTGACCGGGATCGTGACGCTGAGCACGCCGTTGTCGTAGCTCGCCGCGATGCGCGCCGTGTCCAGCCCCTGCCCGAGCGTCAGCTGGCGCAGGAACGAGCCCGACTGGCGCTCGCGGGTGATCCACTTGGCGCCGTCCGGGGCCCCGACGGTCCGCTCGGCGCGGATCGTCAGGAGCTGACCGTCGACGTCGATGTCCACCGAGCCCGGGTCGATGCCCGGCAGGTCCGCGCTCAGGACGTAGTGGTCACCGTCGCGGTAGAGGTCCATCGGCATCACACGGGGACCGCGGCTCTCGAACAGGCTGCTCGCCATGCGGTCGAGCTCACGGAACGGGTCGAAGTTGGCCATCGTCATCAGCTCCTTCGTGTCGAGTGATTGAGGACTTGAGTCGCATCGACTCAAGCTGCGACCAGATTAGCACTCGGGCAGGTCGAGTGCTAGAAGGATGCCGAGAGGTCGCCGAGTCGTCGCCGAGATCCCGGTCGGCCGGTCCGGCCGAACGGTCCGGCCGACCGGTCCGGCCGACCGGTCCGGCCGACCGGCTGGCCGGGACCGCCGTCAGGCCCGCCGCACCCGCAGCGTCGCGATCTCGAACGGACGGAGCGTCAGCGTCACGGGCTCGTCCGCACCCCAGGCACCCGAGCCCGGCTCGCCAGCGGCGAGGTCACGCTCGAGCAGGTCGGTCCGCGTGACCGAGGCCACGGGGAACCCGAGGTCGACGAGCACGTCCGTCGCCCGCCCGCCGCGTGCCTCGTACAGGCGGACGACGACGTCGCCGGAGCGGTCCTCCGCGAGCTTGACGGCCTCCACGAACACCGCCGGGTCCGACACGGTGACGATCGGTGCGACCGGGGTGTCCCCCGCGACCGCGCGCACCGGCAGGTTGAGCCGGTACCCACTGTCGGCGGCGTCGAGCACCGTCGCTCCCACCCGGAGGACCGTGCGGAACACGTGCCGGCCCTGGTCCGCCGACGGGTCCGGGAACTTCGGCCCGCGCACGAGCGATTCACGCACGAGCGTCGTGGTCCCGCCGTCGGGCCGCGTCACGCGGGTGATGTCGTGCCCGTACGTCGAGTCGTTCGCCACCGCGACGCCGAACCCCGGCTCGGCCACGTGCACCCAGCGGTGCGCGCTCGTCTCGAACCGCGCGAAGTCCCACGAGGTGTTCTGGTGGGTCGGGCGGTCGATGTGACCGAACTGGATCTCCGACGACGCCTGGTCGGCCTTGACGTCGATCGGGAACCCGAGCTTGAGCAACTTCTGCTGCTCGTGCCAGTCGACCTCGGTCTCGACGTGGAGTTCCGGCTCGCCGCGGAGGGCCGAGAACCGGGTGGTGACGGTGGAGTCGTGGAACGCACGGGTCACGACGAGCCGGTCCCCCTCGACCGCGATCGTGTCGGCCGTCGCGAGCTCGGTCGCGTGCCGCTGGTACGACCGGTCGATGTCCCAGGCGTCCCACTGGTTCGGGGTGTCGCGGAACACCGTGTACAGCGCGCCCCGGGTGCCGGGGGCGATCGCCTCGCGCCCCGACGCGGCGTCGACGACGGACGCCACGAGCCCGTCGTCGTCGACGGTCGCCACCACGACGCCGGTGTCGAACACCCACGCGTCGCCCCGCCGGACGGGAGGAACGGCTTCCGGCTCCGGGACGACCTCGCCAGCCAGCGCGGTCACCCCCTCCGCGCGGACCGGCGCCGCGTTGAAGCGCACGACCGCGCCGGTCGTCCCGTCACCGCCGACGCCGAGGGCGTCCGCGGTGGTCGGTGCGTCGAGCGGGCCCGCAGCGGCGGCGATCGCGGTCGAGGAGGCGGCGACCCCGGCGAGCGCGGCGGCTCCCCCGTTGGCGAGCGCGGACGTCGACGTGCCGATGAGCCCCTCGAGCGTCGCCGCGACGGCCGCGTAGTGCTCCTCCGCGATCTCGTACACCCAGGCGATGCTCGAGCCGGGCAGGATGTCGTGGAACTGCTGGAGGAGCACGGTGTGCCAGGCGTCCTCGAGCGCCGCGTACGGGTAGTCGAGGCCGAGTCGCACGGCCGCGGTCGTCGCCCAGAGCTCGGCCTCGCGGAGCAGGTGCTCCGACCGCCGGTTCCCCTGCTTGGTCCGGATCTGCGACGTGTAGGTGCCGCGGTGGAACTCGAGGTACATCTCCCCCGACCACACCGACGGCGACGGCAGCAGACGCTCGAGCTCCTCGTACACGTCGGCCGGGGTGCCGAGCTCGACGCGCGGCGAGCCCTCCAGGTCGTGCTGGCGGTGCGCCGCGGCGAGCATCTCGGGCGTGGGGCCGCCACCGCCGTCGCCGAACCCGTACAGGAGCATCGAGACGTCGGCGGTGCCGCGCTCCTTGTTCTGCCGTTCGCCGCGGTGCAGGTCCGCCGGGGACAGCTCGGAGTTGTACGTGTCCGCGGGCGGGAAGTGCGTGAGCACCCTCGAGCCGTCGATGCCCTCCCAGTGGAACGACGTGTGCGGCATGACGTTCGTCTCGTTCCACGACGGCTTCTGCGTCAGGAACCACCGGGAGCCGGCCGCGCGGATGATCTGCGGGAGGGCGCCGGTGTAGCCGAACGAGTCGGGCAGCCAGGCCTCGCGGGGTTCGAACCCGAGCTCGTCGATGAAGAACCGCTTGCCGGCGACGAACTGCCGAGCGAGGGCCTCACCGCCGGGGAGGTTCGTGTCCGACTCGACCCACATGCCGCCGACCGGGATCCAACGGCCCTCGGCGACCCGCTCCTTGATGCGGGCGAAGACCTCCGGGTAGTGGTCCCGCATCCACGCGTACTGCTGCGCGCTCGAGCAGGCGAAGGTGAACTCGGGGTCGCGGTCCATGAGCTCGAGGACGTTCGAGAACGTCCGGGCACACTTGCGGATGGTCTCGCGCACGGGCCACAACCACGCCGAGTCGATGTGGGCGTGCCCGACCGCGATCGCACGGTGCGACGCGACCGAGGCGGGCACGTCGAGCACGGCACGGAGCACGGCGCGGACGTCGGCGGCGGACCCGGCGACGTCGTCGGGGTCCAGGGCGTCCGCGGCGCGCTCGAGGGTCCGCAGGACGTCCGCCCCACGGGTGGAGTCGGTGGGGAGTTCGGTGAGGAGGCCGCGGAGCACCGAGAGGTCCTGCTGCAGCTCCCAGACGACGTCGTCCCGCTCCGCGAGTGCGAGCTCCCGGAGCCGGTAGATGGGCTCGTGCCCCGCCGTGCGCTTCGATCCGAGCGGCGTCGCGTCGTACGCGAAGTGCCCGCCGACGTCGGGGTTCGCGGCCGCCTCGATCCAGAGGTCCACCGTGCCACCCGGCCCGGCCGTGATCGGCACCGCGGTGTTGCGGGGCTCGATCGCCTTGACGGTGCTGCCGTCCGGCCGGAACACGAGCCCCTCGGCCTGGAACCCGGCCTGGCGCGCACTGAAGCCCAGGTCGACGACGAGGTCGACGCTCGTGCCCTCGCCGGTGCCGAAGTCGTCGGGCACGGTGCCCGTCACGTGGAACCAGGTCGTGCCCCAGGGCTTCCCACCCCACGGGTCGCCGATCGCGAACGGCTCGTACGTCTGCGCGACGGCCTCGGTGAACGGCACGGGTTCGTCCGGCACCTGCCAGGCCGTGATGGTGACGGGAGCGGTCCGGCGGTGCACGTGGGGGTCGATGCGGTCGCGGACGAGCCGGGCGATGCGGCTCTGGACGAGGGGTTCGTCGTGGTGCACGGGGATGCCTTCCTGGTGACGGGCGTGCGTGTGGAGGGGTCGGTGGTGACGGATCCGGTCGTGGCGGGACCGGCGCTGGTGGACGGGCCGGGGCGTGGCGGGGCTGCGGTCCGTGACGGATCGCGGTCGGGCCTCCCGGGCGTCAGCCCTTGATGCCGCCCGCCAGCGCGTTCCCGCCGCCGAGGCCGCGGGAGACGATCACGTAGAGGGCGATCACCGGGACGGAGTAGAGGATCGAGAAGGCGGCGAGCTGCCCGTACGCCACCGATCCGTACTGCCCGAAGAAGTTGAAGATGCTGACCGCGGCGGGTTGCTTGTCGGGCGAGAGCAGCAGGACGAACGGGACGAAGAAGTTCCCCCACGCCTGGATGAACACGAAGATGAACACGACGGCGATGCCCGGACGCATGAGCGGCACGACGATCCGGGTCAGCGTCGCCATCATGGAGGCGCCGTCGGTCCAGGCGGCCTCCTCGAGCTGCACGGGCACGGAGTCCATGAAGTTCTTCGCCATCCAGATCGCCATCGGCAGGCTCGTCGCGGCGAGGAAGAACACGGTCCCGGCGACGTTGTCGATGAGGTTGAGCGACACGAACAGGCTGTAGACCGGCACCATCATCGCGGTGATCGGCAGGCCCGTCCCGAACAGGATCCCGTACAGGAACGGCTTGTTGACCCGCATCCGGTAGCGCGACAACGGGTACGCGGCGAGGATCGCGATGACGACCGTGACGATCGCGCATCCGCCCGACAGGATGAGGCTGTTGAGCAACGGCACGAACGCGAGCTGCGGCGTGAGGACCTTCGTGAAGTTGTCGAGGGTGAAGTGCGTCGGCAGCTTGACGCTCAGGGTCGCGCTCGCGTCGAACGATGCGAGGACGAGCCAGACGAGCGGCACGGCGAAGCAGATCGCGACGATCGCCAGGACGACGTTCGCCACCCAGCGCATCGTCCGGTGCCCCGGGCTCGTCATGTGCAGCGACCGGGCGTGGTCGCGGGCACCCGTGCGCGCGTTCCCCGGCACGGTGGCCGTGGGTTGGTCGATCGTGATGGCCATGGTCAGTCCACCTCCGGCTTCAGCGCCCGGATGTACACGATCGAGAAGACCGCGCCGACGATGAGGAGGATCGTCGCGATGGCCGTCCCGAACCCGAGCTGCGAGAACTTGAACGCCTCCTGGTACGCCAGGATCGGCAGGGTCGAGCTGTTCGTGCCGGGGCCGCCACCGGTCATCACGTAGATGAGGGTGAACACCGACAGGGTCTGCAGGGTGGTGAGCATGAGGTTCGTCGAGATGCTCCGCCGGATGACCGGCAGGGTGATGTACGCGAGCCGCTGCCAGCCGGTGGCACCGTCGACCTCGGCGCTCTCGGTGATCTCGTCCGGGACCTCCTGCACGGCCGCCGAGTAGACGAGCATCGAGAACGCGGTCCCGCGCCAGATGTTCGCCAGGATGATCGCGATCATCGGGTACGTGTAGAGCCAGTTCGCGCCGGTGATCCCGATCATCGACAGGAACGTGTTGAGCGTGCCCTTGTCGTTGAAGAACGCGTAGGCCGCCAACGACGCGACGATCTCGGGGAGCACCCACGCGGCCACCACGAAGGTGCCGACGAGTGCCCGGATCACCCGGTTCGCCTCCCGCATGAGCAGTGCCAGGCCGAGGCCGAGCACGTTCTGCCCGATCACCGCGGAGCCGATGAGGAACACGAGCGTCAGCAGCACGGACTTCGGGAAGTCCTTGTCCTGGAACAGGTCGACGTAGTTCTTGAGTCCGACGAACTGCTGGCTCGACGCGGCCGCGCCGGTGAGCGCGGAGTTCGTGAACGAGCCGTAGAACGACGAGATGATCGGCCCGACCAGGAACACGACGATGAGGACCATCGCCGGCACGAGCGGCGTCGCCCGTGCGGCCGTGCGCAGGCCGTGTCCACTCCGCCGCCGGGGCGGGTCCGTTCGTCGGGGTCCGCGGGTGCCGGGCAGGGCCGGCGCGATCTGGGTTGCCATCGGGATACCGCCTCTTCGCTGGGTCGTGGCCGGTGGGGTGGGGTGACCGGGTCGGGCCGGGAGGCGCGGTGCGGGCTGGCACCGCACCTCCCGGCCGGCCTACCTACTTGATCTGGACGGTGTGGTCCTGACCGACCACCCCGATCACCGCCTTGTCGTAGGTCGCAGCCGCCTGTTTCGGCGTCTGCTGCCCGGTCATCACGGATTCCATGGCCACCTGGATGGCGTTCGAGATCTGGCTGTAGTCGCTCGTCGCCGGGCGGAAGTTCGTGTGTTCCACGAGTCCGGAGAAGAACTTGAACGTCGGGTTGGACGCGTCGTAGGTCGGGTCCTCGGCGACGTCACTGCGCACCGCGATCTGGCTGTTCTGGATGTCGTACTTGAGCGACCCCTGCTTGTCCAACGCCATCGTGATGAAGTTGAACGCGGCCTGCGGGTTCCCGGAATGCGCCCCGACCGCGAGCGTCCAGCCACCGGACATGCTGTTGTAGCCCGGGGCCTGGCCGTTCTGCGTCGGCATCGGCGCCTGACCGAGCACGCTCGACCACTGCGACCACGGGGCCGTCCCGGTCTTCAGCCACGTGCCGGACTGCCACGAACCGTCGAGGTCGATCGCCAGCTGGCCCTTCGGCAGCCACGTGTTCGCGACGGTCGTGCCGACGTTCGGGTCGAGTTCCTGCTGCGGTGTCGGGCCGAGGCCGCCCTGGTAGACGTCCTTGACGAACTGGAGCGCGTCGACGAACTGCTTCGAGCCCGTCACCCACTTCTTGTTCTGGTAGAGGGTGTTGCCCTTGCCGTCCGCCCCGTACAGGAGCATCTCGAAGCCCTGCATGGTCGAGGCCTCGCCCTGCGGCTTGCCCGAGTACATGTGGAACGGGATGACGCTCGGGTCCTTGGCCTTGATCGTCTTCGCCGCGTCGAGGACGTCCTGCCAGGTCTTCGGCTGCCACGGGACGGGCAGCCCGACCTTCTTGAAGATGTCCTTGTTGTACCAGAGGGCCCGGGTGTCGGTGCCCATCGGGACGCCGTAGGTCTTGCCGTCGACGCCCTGCCCCGCCTGCTTGGCGTTCGTGTAGAACTTGCTCCAGTCGCTCCACTTGGCCGTGTACTTGTCGAGCGGCAGGAGGTACCCGGCCTGCGCGTCCGCCTTGACGAGGAAGGTGTCCTCGTACATGACGTCGGGCGCGGTGGCCGACGCCTTGTTCATGAGCGCGAGCTTCGTGTAGTAGTCGTTCTCCTGCGCCTGGATCGGCACCAGGTCGACGGTCATGTTCGGGTACTTCTTCTCGAACGCCGCCTTGACGTCCTTCATGTGGTGGTCGAGCTGCTGGAAGCTGCCGAACTTCTGGTACGCGATCTTGATGGTGTCGCTGCTCGAGGATCCCGAGCTGCTGCACCCGGCCAGGGCCAGGGCTGCGACCGCTGCTGCTGCGACCGCGGCGATGAGACGAGGGCGTTTCATGGTGCTCCTTTGCTCCACAGGACGCTTCGGGCTCCCTTGCCCGGTCCGCGATTAGTCCACCGTATGGACTTAATGCTTGTCAAGCACCACGGGGGTGCGTTTCGCCCCGATCCCGCGAGATCGCACTCGGTGCCGTTCAGCACGCGCTCAGAGCGACAACGAGTGCGATTTCGCGGAGAGGGGGCTGCCTGGCCGACCGGCGGCCGGGGCGGCGCTCAGCGGTCGATGAGCAGGGTGGAGGCCCGGGGCGACAACGTCGTGTCGAGCACCAGACACGCCGCTCCCACGGCGGTGACGTCCTCGTCGATCTCGCTCTGCTCGACCACGACGGGGTGCTTCGCCACGAGGACCGGCGACGACGCGATCGCCTGCGCGGCCGCGGGCAGGGCCTCCACGGCGATGCGCGACCAGAAGGGTCCGCCGAACACGACGCGGTCCACGTCGAGCAGGTTGACGATGACCACGACCGCACGGCCCATCGCGGTGCCGGCCGCCGCGGCGATCGCCCGCGCGATCGGGTCGCCCTCCGCGACCAGGGCCGACAGCTCGGAGAACGCGGCGTCGACCGCGGCCACCTCGGTGGGGCCGTCCCCGGTCGCCCAGGGCGCGCCGATGTCCAGTCCGGCCGCGGCGCCGAAGCGGACCAGGCGCTCGGGCGTCACGGTGTCGCCGACCTCGGCCCGGCCCTCCCCCGACCGGGTGGCCCGGGTCGTCACCGGCGCGGTGCCGACCCCCCGGCTGCCACGGTCCGACATCCGGCGCGCGGCCGGTCCCTCGGGCAGTTCGGCCAGCAGGCCCTGGTCGATCATGATGTGGCCGGCGTCGCCGGCGTTCCCGCCCGCTCCGCGGAGCGGCTCGTGGTCGATCACGAGCCCGACGCCGAACCCGGTGCCGTAGTACACGAAGGCGAAGTTCCGGGCCGACGCCTCGTCGGTCAGCCACATCTCGCCGACGGCGGCGGCCGTCACGTCCTTCTCGAGCAGGACCGGGAGGCCCGTGGCCGCGGCGAGCGCGTCGCGCACCGGGACGTCCCGCCACCGGGGCAGGAACGGCGGGTCGAGGACGACGCCCCGTTCCGGGTCGATCGGTCCGGGCGAGGCCACCCCGACGCCGAGCACCGCCGCGCGGTCCACGCCCGCGTCGGTGACGAGTCGCTCGACCGCGTCGGCCATCGTCGACACGACGTCGTCCGGGTTCGCCGCGGAGGGCGTCGGGACGCTCGCCCCGGCGACGACCGCCCCCGTGAGGTCGAGGAGCACGCTCGTGACGACCGCAGGGTCGACGTGGACACCGACGGCGTACCGACTGGTGGGCTCGAGTCGGAGGATCGTGCGGGGTTTGCCGCGGCCCGCGACCACGGTGCCCGACTCGACGACCATGCCCGCGTCGATGAGGTGCCGGGTGACGTTGGACACGGTCTGGGGGCTGAGCCCCGTGCGGTCGGCGAGCTCGACGCGACTCAGCCCGTCGGTGCTCCGGCGGATCGCGTCGAGGACCACGGTGCGGTTGAACCCGCCGATGGCCGGGAGGTTGGCACCGCGTCGATGCTCGGCCATCGCTCCTCCGTTCGTCCGGGGCCGACCCTATCGCCCGACCCGCCACGCCCGGGCGTCCTGGTTCTCCGGAAGCTCGTGGCAGCCCCTCTGGTCCGCTCGCAGGAGCACCGCTACCCTGACCGGCATGACGGACCTCCGCCTCGAGCCCCTCTCCGCCGCGACGATCGTCGCGGCGAACTCGCTCACGCTCAAGCCAGGGCAGGAGCAGTACGTCCAGCCGGTGTCGCACTCCATCGCCGAGGCCTACGTCCGACCGACGACGGCCTGGCCGCGCGTGGTGCTCGACGGCGACGAGGTCGTCGGGTTCATCATGGGGAACTTCGACGCCGAGAACAGCCAGGAGGAGCTCCGCAGCTGCATCTGGCGGCTCAACGTCGCCGCTTCGGCCCAGGGCCGCGGAGTCGGCCGGTTCGCCGTGCACGGCCTGGCAGAGGAAGCTCGCTCGCGCGGGTTCGACCGGCTGACCGTCATGTTCGAGCCCGGCGACGACGGCCCCGAGCCGTTCTTCCGCGCGATCGGGTTCCAGGTCATCGGCGAGACCCAGTACGGGGAGCACTTCGCCGCCCTGACACTCTGAACCCGGTGGTGGACGAGCCCGGAGACCCCGGCACGGACTTCGGCGCCGCGGTGGCCGATGTGGTCCGCGGCATCCCGCCCGGACGGGTGATGACGTACGGTGACGTCGCGGCGGTGCTCGGTTCTCGGGCGTCGCGGCAGGTCGGCCGGGTGATGGCGCACGAGGGCCACGGTCTGCCGTGGTGGCGCGTCGTCCGCGCCGGGGGTCTGCCGCCCGTCGAGCACGAGGCCCGGGCCCTCGAGCACTGGCGTACCGAGGGGACCCCGCTCCGGCCGGGCACCCCGACCTGGAGGGTCGACATGCGTCGGGCGCGTTGGTCGCCCTCCTGAACCGCTCGCGGGGGACACACCCTGACCGGATTCGACCTGCACCGCGCGTACCGTCCCGGGGGGCCGGGCGTTCCCGTCGTCCGGCGACGAACAGGAGGAGCACCATGCGAGCAGTCGTCTACAACGGACCGCGCGACGTCAGCGTCCAGGACGTCCCCGACGCCCGGATCGAGAAGCCGACCGACATCCTCATCCGGGTGACCGCCACGAACATCTGCGGGTCGGACCTGCACATGTACGACGGCCGGACGGACATCGAGCCGGGTAGCGTCTTCGGTCACGAGAACCTCGGCGAGGTGATCGAGGTCGGCTCCGGGGTCGAGAAGGTCTCGGTCGGCGAGCGCGTCGTCCTCCCCTTCAACATCGCCTGCGGCTTCTGCAAGAACTGCGAGCGCGGCTGGTCGAGCTTCTGCCTGACGACGCAGCCGAACCCGGAGACGGCCGGTGCGGCGTACGGCTACGCGGACATGGGTCCGTACCGCGGCGGGCAGGCGGAGCTCCTCCGCGTGCCGTTCGGTGACTACAACGCACTCCGTCTCGGCGAGGACTCGGTCGAGAAGGAGAACGACTACGCGATGCTGTCGGACATCTTCCCCACCGGATGGCACGGCACCCAGCTCGCGGGGGTGAAGCCGGGCGACTCGGTCGTCGTGTACGGCGCCGGCCCGGTCGGGTTGATGGCGGCACTGTCGGCCACGATCAAGGGTGCCGCGAAGGTCATGGTCGTCGACCGGCAGCCGGACCGCCTGCGTCTGGTGGAGTCGATCGGTGCGATCCCGATCAACGACGCCGAGGTCGACCCCGTCCAGGCGGTCCTCGACCAGACCATGGGGCTCGGGGCGGACGCCGGCGTGGAGGCCGTCGGGTACCAGGCACACGACCCCGAGGGCAACGAGCAGCCGAACCTCGTGCTGAACCGCCTCATCGCGTCCGTGCGGTTCACGGGCGGCATCGGCGTCGTCGGTGTCTACCTGCCGCAGGACCCGGGCGCCTCGGACGAGCTCGCCAAGAACGGGCAGATCGCGCTCGACTACGGCACGTTCTTCTTCAAGGGCCAGCACATGGGCACCGGGCAGGCGCCGGTCAAGCGGTACAACCGGCAGCTCCGCGACCTCATCGCCGCGGGCAAGGCGGAACCGTCCTTCATCGTGAGCCACGACCTGCCGCTCGACCAGGCACCGGACGCGTACCGGCACTTCGACGCCCGCGACGAGGGCTGGACGAAGGTCGTGCTGCACCCCGCCTCGGCCTGACCGGTCGCCGGGCCGCGGCCGTCAGGCGGTCGCGCGCCCGGCCTCCAGGTCGTAGCGGTCGCCCCGCGGGGCGGTCGGCAGGGCGAGCAGCACGAGCAGCACGAGGTTGACGACCGGGACGAGGTCGAGCAGCAGCCACCACCCGCTGCGTCCCGTGTCGTGCAGGCGTCGGACCCCGAGCGCGATCGTCGGCAGGAGCGTGGCGAGGCCCCAGACCGCGCTGACGGCCACGACGACGACGATCGCGATGACGGGCCCGTCCGGGACGCCGCTCGTGGTCGTGCCCGAGGGCAGCGTGGCCACGGTGACCCCGAAGACGATCCCGGCCACGATGCCGAACACGAGACCCACCAGCGCCGCGACGAGCAGCCACCACCAGCACTCGCTGCGGCTCGCGCGGCCCCGCAGCACCACGTAGCCGCGCCAGAACCGGCGGACGGCAACGGGCAGCGGGGCGCCGTACCAGGGCACGCCGATCGGGAGGGCCGCAGCCGGGCCTCCCGTCCGGTCCGGTCGGGTCGTGGTCGGTCGGGCACCGTCGCTCATGGGGACCATCCTGCCCTGTCCGGGGACGCCCCCGCGCCGCCCCCGCAATCGCCGAGATCGCAGAACACGCCGCTCACGTGAGGACGTGAGCGGCGTGTTCTGCGATCTCGGCGGGAGGACCGGGACGGGCCGGCCGGACCGGACCGGCCCGACCGGGGCCGGCGGCTCAGACCAAGCTGTCCCGCCAGGCCGCGTGGAGCTGGGCGAACCGGCCGGTGCCCGCGATGAGGTCGTCCGGCGTGCCGTCCTCGACGATCTGCCCGTGTTCCATGACGAGCACCCGGTGGGCGATCGCGACCGTCGACAACCGGTGCGCGATGATCACGGCGGTGCGGTCGGCGAGCAGGGTCTCGAGACCCTCCTGCACGAGCCGCTCGCTCGGGATGTCGAGCGACGCCGTGGCCTCGTCGAGGATGAGCACGCGCGGGTCCGCCAGGAACGCCCGGGCGAACGACAGCAGCTGCCGCTGGCCCGCCGACACCCGGCCACCGCGCTTGTTGACGTCGGTGTCGTACCCGTCGGGCAGCGCCTCGATGAACGTGTGGGCGCCGACGGCCTTCGCCGCCCGCTCGATCTCGGCGCGTGACGCCCCCGGCTTGCCGAGCGCGATGTTGTCCGCGACGGACCCCGAGAACAGGTACGCCTCTTGCGTGACCATGACGATCGCGCGCCGCATGTCCCGCGGGTCGAGGTCGCGCAGGTCGATGCCGTCGAGCCGCACGGAGCCCTGTGACGGGTCGTAGAACCGCGCCATGAGCTTCGCGAGCGTCGACTTGCCCGCGCCCGTCGACCCCACGAGCGCGATCGTCTGACCGGCCGGGATGTGCAGGTCGAACTCGGGGAGCACGACCGTCTCGGCGTTGTACGCGAACACGACGTCGTCGAAGTCGACGCGACCCTTCGCCTGCGCGAGGTGCTGCGGCCGGACCGGGTCCGGCACGCTCGGCTCCTCCTCGAGCACGCCCGAGATCTTCTCCATCGCAGCGGACGCCGACTGGTACCCGTTGTAGAACATCGCGAGCTGTTCGGCCGGGTCGAAGAACCGCCGGGCGTACAGGGCGACGGCGAGCAGGGCGCCGATCTCGAGCGAGCCACCGACGACGCGGAACGCGCCGATGATGACGACCGCCGCGAGCGTCGCGTTGCCGATGAGCACGAGGCCCGGGTCGAACGTCCCGAACAGGTTGAACACCTTGGCGTTCGCGGCGCGGTAGTCCTCGACGTACCCGGCGTACTCGTCGCGGTTGCGGGACTCCTTGCGGAACGCCTGCACCGCCCGGATGCCCGTCATGGTCTCGACGAAGTGCACGATCACCCGGGCGCTCGTGACACGCGTCGCCCGGAACAGCTGCTGCGAGCGCTTCTGGAACCACCGGGTCAGGAACCACAGCGGCACGAGGGCGATCGCGAGCACGAGGCCGGACGTCGGGTCGAGCGACACGAGCGCGATGGCCGTGAACACCATGTAGAGCACGCCCTGGATGAGCTGGTTCAGCCCGGAGTCCAGGAGTTCGCGGATCGAGTCGAGGTCGCTCGTCTGGCGCGAGATGATCCGCCCCGACGTGTAGGTCTCGTGGAACTCGAGGCTCAGACGCTGGGTGTGCAGGAACACGCGCTTGCGCAGGTCGAGCAGGATCTTCTGGCTGATCTTCGCCGCGAGCACCGTGTACCAGGCGGTGAGCAGCGCGCCCGCGACGGCGACGACGATGTAGCCGGCCACCACGAGGTACGCGGGGAGCCAGTCCTGTCGGTGGAGCACCGACGGCAGCGCGCTGTCGATGCCGTACGCGATGAGGGTCGGACCGGCCACCTGCGCGCCGGTCGACACCACCACGACGATCGCGATCGTCCACAGGTCGCGCCGGAGCGGTCCGAGCAGCGAGCGCATGAGCGCGAGCGACCGACGCCGGAGCCGTCGGCTCTCGGCCTTCGTGAAGTGCTCCCGCTCCTCGCCGCGCACACCGCGCACGGTGATGGAGGCGGTGACCGGCTGCCCGTCGTCGGCCGCGGTGACGGCGGCGGCCGGGCCTCCCGGCTGTGCGGTGTCCGTGGCGGGCTGGGCCCGCTCCTCGAACTCGGTCTGGTACTCGTCCTCGGGCTCGCCGGGGGCGTCCGGCCTGGCCGACGTCCGCTGGGGGTCGCTCATGCCAGTGCCTCCTCTCGCGCGGTCGCGTCGTCCTCGTCGAGCGAGGAGATGACGTAGCGGTAGTGGTCGTTCGTGGCCATCAGGTCGTGGTGCGTCCCGACGGCGGTGATGCGCCCGTCCTGCATGAGCGCGACCCGGTCGGCCAACGTCACGGTGGAGGGGCGGTGCGCGACGATGAGCGAGGTCGTCTCGGCGAGGACGCGTCGGAGTCCCGCCTCGACCCGGGCCTCGGTGTCGACGTCGAGCGCCGACAACGGGTCGTCGAGCACGAGCACGCTCGGTCGGGCGGCGATCGCCCGGGCCAGTGCGAGCCGCTGCCGTTGCCCGCCGGACAGGCTCAGGCCCTCCTCGCCGACGCGGGTGTCGACGCCGTCCGGGAGCCGGTCGACGAACTCCGCCTGCGCGACGTCGAGCGCCTCGCGGAGCAGGGCCTCGGCCTCGTCCCCCGAGACGTCCGGGCGGCCGAGGAGCACGTTGTCCCGCACCGAGGCGCTGAAGAGCGTGGCGTCCTCGAACGCGACGCCGACCCGGTGCCGCAGTTCCTCGCGCGTGAGCTCGCGGACGTCGACACCGTCGATCGTGATCGAGCCGCCCGTGACGTCGTACAGACGCGGCACCAGGGCGAGCAACGTCGTCTTGCCCGACCCGGTGAGCCCGACGAGCGCCATCGTCTCGCCCGGCTGCAGGACGAGGTCCACCCCGTCGACGAGGTCCGGCGTGCCCGCGGGCGCGTCCTGGTAGTGGAAGTGCACGTCGGTGAACGTCAACGCACCACGGGGGTCGGCGATCGTGCGCGGGTGCTCCGGGTCCTGGATCGTGTTCTCGGAGTCCATGACCTCGAAGAACCGGTCGACCGCGGTCCGGGTGTCGAACGTCATCGACAGCAGGAAGCCGATGGACTCGATCGGGAACCGGAGGACCGCCGCTGCCGAGAAGAACGCGAACAGCTCCCCGACCGTCAGGTGGCCCTGCGACGCCAGCCAGATCCCGGCGAGCAGGCACAGTGCGAACGCGACGTCGGGCACGAGCAGGAGCCACAGCCAGATGCCGGCGATGGCCCGGGCCTTCTCGATCTCGGTGCCCCGGAGCTGCTCGGCCTGTTCGCTGAACTCGTCGAGCTTGTACCGGCCGCGGCCGAACGCCTTGAGCACGCGGATGCCGTGCACCGACTGCTCCACACTCGTCGCGAGGTCACCGACCTGGTCCTGGCTGCGCCGGGCGACGACCGAGTACTTGCGCTCGAACACGAGGCCGTTGATCCAGATCGGGATCGACGCGACCATGAAGATGAGCGCGAGCAGCCAGCTCCACGTGAACAGCACGCCGAAGCCGACGATGATCGTGACGATGTTGACGACGAGCAGCACGATGCCGAACGCCAACCAGCGTCGGATCAGGCTGAGGTCCGACACCGACCGCGACAGCAGCTGACCCGACTGCCACCGGTCGTGGAACGCGACCGGCAGGTCCTGGAGCTTGGCGTAGAGGGCGTTGCGCATGCGCGACTCGACGTACGTGCCCGGCCGGAGCACCAGGCGACGGCGCGCGGCGATCATGAGGGCCTCGAGCACCCCGAGGCCGAGCACCGCCAGGCCCGCGGGGACGATCTGGCCACGGTCGCCGGACTTCAGCGGCCCGTCGACCAGGGCCTGCAGGACGAACGGGATCGCGAGCGCGACGAGCGACGCGACCATCGCGGCGACCATGCCGAGCACGATGCGCCCGATCGCGGGCTGGACGTAGGGGTAGATCCGCGCGATGGCGCGGAAGGTGGACGGACGCGCTGCTGCAGCGGGCGTTCTCGACATGGGGAGACCTCATCGTCGAACCGGTCGGGACCGGAGTGCGGATTGATGCGACCTCCGACCCGTCGGGCGGGCCGGGAGGCGGGACCTCCGCCCGACGTCATGGTGACGACGGGCGTGGCCTGGTGGGGCGGGCGGGCGGGGGCGGAGGCCGAGGCGTCACGCGCCGCGAGCGGCGGACCGGTGGCCCGTCGGCGGCGTGCTGGTCCCCGCGGGGGCGACTAGCGGAACGTCGGTCCCCCGACGGACGGGGCGACGACTCCGAAGGCGTCCAGGCCGGCGGGAGCCAGGTTGCTGGTCATCGCGTTCATCGTCACTCCAGTCGTCGTCATCGTCACGCCGACCACCGGGCCGCGCTGGTGGGGCGTGTCGAGGCCGGTCGGAGCCTCACAGACTATTCGCAGGCGGTCGCACGATGCAATGCGGTACGGCGTGTCGCCCGGGGCGGCGCGGCGGGCGTCAGTGGAAGAAGTGGCGTTCGCCCGTGAAGTACATCGTCACGCCGGCCGCGTTCGCCGCGGCGATCACCTCGGCGTCGCGCACGGACCCGCCGGGCTGGACCACCGCCCGGACGCCCGCGTCGATGAGGACCTGCAGCCCGTCGGCGAACGGGAAGAAGGCGTCGGAGGCGGCCACCGACCCCGCCGCGCGGTCGCCCGCCCGGGTCACGGCGAGGTGGCAGGAGTCGACCCGGTTCACCTGGCCCATGCCGACGCCGACGCTCGCCCCGGCGTTCGCCAGGAGGATCGCGTTCGACTTGACGGCCCGGCAGGCCTTCCACGCGAACGCGAGGTCCGCGAGGGTGGCGTCGTCCGCGGCGTCCCCGGACACGAGGTCCCACGTCGCCTGGTCGAACGTCGTGAACCGGTCGGCGTCCTGCACGAGGAACCCGCCCGAGATCTGCTTGACCTCGCGGGGCGCCGGGGCGAAGTCGGCCGGCAGGGTGAGCAGCCGGATGTTCTTCTTGCCGGACAGGATCTCGACGGCCTCGGGGTCGAACGCGGGTGCGATCACGACCTCGGTGAAGATGTCCGCCACGGCCTCGGCCATGCCGCGCGACACGGGGCGGTTCGCCGCGATGACCCCGCCGAACGCGGACAGGGGATCGCACGCGTGGGCACGGGCGTGGGCGTCGGCGATCGGGTCGGCCGCGTCGGGTGCCGCGACCGCGATGCCGCAGGGGTTCGCGTGCTTGATGATCGCGACCGCCGGCTCCGTGAAGTCGTACGCGGCACGGAGCGCTGCGTCGGCGTCGACGTAGTTGTTGTAGGACATCTCCTTGCCGTGCAGCTGGGTCGCCTGCGCGATGCCGTGGCCGTCGGCGGCGGTGTAGAGCGCGGCGGCCTGGTGCGCGTTCTCGCCGTAGCGGAGACCCGCCGCGAGCGAGCCCTCGAGCTGGATCGTCGGTGCGAAGCCGCTGGCGCCGGACCCGTCCGCTGATCCGTGCCCCGGGCCTCCCGGCTGCGCGACGTCGCCATGGACCGTCGGGCCGCCCGCGACGTGCTCGGTGAAGTACGCGGCCACGGCGGTGTCGTACGCCGCGGTGTGGGCGAAGGCCGCGGTGGCGAGCCGACGGCGGAGGGCGAGGTCCGTGCCTCCCGACCGGACCGCGGCGATGACCTCGGCGTACGACGACGGCGAGACCACGACGGCCACGTTGGCGTGGTTCTTCGCGGATGCGCGCACCATCGCGGGGCCGCCGATGTCGACGTTCTCGACGACCGTCGCCGTGTCCGCACCCGACGCCACGGTCTCGACGAAGGGGTAGAGGTTCACGACGACGAGCTCGAACGGCGCGATCCCGAGGTCGGCGAGCTGCTGCTCGTGCGACTCGAGCCGCAGATCGGCGAGCAGACCCGCGTGCACGGCCGCGTGCAGGGTCTTCACGCGGCCGTCGAGGGACTCGGGGAACCCGGTGATCGCGGCGACCTCGGTGACGCCGATGCCCGAGTCGGCGATGGTCTTCGCCGTCGACCCCGTGGACACGATCTCGACACCGGCGGCGTCGAGGGCCGCGGCGAGGTCGAGGAGGCCGGACTTGTCGCTCACCGAGATGAGCGCGCGGCGGACGGCGACACGGTCGCGCTCGCGGTAGAGGCTGGGATCGGCGGCGTGGACGCTCATGCGCGGGCGAGTTCCTTCAGGTCGACGGTTCCGTTGGCGATGTCGAGGACGGTCTGGATGAGCAGCCGTCGCTCCACGTGCTTGATGCGGTCGTGCAGCGTGGACTCGGAGTCGTCCGGCTCCACGGGGATCCGCTCCTGGACGATGATCGGGCCGCTGTCGACGCCGTCGTCGACGAGGATGACGCTCGCGCCCGTCTCCCGCACGCCCGCGACGAGGGCGTCCCGCACGGCGTGCGCGCCGGGGAACTCGGGCAGGTGGGCGGGGTGGGTGTTGACGATCGCGGGGCTGAACTCGGCGACGACGTCGTGCGGGAGCAGCCGCATGAACCCCGAGAGCACGAGCAGGTCGGGCGTCCACGGGCGGATCTGCTCGGCCAGGGCGGCGCCCCACTCCTGCCGGGTCGCGAACGCCGTGAAGGGGACCGTGAAGGTCGGGATGCCGTACTCCTCGCCGAGGTCGAGCCCCTCGGCGTCACGATCCGCACCGATCGCGACGACCCGTGCGGGGTACTCGGCGTCCCGTGCGGCGTCGAGCAGCGCGCGGAGGTTCGATCCGGCACCGGAGATCAGCACCACCAGTTCGAGCACGGTCGCCAGCCTACCGGGTGTCGTTCAGCGGGCGGCGTCGCCGCGGGTGTCGTTCAGCGGCCGGCGTCGCCCTTGGGCCGACGCCACCACGGGAGCTCGTGCTCGGGGATCTCGTCGACGACGTCGGTGTCCCACTGGTCGGCCTCGCCGCCGACCGCTTCGGGGGACGTCGACTCGGCGCCGTCGGACCCTCTCGTCTCAGCGTGCCCGGACGGCCGGGCCGCCCATCCGAGCGGGAGCTGGGGCAGCGCGGCCTCGCGTTCCCGCTCGCGCTCGCGCTCGAGCTCGCGGACGACCTCCGGGTCCCCGTCGGACACCGGCTCGGTCGGCTGCTCGGGGTGCGCGATCGTCGCACCGCTGCGTCCCGTCAGGCGGAACCGGGAGTGGCCACCGGTGCGGCCGCCCACCGTCGTCGTGTCCGCCGCCCCGGCCCGGTCGAGCGCGCCGAGGAACCCGCCGTCGTCGTCCTCGGTGATGGTGTCCACGGGGAGCGGGGCGGCCGCCTCCGCATCGTCGTCGCGCCAGCGTTCACGGCGGGGCAGCCAGGAGTCGCGCTCCGGCCACCGCACCAGGTCGCTGCCGACCGCGAGCGCGAGGACCGCCGGCACACCGGCCTCGAGCGCGGCGAGTGCCCCGACGGCGACGGGGGACGGCCCGACGGTGACGAGTCGTCCGGGGCCGAGGGACCCGGCGGTCAGCCACGCGGCGAGTCCCGTCGCCAGCCCCGCCACCACGCCGATGCCGACGCCGGCGATGGCGCGACGTCCGGCCGTGTTCCCCTCCGCGAGGGCGCGGACGAGCCGCGGGCGGAGCAGCGCGGCGACGAGGAACGCCCCGACGGCGGGCACCAGCACGGACAGCAGGCCGAACGTGTGTCCTCCGGTGGGCAGCGCGCCGAGGACGGGGATGCCCGGGATCGGGCCGAGGGTCGTGCCGATCGGCGAGACGTCCGACCCGGTGCCGATCGCGAACCCGGGGCCGACGATCCACGCCATCGCCCAGCCGACGAGGTCGGGCAGGAACGCGAGTTCACCGACCGTGATCGCGAGGCCGCCGACGAGTCCCGCGTGCGACTGCTCGTAGAGCGTGATGACCTGGGCGTACGACCCGAGCACGAGCAGGGCGACGAGCAGGGCCGCCGCGGTCACGAGCACCGCCACGACGCCGAGACCGCCGCGCAGCGCCACGTCGGTCACGGAACGCCACGGGCCCGGGATCCGGTCGACGGCGTCGAGCACCGCGGCGGTCGCGGGGTCGGGATCGGCGCCCCGGCGGCGTCGGGCGACCTCGGCCGCCACGAGCAGCGGCACGGCGTACCAGAGGGTCGGCAGCAGGACCGACTGCCAGATCGAGGGACGAGCCGCGACGCTGACGGTCGACAGCGCGACGGCGAGCGCCAACGCGGCGACGACGACGATGCCGGCGATGCTGCCGGTCACGCGGTGTTCGGTCTCGGCGAGGCGTCGACCGGCGCGTGCGCCGAGCCACGCGGTGATCACCGCGAACCCGAGCGCCGCGATCGTCAGGACGATGGGCGCGTCGGCGCCGCTGAGGCCGGTCGCCTTGGCGGTGGCGGCGTCGAGCACGAAGGTGACGTCGACGCCGTGGCCGATCAGCCAGACGCTCCCCGCCGCCCGCCAGAACGCGAGCCACGGGACCTGCAGGCCGTACTCGATGCCCCAGAGGAGCGTCAGCGGCACGAGGGCGATCCCGACGCCGACGGCGACCGTCACGACGGCCTCGACGGCGGCGAAGAGAGCGGTGCCCGGGCGGTTCATCGCGGACGAGGATACGGGAGGGCCCGCCGCACACCGGGTCGGCGCGCGGCGGGCCGGGCGACACTCAGCCGAGTGCGGCGACTGCCTCCCGCAGCAGGGCCGCGGTCTCGCTCGGGGTCTTGCCGACGCGGACCCCGGCGGCCTCGAGCGCCGCCTTCTTCGCCTCGGCCGTGCCGGCCGAGCCGGACACGATCGCCCCCGCGTGCCCCATGGTCTTGCCCTCCGGCGCCGTGAACCCGGCGACATAGCCCACCACCGGCTTCGTGACGTTGGCCTTGATGAAGTCGGCCGCGCGTTCCTCGGCGTCGCCGCCGATCTCGCCGATCATGACGATCGCGGTCGTCTCGGGGTCGGCCTCGAACGCGGCGAGCGCGTCGATGTGCGTCGTGCCGATGACCGGGTCGCCGCCGATGCCGATCGCGGTGGAGAACCCCAGGTCCCGGAGCTCGTACATCATCTGGTAGGTCAGCGTGCCCGACTTCGACACGAGGCCGATCGGCCCCTTGCCCGTGATGTTCGCGGGGGTGATGCCGACGAGGGACTCGCCCGGCGTGATGATGCCGGGGCAGTTCGGCCCGATGATCCGGGTCTTCCCGCCGAGCGCCTTCGCGTGTGCCCAGAACTCCGCCGCGTCCTGCACCGGGATGCCCTCGGTGATGACGACGACGAGGGGGATCTCGGCGTCGATGGCCTCCATCACGGCGTCCTTCGCGAAGGCCGGCGGGACGAACACGATCGACGTGTCCGCTCCGGTCTCCTGGATGGCCTCGGTCACCGAGCCGAACACGGGCAGGGTGACGTCGCCGTGTGTGACCGTCGTGCCGGCCTTGCGCGCGTTCACGCCGCCGACGACCTTCGTCCCGGCCTTGAGCATGAGCGCGGTGTGCTTCGTGCCCTCGCCGCCGGTGATGCCCTGGACGATGACCTTCGAGTCCTTGTCGAGGAAGATGGACATGGTGCTGGTCCCTTCTAGGCCGCGGCCGCGGCGAGTTCGGCGGCCTTCTCGGCCGCGTCGTCCATGGTCGCCACGACGGTGACGAGCGGGTGTGCCGCCTCGGCGAGGATGCGCCGGCCCTCGTCCACGTTGTTGCCGTCGAGCCGCACGACGATCGGCTTCGTGGCCGCGTCGCCGAGGATCCCGAGCGCGGCGACGATGCCGTTCGCGACGGCGTCGCACGCGGTGATCCCGCCGAAGACGTTGACGAAGACGCTCTTCACCTGCGGGTCCCCGAGGATCACGTCGAGGCCGTTGGCCATGACCTCCGCCGAGGCGCCGCCGCCGATGTCGAGGAAGTTCGCGGGCTTGACGCCGCCGTGGCGCTCCCCCGCGTACGCGACGACGTCGAGCGTCGACATGACGAGCCCGGCTCCGTTGCCGATCACGCCGACCTCGCCGTCGAGCTTGACGTAGTTGAGGCCGTGCGCCCCGGCCTTCGCCTCGAGCGGGTCGGCCGAGGCGCTGTCCTCGAGCGCGGCGTGACCCTCGTGCCGGAAGTCCGCGTTGTCGTCGAGCGACACCTTGCCGTCGAGCGCGAGGATCTGGCCGTCCTCGGTGCGGACGAGCGGGTTGACCTCGACGAGCGTCGCGTCCTCGCCCTGGAACACGCCGTAGAGCGCGACGAACACGGGCACGACCGCGGGGATCAGGCCCTCGGGGAACCCGGCCTGGCGTGCGATCTGCTCGGCCTCGGCGTCGTTGATCCCGGTGAGCGGGTTGACCTCGACGCGGGCGAGTGCCTCGGGCTTCTCGACCGCGAGCTGCTCGATCTCCATGCCGCCCTCGACGCTGACGAGCGACAGGTACGAGCGGTTCGCGCGGTCGAGCAGCACGGAGAAGTAGAACTCCTCGGCGATCTGCGCGCCCTGCGCCACCATGACGCGGTGCACGGTGTGGCCCTTGATGTCGAGCCCGAGGATGGCCTGCGCGGCCTCGTACGCCTCGTCGGGGGTCTTCGCGACCTTGACCCCACCGGCCTTGCCACGCCCGCCGACCTTGACCTGCGCCTTCACCACGACGACCCCACCGATGCGCTCGGCCGCCGCGCGGGCCTCGTCGGGGGTGTCGGCGATGATGCCCTGCAGGACGGGGACGCCGGAGGACTCGAAGAGGTCCCTGGCTTGGTACTCGAAAAGATCCACGCTGTTCTTCCTCACCGCGATGTGCGTCTTCGGGCAGCGCCGTCGTCGTGCGTCGGCGCTGGTCGGACGGTCGCACTCGACGTCGAGGTCGCTCGATGTCGAGACAACGGCCGCGGCCAGCCTAGCGCTCAGGGGTGGATGTACCCCGTCGGCGCATCGACGTACCCCGACCACTGGGGTCCCTCCGAGCAGGGTCCGGACATCGTTGTCCGTCATGGACGAGGACATCCGCGGACGCGCCAGCACGGCAGCGCGTGACGTGTTCGGCTGGCCCAGCCTCCGCACCGGGCAGGACGAGGCGATCGAGGCCGTGGTGCGGGGGCGTGACACGCTCGTCGTCATGCCGACCGGCTACGGCAAGTCCGGCATCTACCAGATCGCCGGCGTCCTCGTGCCCGGCCCGACCGTCGTCGTGTCGCCGCTCATCGCGCTCCAGGACGACCAGGTCGCCAGCCTGGAGGCACGGGAGCAGTTCGGCGTGCCCCGTGCGGTGGCCATCAACTCGACGAAGCCGGCGCACGAGGTCGAGCAGGCGTGGGCCGACCTGGCGAGCGGGGACGCCGAGTACGTGTTCCTCGCGCCCGAGCAGCTCGCGAAGGACGAGACCATCGAGCGGCTGGTCGGCCTGGGCGTGGGCCTGTTCGTCGTCGACGAGGCCCACTGCGTCTCGAGCTGGGGCCACGACTTCCGCCCCGACTACCTCGTGCTCGGCGAGGTCGTCGAGCGGCTCGGCCACCCGACGGTCCTCGCGATGACCGCGACCGGCTCGGGTCCCGTCCGCGCCGAGATCGTCGAGCGTCTCGCCATGCGCGACCCGCTCGAGCTGAGCCGCGGGTTCGACCGGCCCAACATCCGCCTCGAGGTCGTGCGCCACAGCGACGACGACGGCAAGCGGGCCGCCGTCGTGGAGCAGGTGGTGTCCCTCCCGGTCCCCGGCCTGCTGTACGTGGCGACCCGCAAGGAGACCGCGTGGTACGCCGACGAGCTCGCGCGCCGCGGGCGCACGGCCCGGGCGTACCACGCGGGCATGCGCGCGTCGGAGCGGCAGGAGGTGCACGAGGCGTTCCACGCCGGCACGCTCGACGTCGTCGTCGCGACCAACGCGTTCGGCATGGGCATCGACAACCCGAACGTCCGGTTCGTCGTGCACGCCGACGTGCCGGAGTCCATCGATGCGTACTACCAGGAGATCGGTCGGGCCGGACGCGACGGTGACCCGGCGACCACGACCCTCCACTACCGGGCCGAGGACCTCGGGCTACGCCGGTTCTTCGCGTCCGGGACGCCCGCCAAGGCGACGCTCCGCACGGTGTTCGACGCCGTGCCCGACGACGGTGCGATCCGTCGTCCCGAACTCGCCGAGGCGGCGGAGGTGCCGACGCGGTCCCTCGGCCGCTACGCGAACGCGCTCGTCGAGGGCGGGGCACTCGAGGAGACCGAGGACGGCCTCGTCCGCACCGACGACGACGCCGCGCGGGACGCCGACGCCGCCGCCGACGCCGCGGTCGCCCGCGCCGAGGACCGTGAACGGATCGAGGAGTCCCGCATCGCGATGATGCGGCAGTACGCCGAGACCCTCGGTTGCCGACGCCAGTTCCTGCTCGGCTACTTCGGCGACGAGCTGCCCCAGCCCTGCGGCAACTGCGACACGTGCACCTCCGGCTCGGCGTACGCGCAGGACGCCCACGCGGCGGACGGCTCGAACGACGCCGCGTACCCGCCGGACTCCGAGGTCGAGCACGACGAGTGGGGTCACGGGACCGTCATGAGCACCGAGGAGGACCGGATCACCGTGTTCTTCGAGTCGGTCGGGTACCGCGTGCTGTCGATCGACGCGGTGCGCGAGCGGGGCCTCCTGCGGACCGTCTGACGCCTGCCCCCGTCCCGGTCCCGACGTCCCGCTCGGTCGGGGGAAGGCGCGGCCGCTCGACCACCCGTCGGCGGCCGCGCTCCACTCCCCCGAGCCAGAGCAGCGTGGCCCACGCGGGCGTCGCGCAGGTGACCGCCCGGTGAACACCGCGTGGCGGGTCGCGGTCCGACGCGTCGCCACGGCGTTGCCTGTGCGGCACCTCCGGATGCCGGGGCCGGGAGGCCCGGTGCGGGTACCCAGGAATCGTCACCCGACGCGGTGGCCCAGCGGCGCGCCCGCGCCGACCCGACGACAGGAGTCACCATGAGCAAGGACGTCAACACGAAGGCCCAGCAGCACCTCGGCGAACTGCTCCAGCAGCGTGCGTTCGACCGGTTCGGCGAGGTGTGGGCCGAGGACGTCGTCGACCACGACCCGGCGCCGGGCGCCGCTCCGGGCCTGGCGGGCATCGTCGCCTTCTGGCAGGAGTTCACGACCGCGTTCCCGGACGTCGCCCTGCAGCCCGAGACGCTCGTCGCGGACGACGACTCCGTCTCGGTCGTGTTCACGATCACCGGCACGCACAGCGGCGAGTTCCAGGGCCACGCGCCCACCGGCCGGACCTTCCGCGTCCGGGGGCTGCAGACCGCGCGGTTCGAGGACTGCAAGATCGTCGAGCGCTGGGGCGCGACCGACGAGAAGGGCCTCGCCGAGCAGCTGCACCTGACCGGCGGCGAGACGCACTTCGTCACGGCCTGACGCCGACCACCCCGCTCCGGACACCCGGCGCGGAGCGACGCCGGCCACCGTCCGGAGGCACACCCCGGCCGGACCGAGTACGAACGAACGGGGACGGCACCACGGCCGTCCCCGCCATCAGCACCACGGGAGGACCCCATGAGCGACCCCGCCATCGGACCGGACGACGACGCCACCGAGCTCCGCGAGCAGACGACGACCGACGACCAGGTCGCGTTCGACGAGGACCCGGACGCGATCCAGGAGTCCATCGAGACCGTCACGAACGACGCCGTCGCCGGCGAGACCGTTGATCCGGAACCGGGCGACGGCACGGCGAACGGACCGACCGGCGGTGCCCCGCGCGAGGGCGAACCGATCCTCTGGGAGAACGACGGCGAGGACGAGCCCGAGTCCCAGGGCGTCGACTTCGGCAACGACGAGTACCGGTCGCTCTGACGACCGTCTCCCCCGCCGTCCGCCGGTTCGCGGCGGACGGCTCGCTCGTCATGGCGGGCGGCCGGGCGATCCTGCTGCAGATCGCGGACCCGGTCGTCGCGGCCGGTGTCGCCCGGCACAGTGACTTCGCGCACCGACCGCAGCAGCGGCTCGTGCACACGCTGCAGTACGTCTACGCGGTCGTGCTCGGTTCGCCCGCCGACGCCCGCGCCGCAGCCGCGTTCGTCGAGCACGCCCACCGACCCGTGCAGGGCGCCGACGACCCGGACCACCAGCTCTGGGTCGCCGCGACCCTGTACGAGTCGGCGCTCCGCATGCACGAGCTGCTCCGCGGTCCGGTCGACCCGGCGCTGGCCGCCGCCGTGCTCACCGCGTACGAGCCGCTCGGCGGCGCGCTCCGGGTCCCCGCGGGCCGGTGGCCCTCGACGCCCGCGGCCTTCGACGCGTACTGGCGCCGGACCTCCGCGGCGCTCCGCGTGACCGACGAAGCACGCGGGGTGGTCCGCGACCTGCTCCACCCGCGCTTCGCGCCCGTCTGGATCCGCGCGCTCATGCCGATCGCGCGGATCGTCACCGTCGGGATGCTGCCCCCCGACCTGCGGACGGCGTACGGGTTCGCGTGGGGAGGCTCCGAGCAACGCCGGTACGACCGCACCGTCGCCGTGCTGCGCCGGGTCGTGGCGGCGGTCCCGGGACCGGTGCGGCGCCTCCCGTTCCGGGTGCTCCTGCGGTCGCTCCGACGGGCGGCCGCACGCCGCACCACCGTCGTCGGCCGCTGAGCGCCAGGCGCTGAGCCTCGGCCGCTGAGCGTCAGGCGCTGAGCCTCGGCCGCTGAGCGCCAGGCGCTGAGCGTCAGCCGCTACGGTGGTCGGCATGGGGGCCGACCACTTCGCCATCACCGTGCCGCGGACCTGGTTCGAGCTGCCGGTCCGACCCGAGCACCGCGACGACGCGATCAGCGCCCTCGTGCAGGAACGGGTCGGGGACCAGCCGACCCTGCGGGAGCACCGCACCGAGATCGTCCGGATCCTCCGACGGTTCGCCCGGTCCGCCTGGGACTCCGGCGCGCGGTACTGCGCCGCGTTCGCGGAACCGAGCGACGACGGGATCGTGTCCGGTGCGCTGACGGTCAGCATGCTCCCGGCGCCCGGCGGGGACGACGATCCGCTCACGGCGCTGACCGACCGGGTCGCCATGCTGGCCGATCGGGACAGCGGTGACGACGAGGCTGCGCGCGCGCACGTCGACCTCCACGACCTCCCCCGCGTCGGCCGGGTCCCGCGGACCTGGGGCATCAGCCGGATCGTCGATCCGTCCGGGCAGCGGTCGTTCCCCGTCGCGACGATGCAGACGTTCGTGCCGATGGACGACCAGGTGGCACTCGTCAGCGTCGCCTCACCCGCGGTGGACCTCGCCGAGGCGCTGTTCGACCTCTTCGAGGCGGTGACGGACACGTTCGAGCTCATCGACGCGGGCGCGAGCGGTGCCACGGATCGGGAGGCGCGGTGATGCGCCTCCGGTTCCGTCGCCGTCGTCGTCAGGTCACCGTCGTGCCCGAACGGGTCGCGCCCGACGACGTCACGCGCATGGCCGCGGACGGCCGACTCGCACGGGTCGTGACGACGCCACCGCCCGCGCCGCGGGCGAGTGCGGGACGGGTGCGGGACCTCCTCGCGGTGCTCCCGGAGCGGCCGCTCGGGCACACCGCGGCCACCGACGCCACGGCGCCGGCGCGGCCCGCCGCTGCCGTCGTCCTCGTGCTCGACGACGACCGACGCGTGCTCGTGCGTGGCCCCGGGGTCCTCGGACGCGACCCGTCGCTCCGTGCCGCCGGGATCGACGACGACACCGCGCACCGGATCACGCTCGACGACCCGGATCGGTTGCTCAGCCGGACCCACCTGGCATTCGGGTTCGGGGCCGAGGGCTCGTTCTGGGTCCTCGACGCCGACTCCGCCAACGGCGCCGAGCTGCACCGCCCGGGGTTCCCCTCCACGATGCTCTCGCGCGGCCAGCGCACCACGATCCGCCCGGACGACGTCGTCGTCTTCGGGGGTCACGTGCTCCGCACCGAACCGGCGACCGCGCTCGTGCCCGAGACACCGCTCGACTGACGGCGCGCACCCGATCAGTCGCCCTCCGGCACCTGCACGACCCGGAGGACGCCGTCCGCGTCGTGCAGCAACCCCCGCCCGGGCGTGCGGTCCTGACCGATCGCGCTCTTGGTCAGGCGGGCACCGATCAGGTCGCCGTCGACGGTGCTCAGCGGGGCGAGGAGCAGGCCTCGTCGTGCCTTCTTGGCGTCCACCTGCCAGCCGCGGAACCCGCTCGCCACGCCCTCGACGTCACCGCCGAGCACGAGGCCGACGCGGCGCCCCCGCTCCGACGCCATGATCGCGCGGAACACCGGCTCGGCATCGGTCTCCTTGAGCAGCTCCGCGTCGTCGACGAGCACGAGGGTGAAGCCCTCCGCCCCTTCGACCGCCGCGGCGAGGTCGTCCGCGCTGAGTCCCGGATCGGTGAACACGGTGCACCGTGCGTGCTCGGCCGCGAGTGCGCGCAGCGGTGAGTCGCGCGGCACGACCGCGACGACGCTCCCGCCCGTGTCCAGGGCGTGTCGGGCCATCGCGACCAACGTCGTGCTCTTGCCTGAGCGAGCGCTCCCCGCGACGACGAACACCGCGGTGTCGTCGACGAAGTCGTGGGTGTGGAAGCGGAGCTCGTCGCCGCCCACACCGACCCCGATCCTCCCGGCGCGCGCATCGGCGACCGGCAGGTACCGGACCGCCTCGGAGCGCGTGATCCCCCGCGGGAGTGCGTCGACCCGGACCGGCCGGGGCGCGTCCGCGGCCACCAACGCTCGGACCTCGTCACCGATCCCGCGGAGGGCGTCGGCCTGCGCCCGCCCGGTGGCGCCACCGGGGAGCACGGCGATCTGGGTCTCGGTGGCCGTGGCGTTGCGGAACCCCCGGCCGGGCGGGATGATCTCGGGCAGCTTCTTGCCGTTCACGCCCTCGTACGCGTAGTCGCCGCGGTCCGCCAGGGCGAGCAGGAGCTTCCGCTCGACCTGGCTCGACATGCGCCCGGCGGTGAGCGTCCGATCCCCGGTGACGACGAGGTGCACGCCGACGCCGACGCCCTCGCGCAGGAGCGTCTGGACGGCGTCGTGCAGTGCGCCGTTCTCGACCTCGGCCAGCGAGGACATGAAGCCCTCCCACTGGTCGAGCAGGACCACGACGTGGGGCATGGGGACCTCGTCGGCTGCGGGCGCGGCCTCGCGCTGCTCCGCGATGGACCCGTACCCGTCGCGGGCGAACGCCGTCTGCCGCGTCCGGACGAGACCGAGCAGGGTGGTCAACAGTCGCGCGACACGTTCCGGCTCGTGTCGCTGCACCACTGCACCGCAGTGCGGGAGCGCGCCGATCGGCAGGAGGGCACCGTTGCCGCAGTCGATGCCGTAGAGGTGCACGTCGCCGACACCGAGCCGCAGGGCCATCGCGCCGGCGAGGGTCCGCAGCGCCTGACTGCGTCCGCTCCGCGGCGAGCCGATGACGAACAGGTGGCCGTCCTGGTCGAGGTCGAACACCAGGGGCCGCTGCTCCTGCCGGTCCGGGTGGTCCTCGAGCCCCCAGGCCACCGCGAGCGGCGCCGTCGCCGCGGACACGGCCTCCACGTCGGCCAGGGTCACGAGCGACGGCAACGGTGGGAGCCACGGCTTGCGCTGCTCGGGGACGCCGATCGCCATGGCCGCGTCGCCGACGGCCCGGACCAGCACGCTGAGGTCCGTGACCTCGACGTCGGCCAGGTCGGAAGCCGTCGCAGCGCGGCGCGGTGCCGGTTCGCTGAGGTCCGCGAAGTTCCGCTCGCGCACGAGCGGAGCGACGTCCGCGTCCTCGCCGACGCCCCCCGGACGGCGACCCCCGACGCGACCGGTCTGGAACGGCAGGAGCGACGCCGCGCCGAGCCGGACGTAGGCGCGTCCGGGCGTGGTCTTCGCGATCCGCGCCGCGTCGTTCGCCCCGATCACGTCCTGGCTCTCGGACTGGTCGGTCACCCGCAGCGCGATGCGGATGTTCGTGTTCGCCCGGATCTCGGGCGACACGACGCCGCCCGGCCGCTGGGTCGCGAGCACCAGGTGGATGCCGAGCGAGCGGCCCCGCTGCGCCACGTTCACCAGGCCCTTCACGAAGTCCGGGAGTTCGCGGGCGAGCGACGCGAACTCGTCGATCACGATGACCAGACGGGGCAAGGACGGGACCGACGTGTCACCCGCCGCCGCCCGCTTGGCGCGGAGGTCCTGGTGGTCCTCGAGGTCCTTGGCGCCCACCGCGGCCAGGGCGTGCTCGCGGCGGCGGAGCTCCGCCCCGAGCGACTCCAGCGCGCGCTCGACCTGGTGGGTGTCGAGGTCGGTCACCATCCCGACCGTGTGCGGCAGGTCGACGCAGTCCTTGAACGCCGCGCCGCCCTTGTAGTCGACGAGGACGAACACCATCTCGTCCGGGCGGTTCGCCACCGCGAGCGACGCCACCAGCGACTGCAGCAGTTCGGACTTGCCGGACCCCGTCGTGCCGGCGACGAGCCCGTGCGGCCCGTCGCGGTGCAGGTCGATCGCGAACGCCCCGTCGATGGACTCCCCGATCACGGCCGTCGTGCTGCGCCCGCCGAGCGTCCAGCGCGCCTGGACGGCCTCGGACGTCGGCGGTTCGAGCGCGAGCACGTCCAGCAGGCGGGACGACGACGGCACCGCGCCGTCCTCGACGTCGGGGCTCGCGTCGACGATCGGCGACAACGACCGCGCCACCCACTCGAGCCAGTCCTGGTCCACCAGGTCCGGGCGGGCGTCGTCGATCCGCTCGCTCCGCTGCTGGCGGACGCGGAGGCGGCCGTCGCGGACGACGACCACGGCGTCGCACTCCTCCGGGAGCAGGCGCTCGTCGAGGTCGAGGCAGATGCTGAAGACGCCGACCGCCGGGCCCTCCTTGAGCACCTGGACGAGCGACGGCATGGCACGGAGCCGACGCGCGCCGTCCATGACGACCACGATCTGGCCGGCGTGCTGCGCCTGCCGACCGGCCCGGACACCGGCCTCCTTCCGGGCGTCGATGGTGGCGGACAGCTCCGCGATGAGCCGTGCGGTACCGGCCGCGGTGGACGCGATGCTCGTTACCGGCTGGTCGGCGCCGTCGCGGCGGACGTGTGGGAGCCACGACATCCACTCCCACAGGCCCGTCCTGGTCGAGTCGGTGAGCAGCGCGAACGTCAGGTCCTTCGGGCTCTGCAGCGTCGCCAGTTGCGCGACCACCCAGTTCGCGATCCGGCGCGCGTCGTCCCCCGGGCCCGCGATCCCGAGCACGCCCCGCTCGGCGAGCTCGATCCGCACCGGGACGTCGCGGGCGTCCCAGGTGACCGTCCGCTTGTGCGAGAGCTGTTCCGGGTCCTCGAGCGTCACGTCGGACCGCTGCGTCGCGGTGCCGACGCGGACGAGCAGGTGGTCGGGGTCGGTCGGGCGGCGTTCCCAGAGGCGCGGGAGCGGCCCGACGGCGGTCTCGTACACGTCCGCTGGATCGGGAGCGCTGGCGATCCACCGCTCACGCTCACGTCGGAGGGACTCGGTCGCGTCCGCCTCGATCCGCGCCCGGGTGTCCTCGTACTCGGCCACCCGCTGCCGGTGGGTCTTCTTGCCCTGCCGTCGGCCCTGCAACCCGGTGATCACCATGACGAGGGGCGAGAGCAGGGCGACGAGCAGGTAGATCCAGCGGCCCGTCGTCGACACGAACATGACGGCCATGCCCATCGGGGCCAGGGCCATGAGGATCGGCAGCGCCCTGGCCGGCGGCTCGACCGGTGGCACCGGCAACTGGTACCGCGCGTGGTCGTCCGGCGGCAGGATGCGGGGTGGCCGGTTGTACTCCAGGGCCATGCCGTCCTCGGCGAGCGCGAGGTGCGCTCCGCGGCTCCGCGGGCGTCCGTACGCGAGCAAGGCCGACCCGATCGTGAGCTGCGCGTCCTCGTCCCATGTGGTCTCCGTCACGACGGGTTCGCCGTCGAGCGCGGCACCCGCGTACCCGTTGACCGGGCGCACGGTCGCGCCGTCCGGACCGACGGAGACCAGGAGCGCGATGTCGGGCACGCCCTGGCCGCCGAGCGCCGCGGCGGCGTCCGCCAGGCCGTCGGTCTGAGTGGCGGCCTCCACGCGGAGCTGGGCCGCCGCCCCCGAGCCGATCGTGACGATCCCCGCGTCGGCCCGGACGACGGTGCCCGCGTGCGGTCCGGACACGATCCGGACCTCGCCGAGGGACAGCGCACGGACGGGAGGCGGTGGGACGGCCTCGGCGCTCCGGCTCACCACCACGCCGTCACGGACACCGGAGGCGGCGATCGACGCGTCGAGGTCCAACGGGCGCTCGCCCACGAAGTAGGTCGCCGGGCCGGCGGCGGACGTGACATCGGTCGCGAGCAGCCGCTCGGCCTCGGCCACGACCTCGCGCACCGCCCGCCCGGTGTCGCCGTCGACGTGGACGTTGGCCGTCTGCCCGCTGTCGCGGTCCACCATCGTGAACGTGAACGTCATCCTGCTCCCCCCTCGCCCCGCCATCGTGGCGGGCACCTCTGACAGCGGGACCCCCTAGCACATGCGATTGCATGAACTGTGGAGAACCGCTGTGCGGCCGACGCGTCGATGGTAGTGTCGCGCCGTGGAACGCCCCGAACGGGGGGAAATACAGCATGACTCCGGGGAAAGGGAGCACCAGTGGCGAACATCAACGTGTCCTACGCGGACCTCGAGGCAGCGGCATCCGACCTCAAGGCGGGGCAAGCCGACATCGAGGACCGTCTGTCCGCGCTGCAGCGCAAGATCCAGCAGCTCATCTCCGACGGCTACGTCACCGACAAGTCGTCCGTGGCGTTCGGTGAGTCCTACGACGAGTTCAACCGGGGCGTCACGCAGACGGTGCAGGGCCTCGACGGGCTCTCGTCCTTCCTGACGAAGGCGTCGCAGACCCTGTCCGAGACCGACGAGTCGCTCGCATCGGGCCTCAAGGGCTGACATCGCTCCACGACCCGTGCGCCGTCCGCGGCGTACAGGTCGTCGGGGTATCCGCGCGACGGGGAGGGACATCGCCATGGCAGACCGACTGCTCGTCGACCTCATGGGTCTCGGCGAACTGGAACGGGACCTGACGACCGTGCACCGCACGCTGGAGCGTGCGCACAAGCAGGTCGACGCATCCGACGACGAGATCGGGTCGCGGGTCGTCCAGGGCGCGCTGCACGACTTCGACCACCGGTGGGAGGACAAGCGCAGGAAGATCACGGACTCGACCGCGGCCCTCGCTGCCATGCTCTCGACGTCCGAGCGCGCCTACCGCGAGACCGACGCCCACCTCGCCTCCGCCCTGCGGGTCGACGACCAGGCCGGTGGGTCCACCGACGCCGGATCGGCACGGTAGCCGTGTCCCGTCCCACGGGCTGGGCGGTCGTGGACCAGGGGTTCGACCCGGTCGCCGGCGACCCCACCGTCGTCCGCATGATGGCCCGTGAGTACCAGCGCATCTCGGAGGCCGCCGACGACGCGACCACGCGCCTCCGGTCCGTCCGCGGCTCGGGCTGGCTCACCGATTGGCAGGGTGAAGCCGCCGACGTCTTCGTCCGCGCGATCGAGGACACCCCCACCGACCTCGCGAAGCTCGTGCACTCGTACGCCGACGTCGCCACTGCGCTCCTCGGGTGGGCCGACGTCGTCGACCACACGCAGTACCGCGCCGACGGTGCCCTCGCCGACGCCAAGGACGCAGCCGGCGACCTCGACGCCGCCCGTCACCGGCTCGACGACGCCCAGGCGACCGCGGCGCACTACGCGGCGACGGCCTCCCGTCTCACCGCGCTCGCCGCCGCGCACCCCGCCGGCTCGCCGCCGCCCGCCGGCGCGGAGGTCCCGACCCCGGCGCAGCTGCGCGCCGCGTCCGACAACGCCGCCGTGGCATCCGACGGGGTGGACGCCGCACAGAGCTCCATCACCGCCGCGCAGTCCCGGATCGACGCGGCGAAGCGTCTGGTCGCCGAGGCCCGTGGCGACTGGGAGGACGGCGAACGTCGCACGGCGACCGCGATCGGCCACGCGGCCGACGCCGGTCTCGGCAAGCAGTCCGTCTGGGACGAGGTGTTCCAGTCCGAGGTCTGGAGCGACATCGTCTCCGTGGCCAAGGTCGTCGTGGCCGTGGGGGGCGTCATCGCGCTCATCGTCGGCGGTCCGATCGCCTGGATCGTCGCGGGTGTCGCGCTCCTCGTGCTCGCCGACACCGTCTACAAGATGACCAAGGGCCAGGCGGACGGGTGGGACCTCGCGTTCGCGGCCCTCGACTGCATCCCGATGGGCAAGGGGATCACCACCGCGGCCCGGGTCGGCGAGGAGTTCGCCAAGGGCGCGGGACTCGCGGGCGGGATCGCCTCCGCAGGCAGGCACGTCGGTTCCGAAGTGGTGAACACGGCGCGGTCGTTCACCGCGCTCCCGCACCTCGTCGCCAACGTGCGGCACGGGACGGCGCTCCGGTCGGTGGAGTCGCTCCGCGCGTTCGTCGTCGCGGGGCTCCCGGCCGGGGTGCGGGACGTGCGGAACGCGCGCGGCGCCTTCCGCGATGGCGTGGAGGCGTACTGGCGGTCCGACCTCCCCTCGGTCGCCGCTCGCGCCCGGCACTGGCAGGGCACAACGAGCGGTTGGAAGAGCGGCTACCCGGGGGTCGACCCGTGGCGCTCGGGTCGGCCGACGTCCATCGTCGGTCAACGCCTGCAGGTGGTCGGGAACGGCGAGTTCTACGTGATGAGCGAGGGACCCGCACACGATCTCATCACGACTGGTGGTGACGCCGCGCAGTACGCGGCCAGCGTGCAGGTCGGAGTGCACGACGCGAGCGGCCCGTTCCAGACCTTCCGGCCGCAGGGCGAGACCTACCTGGTCACCCAGCCCCTGCCACACGCCGTCGGATCGGCAGTGGCCAATCCGCAGTACGGCGCAGGCGGCGCGAGCGAGGTCTTCATCCCAGGTGACCGCTCGTCGTGGGGCACGGCGTTCCAGTCGATCGACCGGCCTCTCATGGATCCTGCCAGTGTCCATCCCCTCCCCGGCACGCTCCGGATGGAGGAGTACGGCTCCGCACTCCGTTCCATGGGTGTCGGTGCTCGCGGCCTCGTCGTGGCGACGCCCTGGGACTACGCCGACGACCTCCGGCATCACGTCGTCGCTGCGCAGTGAGCCCCCGCGGAATCACGCGGGGCGGCGAAGAGATCCTGCCGCGCTCGGCGAGTTGGGCGACCCAGCCCGCCGGCGACGGCACGGGTCGGCTCGTCGTGCCGCCGTCGCCCGTCCCGATGTGGCCCGAGTACGGGCGGCTGCTCGGCCTCGTCAACTGGTACCAGGCGTCCGGGTACGAACTCCTCGAACACCGAGGGCCCGCGATGGAGCGAGGGAACGAGATCATCACCGACCGACGGATGACGCTGCTCGGTCCCGTGCCGACGCCCGCCGAGTTCGCGGCGCGGTGGGTGCTGCCGCCGGGGACCACGTACGAGGCCGTACCGGCCCTCGGGCACGACGGTGACGGACTGCGGGTCCGCGACGGGCTCGAGGCCGGCGGCTCGCGGTACGCCGTGGACCTCCGCTTCGCTCGTCCGGGCACGGAGACGGTCGCGACCGACACCGCCGATCCGGTGATGCGGCGTCCGATCCCGCTCCGTGACGCGCTCCGCGACCCCGCTGACCCGCAGGGCGGATGGGGCCGTCTCCCCGCACTGGTGGCTCAGCTCCGCGGTGCGGGCGCGGGCGTGCACTCCGCCTTCGGCCGCTACCGGCGCTTGTCCGGACTGGTCGAGCACTCGGCGGGCGCCCGGGTGTCGGGCCACCACGTCTGGTCGGAGCTGCTCGCGACGGCGGCACTGCCGGCCGGTGTCCTCGTCGAGGACTTCGGCGACGGCCACGGCATCGTGCGCGACTTCCCCCAACCGTTCCGCGCGGAGCGACCCCGATTCGCGTTGGTCCTCGAACCGTGAACCGGACGCCGACGTCACACGCGGAATCCCTTGCGGCCGGAACCGGTGACCGCAGTCGAAACGGGCAGCGCATCGCGGCCATGATGGAGTTCGACGGGGAGCCCGGGAGCCGGGAGCCCGGTACCGCCTCCCTCGACCACCGACGACGACGGGATGACCCCATGCCCCTGACGCCTCCGCGGAACGCGCACCGCGACATGATGCTTCGCTCGAAGTACGGGTTCGCCGAGGCACAGGTCATCGTCCTCCGACACGAAGAGCAGGGTGTTCCGTTGGCGGTCAGCACGCCAGCGGGTGTCGCACTGGTGTTGGGGTTCACCGTGCCCGAGGACGCCCTCGCTCGCATCCCTGCGGGGACCCCTGCCCGGATGCTGTCGATCCCGGTGCACGAGCTCCTCCGTCGGATCCCCGACGAGTGGGGTCTCGTGGTCGACATCGACCGCCCTTTCCCGCAGGTCGTGCAGCCCGATGAGAAGGCGGCGCTGGTGAGCGCCAGTGGGCCGTTTCCCGTCGGCGCGCAGGTCGCGCTCGATCGGGTGACGCGTCGGGATCGGCGGTTCATCGAGGCACTCCAAGCGCACGCTCCCGCCACCGCAGAGACACCGCGCGTGTGGGTCTTCCGACATGCGGTCGAGTCCCTTCCGGAAGACCTGCTCGTGGTCGTCACCGCTCGCGATCAGGACGCCGCGCTGCGGTACGCCGAGGCGGTGTACGACGTGTCGTCGTCGCTGGGCGTGCCCGATCCGGTCACCACGACGTGGATCGACGAACTGCCCGTCGAGCACGCGATGTGGGTCAGGACGCAGGACCCCGTGTCGACCGCGCTCGGTGCGACGGATCCGACGACGACGTGAGCGCACGACGGTGGTGACGCCCACGGACAGCCCGCGCGGATCGATCCGCGGGCGCCCCGAGGACCCGTCGTACCCATCGCGGATCACCGTCGGACCCGCTGGCAGAAGAGACGGAGTCCGGCCCAGCACGCGCTCGAAGGCCCGTGGTCGTGATGCGCTCGCGCGCCCGCAGGAGCATCGTGGGCTCGTGACCACGGACCGCATCACCCGCGACGACACCGCCAGCTTCCCGGAGTTCGACGGCCTGACCGCCCACCCCGACCACCCGATGACGCTCGCGCGACGCTGGCTCGACGCCGCGACCGCCCGGGAGGTCCGCGAACCGCTCGCGATGACCCTCGCCACCGCGAGCCTCACGGGTGTGCTCAGCGCCCGGACCGTCGACGTCAAGGAGCTCGCCGACGAGGGGCTGCTGTTCGGCACGGGCACGGACACCCCCACGGGCGTCGAGCTCACGGCGAACCCGAACGCCGCCCTGCACGCCTACTGGCGCGAGACGGGGCAGCAGCTCCGGTTCGAGGGGCACGTCGTGCGCCTCGACGACGCCGCGGCCGACGCCCTGTTCGCGGCGCGGTCCCCGAAGTCCCGGGCCGCCACCGCCGCGTCCCACCAGTCCGCGGCCTTCCCCGCCGAACACGACCCACGGTCGGTCGTCGACGACCTGATCGCGCAGGCGAACGCCCTGCTCGACGAGCATGGTGACGCCGTCCCGCGTCCTCCCGCCTGGGCGGCGTTCCGCCTCGTGCCGGACGTCGTGGAGTTCTGGCTCAGCGCCCGCGACCGCGTGTACCGACGCCTCCGCTACCGGAGCGCGGAGGGCTCCTGGCGGGTCGACCGACTGCAGCCCTGACCGGTCCTACCCTGAGGACATGGCACACCGCGCCGTCGTCCGCACCGCCACCGCCGCGGACGCCCGCGGCATCGCGACGGTCCACGCCGTGTCGTGGCGCGAGACGTACGCGCACCTCGTCGACGGGGAGGAACATCCCGCCTTCCAGATCGAGCCGCGCGTCGCGCGGTGGGAACAGAACCTCGCCTCCGGGTCCTTCGGCACGGTGGTCGCGGTCGTCGACGGTGCGGTCGTCGGGTTCGCCACGACGGCCGACCTCGGCGCCCCCGATCAGCCCGCCGAACACGATCAGCCCGCCGAACAGCGGACCGAGGCGACCACCGCGCATCCGTCGGCCGCGCACCGCCCCACCGAACTGACCATGCTCTACGTCCTCGCCGCCGCGCACGGCACCGGGATCGGCCAGGCACTCCTCGACGCGGCGCTCGCGGACCGGCCGGCGTCGCTGTGGGTCGCGGCCGACAACCCGCGGGCGCAGGCCTTCTACCGGCGCAACGGGTTCAGGACCGACGGCACCACCGGCGCGTTCCCGCCGATCGGCGCGACCGTGCGCATGGTGCGCTGAGCAAGACGGGAGGCCCGACCCGGCTCCCGCGGACCGTCAGAGCTTCTCGATCGGCGCGATCTTGATGAGGAGCTTCTTGCGCCCGGCCGTGTCGAACTGGACCTCGGCGATCCGCTTGGCCCCGCTGCCCGTGACCGCGGTGACGCGTCCCTCGCCGAAGTCGACGTGCGAGATCCGGTCCCCCGGCGCGAGCTCCATGTCGCCGTTGTCGCGCACCTGCCCCGAGACGCTGTTCGACCACTCGGTCTTCGGGCGGGTCTTCGCCGCGGCCGTGGCCCGGTCGAAGCTGCCGCCCGCGAACCCGCCGCCCCGTCCGCGCCAGCCCGCGCCGCCGCCCGGTCCGACGCCGCCCTCGCGCCGGGCGTTCAGGGCGCGGGGTTGCGTGCCACCACGGCTGTTCGCCATGCCCGGTGACTGCTTCCACTCGATGAGCCCGTCCGGGATCTCCTGGAGGAACCGCGAGGGCATGGCCACGTTGACGTCACCGAACTGCGCGCGCGTCATCGCGAGCGAGAGGAACAGGTGCTTCCGAGCGCGGGTGATGCCCACGTAGAACAGACGGCGTTCCTCGGCCGGGCCACCGGGCTCGCCGGCGGACATGCGGTGCGGAAGCAGGTCCTCCTCGATGCCGGTGAGGAACACCGCGTCGTACTCGAGCCCCTTCGCGGTGTGCAGCGTCATGAGCGAGACGGTGCCCGAGGAGTCGTCGAGCTCGTCGGCCGCGGCGACCAGGGAGACCTCGGTCAGGAAGTCCGAGAGCGTGCCCTCGGGGTTGTTCTTCTGGAACTCCCGCGTGACCGCCACGAGCTCGTCGATGTTGTCGGCGCGGGCGGCGTCCTGGGCGTCCGGCGACATCCGGAGCACCTCGAGCAGCTTCGAGCCGTCGAGCAGCTGCGTCAGGGTGTCGACCACGGGCTGCGTCGGGGCCTTCTCGGCGACGGCGTCGAGCAGCGCCGCGAAGTCGGTGATCGCCGTGCGGACCTTCGGCCCGAACCCGAGTTCGTCGGCGTGCCGGAGGGCCTCGCGCAGGGAGACCTCGTTCTGGTCGGCGTACCGCTGCAGGGCGGTCTCGGTGACGGCGCCGATGCCGCGCTTCGGCACGTTGAGGATCCGGCGCAGCGAGAGCGGGTCCGCGGGGTTCGCGACGGTGATCAGGTACGCCATGGCGTCCTTGATCTCGGCACGCTCGTAGAACTTCGTGCCGCCGAGCACCCGGTACGGGATCGCCGCGCGGATGAAGATCTCCTCGAGGGCACGGGTCTGGGAGTTCGTCCGGTAGAACACGGCCATGTCCCGGTAGTCCATGTACTCGTCGTCGTGCAGCCGCTGGATCTCGTCCGCGACGAACTGGGCCTCGTCGTGCCCGGTGTAGCCCGTGAAGCCCGTGATCTTCTCGCCGGCCCCGACGTCCGTGAACAGGTTCTTGGCCTGCCGGTCGAAGTTGTTCGCGATCACGGCGTTGGCGGCGTCGAGGATGTTCTGCGTCGACCGGTAGTTCTGCTCGAGCAGGATCACCCGGCTGTTCGGGAAGTCCCGCTCGAACTCGACGATGTTCCGGATGTCCGCCCCGCGGAAGGCGTAGATCGACTGGTCGGAGTCGCCGACCACGGTGAGCGACGCCGGCGCGATCGACCCGTCGGGCTCCCGCATGCGGTCGACGTGCTGCCCCGATGCCTCGAGCGCGTCGACCTGCTCGGGTGCGACCGGCCGTGTGAGCTCGCGGATCAGGGCGTACTGGGCGTGGTTCGTGTCCTGGTACTCGTCGACGAGCACGTGCCGGAAGCGCCGCTGGTAGAGCGCGGCGACGTCGGGGAACGCCCGGAACAGGAACACCGTCTGCCCGATGAGGTCGTCGAAGTCGAACGCGTTCGCCCGCCGGAGCTCGCGTGAGTACTGCCGGAACACCTCGAGGAACATGACCTCTTGCGGGTCGTTCGTGTTGATGTCGCGGGCGTAGGACTCGACGTCCTGCAGCTCGTTCTTGAGCTTCGAGATCTTGTTGGCGGCGGCGCCGACCGTCAGCCCGAGCGCGTCGGCCTCGAGGTCCTTGAGGATCCGCTTGAGCAGTGCACGCGAGTCCGCGGAGTCGTAGATCGTGAACGACGACGTGAACCCGAACCGCTCGGACTCGCGTCGGAGGATGCGCACGCACGCCGAGTGGAACGTCGAGATCCACATGCCCTCGGCCGCCCCGCCGACGAGCGCCTGGACACGCTCGCGCATCTCGGCCGCGGCCTTGTTCGTGAACGTGATCGCCAGGATCTGACTCGGCCAGGCCTCGCGGTTGGCCAGGAGGAGCGCGATGCGCCGGGTGAGCACACTCGTCTTGCCGGATCCCGCGCCCGCCACGATGAGGAGGGACTCGCCGCGGTACTCGACCGCGGCCTTCTGCTGCGGGTTGAGGCCGGCGGTGAAGGGGTCGTCGTAGGTGGCGGTGCCGCTGCGCGCGGGTCGACC
Organism: Curtobacterium sp. MCBD17_035; assembly: GCF_003234815.2. Classification (NCBI taxonomy): domain Bacteria; kingdom Bacillati; phylum Actinomycetota; class Actinomycetes; order Micrococcales; family Microbacteriaceae; genus Curtobacterium; species Curtobacterium sp. MCBD17_035. The sequence continues at coordinate 380,089 of NZ_CP126279.1, read as the reverse complement.
CGCCCCGTCGTCGGGAGCGGAGTCGAAGGGGTCGAGCACGATCGTCATGACCGGGTCAGTCTAGGCGCGACCACGGACACCGCCACCGGACCGACGCCCGACCGCGGCCCGCATCCGGGCCTCCCGCGGCGCCGGGAGCTCAGCGGGCGAGACCGTCCCGGAGCGCGTCGAACAGCCGCCCCAACCGCGCCCGGTGGTCGTCGACGAGGGCGTCGGCCGGGGTCCCCGCGATCACGTGACGCGCGGTGACCACGAGGACGGTGGCGTAGCCCGCCACGACGAAGGCCGCGAGCAGGGTCGGATCACCGTCGGACGACCCGTCCTCCCGGACCGCGTCCTCGAGGGTCCGCTGCAGTTCCGCGCCGATCTCGCGCGCCCGGGCGACGAGGGCCGAGGACTCCGCCACGGTCCGGAAGAACGGACCGGACCGGTCGTCGAGCCCAGACAGGGGATGCCGTTCGTCGACGAGCCGCAGGGCCACGGCGTGCAGTGCAGCCAGGACGTCGGTGCCGGCGGGACGCGACCGCACCGCCGCACGGAGCAGCTCGGCGGCGTCGAGCGAGCGGTCGAGGAACAGGTCCTCCTTCCGCGGGAAGTGGTTGAAGACGGTGACGCTGGACACGCCGGCGGCCCGCGCGACCTCCGCGACGGTCACGGCGTCGAAACCGCGTTCGTGGAACAGGCCGGACGCGATCGCGGCGATCCTGGCTCGCGTCTCGGGTCCACCGCGCGCTGTGGTCCGTGGCATCGTTCCTCCACTTGCTTGTGTAACTACACTTACTCACATAAGGTCATGATCATGTCCGACCCGACCACCAGCGCCATCGTCCCAGGCGCGCGATCCACCCGGCGCGCGCCCACCTCGCTCCGACAGGCGTGGCCCGCCCTGCTCGGCCTGTCGGCCGTGTTCCTGTTCGAGATGCTCGACAACGCGATCCTCAACGTCGCACTCCCCACGATCGGCCGGGATCTGCACACGACGACGACGGGGCTGCAGTGGGTGACCGGCTCCTACGCCGTCGTGTTCGGCGGGTCGATGCTCGTGTTCGGGGCGATCGCCGACCGGTTCGGGCGGCGGCGCGTCATGCTCGTCGGGCTCGTCCTGCTCGCCGTGACGAGTCTCGCGACCGCAGGCGTCGGCTCGACCGGCGAGCTCATCGCGGTCCGGGTCGCGATGGGGGTCGCCGCCGCGATGACCACGCCGGGCTCGATGGCGCTGGCGTTCCGGCTCTTCGACCGCAACGACCTCCGCGTCCGCGCGACCACCCTGATCTCGACGGTCGGACTCGTGGGGCTCGCGATCGGACCGACCGTCGGCGGGTTCGTCCTCGCGGTCGCGCCGTGGCAGGTCCTCCTGCTCGTGAACGCCCCGATCGCGGTGCTGGCGATCATCGGGGTCAGCCGGGGCGTGGCCCTCGACGAGCCCGAGGAGCTCCACCCCGCGCCGATCGACGTCCTCGGCGCGGCGCTCGGCACGGCGACGATCGTTCTCGGCCTCGTCGCGCCGACGCTCTTCGTCGACCGTGGTGCGCAGGACGGCGCGCCGTGGGCCGCGAGCCTCGCCGCCCTCGTGGCCGCGGCGCTCTTCGTGCTCCGCGAACGCACCGCGCGGCACCCCCTGCTCGACCTCGCCCTGGTCGCCCTGCCCCGCGTCTCGAGCGGACTCGCGTTCAAGGCCGCCGCCGGACTCGCCACCGCCGGGCTCGGGTACCTCGTGACCCTGCAGTTCCAGCTGGACTGGGGTTGGGCACCGGCACTGGCCGCCGTCGGCATGCTCCCGCAGGTCGCCGTCCTCGTCGCGGGCGGCCCGTTCGTCGGCCGGTTCGTCGACCGCGTCGGGATCGACCACGCGGCGTGGTCCAGCGCCGCCGCGGTGGTGGCCGGTCTCGCCGTGTACGGAGTGCTCGGGCGCTTCGGCTACCCCTGGGTCGCCGCCGCGCTCGTGCTCGAGGCGGCCGGCATGCGCGTCGTCGGGGTCGTCGCGGGCGTGAACGTCCTCCGCGGCCTGCCTGCGGCGCGCACGACGATCGGTGCCGCGCTCGTCGACACGGCCACCGAGGTCGCGTCCGGCATCGGTCTCGCCGTCACGGGGACCGTCCTCGCCGCGTCCGCCGTCGGTCGGCTCACCGCGGGCGGGTGGACCGCCGCACAGACCGCGGGGTTCCGGGAGGCCGTGACCACCGGGGCCCTCGTCCTCACCGTCGTCGCCGCGGCACTCGTCGCCTGGGGGATCGCCCGCGGCCGACGTGCCGTGCCGCTCGGTTGAGCGGGGGCGCTCAGCGGAGCATCGACCGTGCGGCGAGCGCGAGGTCCGGCTGGTCCGCGAACACGCCGTCGACGCCCGTGCGCATCACCGAGGTGAACCAACGGGCCCAGTCCCCGCGCGCCGCGAGGTCGCCGTCGCGCCGGAGTGGCGCGGGGAGGAACCGGTTCTCCGCGCGGAGCGTCCAGGTGAACACCGTCAACCCGGCGGCGTGGGCCCGATCGACCAGGCCGCTGCGGACCTCCCGGTCGTCGCCCACGGCGACCGAGTCGACACCCGCCATCAGGGTCGACAGGTCCACGCTGATGCCGTCGAAGCGCGACGCGAGCCCGGCCAGGCCGGCGTCGGTGCGCTCCGCGGCGTACGTCGGGGCGGCGGAGCCCTGCCGGGCGCGCTCGTCGGCCGCCGCGCCCCGCCGCTCCATGAGGTAGACGGAGCGACCGCCCGTTCCCCGGGCCCTCAGGTCGAGGAGCACCTGCTTCTCGAAGCTCTCGAACGTGAGGCGCGGATCGGAGCGCCAGCCGGCCTCGCCGAGGACGGCGTCGACGAGCTCGTCGAGGGGCAACCCCTGCTCGGCGAAGAACGTGGCGTGCTTGACCTCGGCCACGAGCCCGACCGGGCGCGGTGCGGCGTCGAGCAGTGCGAGGAGGTCCTCGAAGCGGAGGATCCCCCCGCTGCCGTCGTACGCCGCGCTCGCCGGCCGCAGGGCGGGGAGGCGCTCACGCACGCGGAGGGTGCGCAGCTCCTCCCACGTGAGGTCCTCGGTGAACCAGCCGGTGACGCGCTGACCGTCGACGCGCTTCGTGGTGCGCCGGTCGCGGAACTCCGGTCGGGACGCGATGTCCGTCGTGCCCGAGATCTCGTTCTCGTGACGCAGGACGAGCACACCGTCCCGGCTCACGACGAGATCCGGCTCGATCGCGTCCGCGCCGAGCGTCACCGCCAGCTCGTACGCCGCGCGGGAGTGCTCGGGACGATGCCCGGAGGCGCCCCGGTGGGCGATGACGCGGGGCTGTGGAGACGCCGTGTGCGCGTGCTCGTCGGGCATGCGCACGAGCGTACGGGCGTTCTCCCAGAGGACGGCGACAGGATCGCGAGCACACCGGTGATGGCAGCCCGTCACCACCAGGAGGCCCGCAGTCCGCTCATCGCGAATCCCCAGCCAGGCGCCGTCGAACGACCCTAGGCTGAGAGAACACGGATGTTCGCACCCGCGACGCTCCCCGACAGCCGGACCACACCCGGCCGCAGAGCACCCAGAGAACAGGAACAACGAGGACACCATGGCGTTCAAGCCCGGTTTCGACCAGTCCCCCGCCTTCAACGACGCGGGCCGCAACGCATGGGGCAACGGTGCCTACGGCGCCGGCGCCCCCTACGGCCAGGCCCCGTACGGACAGCAGGCCCCCTACGGCCGGGCCGGCGGCCAGCCGCTCACGCCCGAGCAGCTCCAGTACATGTACGACCGCCCGGCGGCCGGCCCGGTCGAGACCGACCGCATGAGCTACGAGGACACGATCGTCAAGACGCTCGTGGCCTTCGGTGTGCTCGTCGTCGGCGCGGTCATCGGGTGGATGGTCCCGGCGCTCATGATCGTCGGCGTCATCGGGGGCTTCGTGCTCGCGCTCGTCAACACGTTCAAGCGCAGGCCCTCACCCGCCCTCGTCCTCACCTACGCGGGGCTCGAAGGCCTCTTCGTCGGCGGGATCTCGCAGGTCTTCAACACCCAGTGGGACGGCATCGTCGCCCAGGCGGTGTTCGGCACGCTCGGCGTCTTCGCCGTGACGCTCCTGCTCTTCACGTCCGGCAAGGTCCGTGCGACCCCGAAGGCCACGCGGTTCTTCCTCGTCGCGATGCTCGGGTACCTCGCGTTCTCGCTCGTGAACCTCGTCCTCATGTGGACGGGTGTCACGCACAGCGCGTTCGGTCTGCTGAACGTGACGCTGTTCGGCATCCCGCTCGGTGTGCTCATCGGCATCCTCGTGGTGCTCATGGCCGCGTACTCGCTCGTGCTCGACTTCGACCAGATCAAGACCGGCGTCGAGCGTGGCGCCCCGCGCATCTACGGCTGGACCGCAGCGTTCGGACTCATCGTCACGTTGGTCTGGCTGTACCTCGAGATCCTGCGCATCCTCGCCATCCTGCGGAACAACTAGGCCCTCCCGGACCTCGTCCCCGCACCCCGGACCGAGCCCCGCCGACGCGTCCCCGTCGGCGGGGCTCTTCCGTGTCCGGGCGCCGTGGCGGAGCGGGAAGTGCGCGCACAGACGACAAGTGCGCATGCGGGCGCATGCGCACTTGTCGTCAGCGTGAGCAGAACGGCCCCGGGCCCGGGGCCCCTGGCCCGGCGGCCCCTACTCCCACTCGATGGTGCCCGGCGGCTTCGACGTGACGTCGAGCACGACGCGGTTGACGTCACGCACCTCGTTCGTGATCCGGTTCGAGATCCGCGCGAGGACGTCGTACGGCAGACGCGTCCAGTCCGCCGTCATGGCGTCCTCCGAGGAGACGGGGCGCAGCACGATCGGGTGCCCGTAGGTCCGCCCGTCGCCCTGCACGCCGACCGACCGGACGTCGGCGAGCAGCACCACGGGGCACTGCCAGATCTCCTGGTCGAGGCCCGCCGCGGTGAGTTCGGCGCGGACGATCGCGTCCGCCGCACGGAGCAGGTCGAGGCGGTCCTTCGTGACCTCGCCGACGATGCGGATGCCGAGGCCCGGGCCGGGGAACGGCTGCCGCCCGACGATGACCTCGGGCAGGCCGAGTTCGCGGCCGATCGCCCGGACCTCGTCCTTGAACAGGGTCCGGAGCGGCTCGACGAGCGCGAACGTCATGTCCTCGGGCAGGCCGCCGACGTTGTGGTGCGACTTGATGTTCGCGGTGCCCGTCCCGCCGCCGGACTCGACGACGTCGGGGTAGAGCGTGCCCTGCACGAGGAACCTGACCTCGCCCGCGTCGTCGTCCGCCTTCGCCTCGAGCACCAGGGCCTCGGCCGCGGACTCGAACGTCCGGATGAACTCGCGCCCGATGATCTTGCGCTTCTGCTCCGGGTCGGACACACCGGCGAGTGCGTCGAGGAACTGCTGCTCGGCGTCGATCGTGACGAGCCGGACGCCGGTCGAGGCGACGTAGTCCTCTTCCACCTGCTTCCGCTCGTCGGCGCGCAGCAAGCCGTGGTCGACGAAGACGCAGGTGAGCTGATCGCCCACGGCCTTCTGCACGAGCGCGGCGGCGACGGCGGAGTCGACACCGCCCGACAGACCGGCGATGACCCGCGCCGAGCCGACCTGCTCGCGGATCCGCTCGACCTGCTCCGCGATGACGTTGCCGGCGTTCCAGTCACCCGGCAGGCCCGCCGCCTTGTGCAGGAAGTTCTCGATGACCCGCTGGCCCTCGGCGGAGTGCTTGACCTCGGGGTGCCACTGCACGCCGTAGAGCTTGCGCTCGTCGGACCCGAACGCCGCGACCGGGGTCGAGGAGCTCGACGCGAGGACCTCGAAGCCCTCGGGCGCGGTGCGCACGGAGTCGCCGTGGCTCATCCAGGCGGTCTGCGCCGCGGGCTGGCCGCCGAGCAGCGTGCCGCCGTCGCCGACGAGCTCGACGTCGGTGGCCCCGTACTCGCGGAGGCCGGTGTTCGCGACCTCACCGCCGAGTGACTTCGCCATCACCTGGAAGCCGTAGCAGATGCCGAGGACGGGTACACCGAGCTCGAGGATGCCCTCGTCGAGGTCGGGCGAGCCGGCCTCGTAGACGCTGGACGGCCCTCCCGACAGGACGATCGCGGCGGGGTCCTTCGCCTTGATCTCGTCGGCCGTGACGGTGTGCGGCACGATCTCGCTGTAGACGTTCGCCTCACGCACGCGACGGGCGATGAGCTGCGCGTACTGGGCGCCGAAGTCGACGACGAGGACGGGACGCTGGTCGGTCTCGCTCACCGAGCGGCCTCCTTCTGGCGCGCCTGCTGGTGCTGCGCGACGAGTTCGTGGTGGGTCGCCAGCGCGATGCCCGCCATGCGGTGCTCCACGAAGAACGACAGGAACGGGACGACACCGCCGAGGGCGATGAGCAGGAAGCGCAGCGGCTTCCAGCGCATGATGCTCCACAGGCGGAAGTCGGCGAAGAGGTAGAGCACGTACAGCCAGCCGTGCGCGATGAGGATCCCGATCGACAGGTCGAACGTGCCGGGGGCCTTGCCCGAGGTGCCCTCGGGCACGAAGAAGCCGTTGCCGCCCAGCTGCATCTCGGTGTGCATCGGCGTGTACTTGAGGACCATCTCGAGCACGAGCAGCAGGAGCATGACACCCGTGATGTACGCGGAGACCCGGTACAGGCGGACCGCCCCCGGGATCTTGCGGATGTCACGCGTGCGGACGGTCAGGGCCATGGACCGATCCTACCGGTGGCCCGCGTGGGCCCCGGCGAGCAGCTGGGAGTCCTGAGCACCCGCAGAGCCGACCGGGAGGTCCGGGTCGGGATCGCGGTCGTCGTCCGGCCCGTCGTCGTCACCGGCCGCCTCGTCCTGCTCACGCTCCCAGGCGTCCTTGACGAAGCGGTACCAGAGGAACACCGCGAAGCCCGCGAAGACGACCCACTCGACCGCGTAGAAGAGGTTGAGCCAGTTGAACTGGACGTTCCGGGTGGGCGCCCGGTCGGCGATCGTGCCGAGGTGCGCCTGGGCCGCCGTCGGATGGGTGGCGACCACGTACCCGCCGTAGATCTCGCCGTCGAAGTCGTGCCACTCGTTGACGAGCGACGCCGCGGCCACGGCACTGTGCTCGCCCTTCTGGAACGCGTCCTGGTCGGGTGACTCCGACGGGTAGTAGCGGCCCTCGACCGTGACGGTACGACCCGTGGCGGCCCGGGCACCACCCGCGAGGGCCGCCCGCCGCGCGTCCGCGTACCCGATGACGACCGGGAGGCTGGCGCCCGAGCTGCTGTCGACGAAGTGCCCGACCGTCTGGAAGCGGCCACCGCCGCTGCGCCCGCTGAGCACCACCGTGTCGCCCGCGACGAAGTGCCCCCGCACGGAGACCCGCTGACCGGCGAGGTCCTCCGGCATGGAGCGCTGCGGCTTCGTGACGCGGTCGAGCACCTGCCGGTTCTCGGTGGAGGCGGGACCGACCTTCGCCGTCGCGATCGCCCGTTCGAGCTGCCACCGCCCGAGGAACGCGAACAGCGCCGCGAGGGCGAGCGCCAGGACCAGGAGACCGATCCACCGCGGTCGACGCGCCACAGCCCACATGTGTCAGTACTCCGGATCCCGCTGTCGTTCGGCGCGGACGTCGGACTGCTGCCCGGCCTGCTCCGCGTGGAGGTCGATCGGCGACGCCGGTACGGGTTCGCGGTCCTCCACGAGCACCGGTGCCTCCTCCGGTGCACCATTCTCGCGCGCTTCGCTGCCCGCTGCCTCCACGAGGGCGATCTCCTCGGCGAACATGCGATCACGCTCAGCTCGCCGCGCTTGCTCCGCCGCCGTCCGAGCACGCTCACGCCGCCGCTCCGGACGGAGCACGAGGAGGCCGATCCGGTCGGCGTTCACGGCCAGGAGCGGACCGAGGATCGCCATCACGAGGACGTACAGCCCCGCGAACGCCGTGATCCGCGCCTCGAGGCCCGCGGCCGCCGACAGCGTCGCGAGGATGAGCGCGAACTCGCCGCGGTTGACGAGGATCACGGCGGTGTTGATGCCCGCCTGGGCGCCGAACCCGTTCATCCGCGCCACGACCTGGCCGGCGATCGCGTTGAGGACGACGGTCATGAGCACGGCGCCGAGCACCGGCCACACGACGACGCCGAACGTCGAGACGTCGAGGCCCAGACCGAAGTTGACGAAGAAGAACGCGCCGAAGACGTCCCGCATCGGGAGCGCGAGCTGTTCGATGCGGTCGCGGTACCGCGTGGCACCGCAGAGCAGGCCGATGACGAACGCGCCGATGGCGTCCGTCACGCCGAGCAGGTCACCGAGCCCCCCGAACAGCACCGCGAGCCCGAAGAACAGCACCGTGAACAGCTCGTCGTCACGGGTGTTGAAGGCACGCGAGACGAACCTGCCGCCCCAGCGCGCGAGCGAGAACATGACGATGAGGAACCCGAACGACAGCGCCAGCTTGCCGACGACCGCCCAGATGTTCGTGTCGCCGCTGAGCACGACGGACACGATCGCCAGGTAGATGGCGATGAAGACGTCCTCGATGACCGTGACGCCGAGGATCATCGGCGTCTCGTCGTTCGCGAGGCGCCGGAGCTCGATGAGGAGCTTCGTGACGATCGCGCTCGAACTCGTCGCCGTCATCCCCGCGACGACGAGGGCCTCGCGCGTGCCCCAGCCGAGCGAGAAGCCGAACGCGAACCCGACGCCCATGTTGATCGCGACGTAGGTGCCGCCGGACACGAGCAACTTGCCCGCGTTGCCGTAGAACTCCTCTTGGTCGAACTCGAGCCCGAGGTTGAACAGCAGCAGCACGAGCCCGAACGTCGCGATGAGCTCGATCGTGTGCGACTCGATGCTCAGCCCGATCCACGTGGAGTGCGGACTCGCGATGAGTCCGACCACCATATAGATCGGGATGGCCGGCAGGCCGATGAGCTTGCCGAGGCGTCCGAGGACGTAGGCGATGAGGAACAGGCCGCCGATGGTCAGCAGCTCACCACCCAGGTGCATCGCCCTATCCTCCGGGCGGGGCCTCGACGGACGCCGCCGTCAGTACACCGCTGCGGTAGTAGGCGAAGGCGCGCGCGACCTTCTCCGGGGAACCCGCGACGACGATGGTGTCGCCCGGGAACACGACGAAGTCGCCGGAGGGCGCCGGGTTCGCCGAGTCGCCACGGACGACCGCGACGACGGTGAGGCCGATGATGCCCGCGGCCGCCAGGTCGCCGAGCGGCTTGCCGGCGATGGCGTCCTCGTAGTCGACGCTGAACCAGTCGATCGACAGCCCGGGGATCTCGTCGAGCTTCGACAGGCCCTCGGTGATCCGGGTGCCGCCGAGCAGTTCGGCGAGCGTGTGGGCCTCGTCCTCACTGAGGCGGAGCGAGACCTTCTGCGCACGGTCGGCGCCGTCCGACACGTCGGCGAAGGAGATGAGGTCGGAGTGCCCCGACCGGTGCGTGATGACCCCGCACTTGCCACCGTCGTCGGTGTAGAAGCTGTGCAGTACGCCGACGCCGGGGAGCTTGACGCGATGAACGTCGACCATGGATGACTCCCTTTGTTGTCGCCCATGTTAACCGCGCACGCGCTCGCGCGATTCCCGCCGCCGCGGACCGGGAGGAGCGGGGCGCGCCCGCACCGTCCCTCCCGTCCGCCGTCCGGTCGGGTCCGCCGCGGTCAGCGCGGCTCGGTCGTCTTCTCGCCGATCACCTGCTCGTCCTCGGCGCGGCCGCCGTCCTGGCGACCCGGGCCGCCGACCTTGACGTCGTCCTCCTCGAAGCCGAACGCGATGTCGGGCGCCTCGAGCCGCACGCGGTCGGCGGAGGCGTCGTCCGGCTCGAGCTGGCTCGCCCGCTCCGCCGCGACGCGCTTGAGGTAGTTGCCCACTTCCTCCTCGGTGCGCTCGCGGTCCCAGCCCAGCACGCCCGCCATGAGCCGCGCGGCCACGGGTGCGGCCGACTCGCCGCGGTCCCACGCCTCGATCGAGATGCGCGTCCGCCGGGCGAGGACGTCCTCGAGGTGCAGGGCGCTCTCGTGGCTCGCCGCGTAGACGACCTCGGCGCCGATGTAGTCGTCGGCCCCCGGCAGCGGCTCGGCGAGCGTCGGGTCCTCGCCGACGAGCCGGAGGACCTCGTCGGCGAGGGTGCCGTACCGGTTGAGCAGGTGCTCGAGCCGGACCTTGTGCAGCCCGTACGCCCGGGCCGTCCTGCCGCGCCGGTTCCACGCGGCCGGGTAGCCCTCGGCGCCGAGCAGCGGGATCTCGTCCGTGATCGACTCCGGGATCCGGCCGTCGAGCGCGGCGACGGCCTCGTCGATCGCGTCCTTCGCCATCACTCGGTAGGTCGTCCACTTGCCGCCCGCGACGACGACGAGCCCGGGCACGGTGTGCGCGACGATGTGCTCGCGGGACAGCTTCGACGTCTGGTCGGACTCGCCCGCGAGCAACGGGCGGAGTCCGGCGTAGACGCCCTCGACGTCCTCGCGCGTCAACGGCACCGCGAGGACCTGGTTGACGTGCTCGAGGATGTAGTCGATGTCCGCGGCGGTCGCGGCGGGGTGCGCCTTGTCGAGGTCCCAGTCGGTGTCCGTCGTGCCCACGAGCCAGTGCCGGCCCCACGGGATCACGAACAGCACACTCTTCTCGGTGCGCAGGATCATGCCCATGGTCGACTGGAACCGGTCGCGCGGGATCACGAGGTGCACGCCCTTCGACGCGCGGACCTTGAACTGGCCCCGCTCCCCCACCATCGCCTGGGTGTCGTCCGTCCACACGCCCGTCGCGTTGACGACCTGCTTCGCGCGGATGTCGAACCGCTCACCGGTCTGGATGTCGTGCGCCTTCGCCCCCACGACGCGCTCGCCGACCTTGACGAAGCCCTCGATCCGCACCCGACTGGCGGCGTGGGCGCCGTACGCCGCTGCGGTGCGGGCGAGGGACGCGACGTACCGCGCGTCGTCGACCTGGGCGTCGTAGTAGGTCATCCCGCCGACGAGGGCGTCCTTCGCGAGGCTCGGGATCGCACGCATCACCTGGCGCTTCGACAGGTGCCGGTGGTGCGGGACGCCCGGGGGTCGCCCGCCACTCCAGCTGAACGCGTCGTACATCGCCATGCCGATCCCGATGTAGAACCGCTCCCAGACCCGGTGGTTGAGCGGGTAGAGGAACTTCACGGGCTTGACGAGGTGTGGGGCGAGTCGCTGCAGGAGCAGGCCGCGCTCGATGAGGGCCTCGCGGACGAGCGCGAAGTTGAGCTGCTCCAGGTACCGGATCCCGCCGTGCACGAGCTTCGACGAGCGGCTGGAGGTCCCCGATCCCCAGTCCCGGGCCTCGACGATGCCGACACTCAGCCCGCGCGTGACGGCGTCGAGCGCGCTCCCCGTGCCGACGATGCCGCCCCCGATGACGAGCACGTCGAGTTCGCGTGACTTCAGGGCCTGGATGGCCGCCGCACGTTCCTCCGGACCGATCTTGTTCGAGTTCGAGACCGTCGTCCTGGCCATGTCCGCCTCCGTACCGCGTGGTCGGCCACGCCGGCGACGCAGCCCGCGGCGCCGGGCTCCGGACGACCGCCGAGCGGGCGGGTCAGGCGTGGTACGGCGCCACGACCACTTCTACTCGCTGGAACTCCTTGACGTCGGAGTATCCGGTGGTGGCCATCGACCGGCGGAGTGCGCCGACCAGGTTCGCCCGGCCCTCGCTCGTCGGGGTCGGGCCGGCGAGGACGTCCTCGAGCGGCGCGATCGAGCCGACGTGCATCCGGCGTCCGCGCGGGAGCTCGGGGTGGTGCGCCTCGGCGCCCCAGTGGTAGCCGCCGCCCGGGGCGTCCGTGGCACGCGCGAGCGCCGTGCCGAGCATGACGGCGTCGGCACCGACCGCGATCGCCTTGACGATGTCGCCCGAGGTGTCGAGCCCACCGTCGGCGATGACGTGCACGTAGCGGCCGCCGGACTCGTCGAGGTAGTCGCGCCGGGCACCGGCGACGTCCGCCACCGCGGTGGCCATGGGCGCGTGGATGCCGAGCGCCGCGCGTGTCGTCGATGCCGCACCGCCGCCGAAGCCGACGAGGACCCCCGCGGCGCCCGTCCGCATGAGGTGCAACGCGGCCGTGTATGTCGACGCGCCGCCCACGATCACGGGCACGTCGAGCTCGTAGATGAACTCCTTGAGGTTCAGCGGCTCCTGGTTCTGGGACACGTGCTCCGCCGACACGGTGGTGCCCCGGATCACGAAGAGGTCGACACCGGCGTCCACGACGGTCTGGTACAGCTCCTGCGTACGCTGCGGGCTCAGCGCGCCGGCGACCGGCACGCCCGCGGCGCGGATCTCGGCGAGGCGGGCGGTCACGAGCTCGGGCTTGATCGGCTCGGCGTAGATCTGCTGCATGCGGGCCGTGACGTCGCCGTCGGCGAGCTCGCGGATCTCGGCGAGGTACGGCTCCGGGTCCTCGTACCGGGTCCAGAGGCCCTCGAGGTCGAGGACACCGAGCATGCCGAGGCGGCCCATGTGCACCGCGGTCGCGGGCGAGACCACCGAGTCCATGGGCGCTGCGATGATCGGCGCGTCGAAGGTGAAGGCGTCGATCGACCACTGCACGGACACGTCGCGCGGGTCGCGCGTGCGCCGCGAGGGCACCACCGCGATGTCGTCGAAGGCGTACGCCCGTCGTCCGCGCTTGCCGGCCCCGATCTCGACTTCAGTCACCGGGTCAGACTAGCGGGCCGGGCCGACCCGGGAACGGGCCGGCCGGACGGTGCGCACCGGTCCGCGAGCGACGCGTCGGGCACGGCCGGGAGGCACGGCACCGTGCGCCGCGCGCGTCACCGACGCGAGCGGCGGAGCAGCCGGAGCGTCAGCCCGAGTCCGACGGCGAGGACGAGGAGCACGACGACGAGCACCGCGAACACCTTGAGCACGAGGGCCGCGCCGACGAAGAGCAGGGCGAACACGACCCACACCACGCCGTCGAGGACGGGGCGGTGTTCGGGAGCGGGGCGGCGGCCGGACGTGGGCACGGACCCGACGCTAGCAGCGGGGCGGGCGCGGTCCGGGCCTCCCGGGCGTGGTGCGGGGGCGGGAGGACCGCACGGCGCTCGCGCGACCTCGTCCGGCCCTCCCGGCGGATGCCGCCCCCACGGCGGCACCCGCGGTCGGCGCGGCCTACCCGGCGGCGTCGACGTCCTTCGCGAGGGTACCGAGGTACAGCTCGATCACCTTCGGGTCGTCCGCGAGCGCACGGCCGGTGCCCGAGTAGGCGTTGCGTCCCTGGTCGAGGACGTACGCCCGGTCGCAGATCTGCAGGCAGCGGCGGGCGTTCTGCTCGACCATGACGATCGAGACGCCCGCCTTGTTGATCCGTCGGGTGCGGATGAACGTCTCGTCCTGCCGCACCGGCGACAGCCCGGCGCTCGGTTCGTCGAGCAGGAGCACCTTCGGGTCCATCATGAGGGCGCGGGCCATGGCCACCGACTGTCGCTCGCCGCCGGACAGCGATCCGGCCCGCTGCCCCCGTCGCTGGCCGAGGACGGGGAACAGGTCGTAGACGACCTCGAGCCGTTCGGCGAACTTCCGTGGCCGCAGGTACATCCCCATCTGCAGGTTCTCCTGGATCGACAGTGACGGGAACACGTTGTTCGTCTGCGGGACGAACCCGATCCCGGCCCGCACGAGCTTGTCGGCCCGGTGGTTCGTGATGTCCTCGCCCTCGAGGGTCACGCTGCCGCTCCGGACCGTCACGAGCCCGAACAGCGCCTTGAGGAGCGTCGACTTGCCGGCGCCGTTCGGGCCGATGATGCCGATGAGCTCCCCCGGCGCGCACACGAGGTCGCAACCGTTCAGGATGTCGACGCCCGGCAGGTAGCCGGCCACGACGTTCTGGGCCCGCAGCACGGGCTCCCCGATGGTGGCGGTCATCGCGTGGTTCCTCCGATGTGATCGCTCGCCGTCGGCGGCGCCGGGTGGTCCTGGTCGTGGGCGGCGTCCTCGGCCGCGACCTCCTGCTCGAGCTCGTCGAGCGTCTCGTCGCTGAGGAGCGCGTCGTCACCGAGGTCCGTGTCGTGGTGCGCGCCGAGGTAGGCGTCGATCACGGCCTGGTCCTCCATCACGCTGGCCGCGGGCCCCTCGGCGACCACGCGCCCCTCGGCCATCACGACGACCCAGTCCGAGATGTGCCGGACCATGTGCATGTCGTGCTCGACGAACAGAACGGTCATGCCGTCGTCGCGGAGGCCCTGGATGTGCCCGAGCAGACTCTGGGTGAGCGCGGGGTTCACGCCCGCCATCGGCTCGTCGAGCATGATCATCGTCGGATCGGACATGAGCGCCCGCGCCATCTCGAGCAGCTTCCGCTGCCCACCGGACAACGACCCGGCGTAGTCGTCCTGCTTGTCGAGGAGCGAGAAGCGGGCGAGCAGCTCGCGCGCCTTCTCGGTGATCTCGGCCTCCCGCTTGGCCCACAGCGGCTTGACGAGGGCCGTGAAGAACCGCTCACCGGGCTGGTCCGTGGCGCCGAGCAGCATGTTCTGCAGCACCGTGAGCCGGGACAGCGCCTTCGTGAGCTGGAACGTCCGCACCATGCCGGCGCGGGCCACCGCGGCCGCGCCGACCGAGCCGAGCGGACGGCCGTCGAACTCCCACGCCGCGTCCTCCGGGCGCCGCCGGGCGAGGGCCCGCGGCGCGGAGCTCGGCTTGTCGAAGCCCGTGAGCAGGTTGAAGAAGGTGGTCTTGCCGGCGCCGTTCGGTCCGATGAGGGCCGTGATCGCGCCGCGCTGCACCTCGAGGTGGTCGACGTCCACCGCCGTCATCCCACCGAACCGGCGCGTGATGCGATCGACGCGGAGCACGGGGTCGGGCTTGGCGGAACCGGGCGCGTGCGGGACGTCCCGGAGGGCGACGGCCGCGGTCGTGGGGTCAGACACTGAACGTCAGCTCCTTCTTGTTCCCGAGGAGTCCCTGCGGGCGGAACACGATGAGCAGCATGAGCGCGACCCCGACGAGGACGTACGAGAACTGCTCGGCCTGCTGCGTGTTCATGATCGAGTTCGGGATGACGTCGCTCGCGAGCGTGCGGATGGCGAGCCGGACGACGAAGAACAGGACCGAGCCGAGCACGGGGCCGAAGACCGTCGCCGCCCCGCCGAGGATGAGTGCGGTCCAGATGAAGAAGGTCATCGAGCGGCCCATCGCGTCCGGCTGCACGGACGACGGCAGGACGTACACGATGCCGGCGAGCGCACCGATCACCCCGCCGAGCACGAGCGCCTGCATCTTGTACGAGTACACGTTCTTGCCGAGGGAGCGGACGGCGTCCTCGTCCTCGCGGATCGCCTTGAGGACGCGCCCCCACGGACTCCGCGTGAGCGCGAACAACATCAGGGACAACAGGGCGACGAGGCCCCAACCGACGATGCGGATCCACCAGCCGTTGACGCCGTTGTTCGTGAAGTCGAACCAGAGGATCCGCGTGCTGCCCTCGGGCAGGAACGACAGCGCGTTGAACGAGTCGCGGTAGCTCGACCCGGTGAGGCCGTTCGACCCGCCCGTGACCGTCGTCAGGAGGCTGGAACGCCCCACCATCCGGATGATCTCGGCGCCCGAGATCGTGACGATCGCGAGGTAGTCCCCCCGCAACCGGAGCGTCGGGATGCCGAGGACGACCGCGAACACGATCGCCGTGAGCAGTGCGATGACGATCGCCAGTCCCACGGGCACGCCGTGGATGACCGCGATCGCGTACCCGTACGCGCCGAGCAACAGGAACGCGGCCTGTCCCATGTTGACCAGTCCGGTGAGCCCGAAGTGGATGTTGAGGCCGATCGCGGCGATGGCGAACGCCGCCGTGGTGGGCGCGATCGCCTCGGCCGAGAGCGACGTGAGCAGGCTGACGAGGTAGTCCATGGTCCGTTCCCTAACCGATCCGTTCGGCGCGTCCGAAGATGCCCTGCGGCCGGAGCAGCAGCACGAGGATGAGGATGACGAGCGCGGTGGCGTACTTGAAGTCGCCGGGCAGCACGAGGTTCGTGAGTTCCACGACGATGCCGATCACCATCGAGCCGACGAGCGCGCCGTACGCCGTGCCGAGGCCGCCGAGCGTGACCGCCGCGAACATGAGGAGCAGCAGCTGCAGCCCGGTCTGCCAGTTCACCCCGTTGAGGACGAGCCCGAGCATGACGCCCGAGAGGCCGGCGAGGCCCGCGGCGAGGGTCCACACGAACCGGATCACCCGGTCCACGTCGATGCCGGACGCCGCCGCGAGTGCGGGGTTGTCGGACACCGCGCGGGTGGCCCGGCCGAGGCGGGTCCGGACGAGGAACAGGCCGGTCCCGACCAGCACGAGCACCGCGATGCCCATCGCGACGTACGACTGCACGGTCAGCGTCACGCCGGCGAAGTCGACCGTGCGCGGGTTGCCCTGCTGGATCCGCACCGTCGCCGCCCCGAAGAAGTACTGGAACGCGTACTGGAGCGCGATCGACAGTCCGATCGTCACGATCATGAGCTGCGTCAGGCTGATCCGCCGCCGTCGGAGGGGGCGCCAGATCACGGCGTCCTGCAGGTACCCGGTCGCCGCGCAGAGCACGACCACGATGATCCCGGCGAGCCAGATGTCGAACCCCAGGACGTTCGCGAACAGGTAGGCGAGGAGCCCGCCGAGCGTGACCTGCTCGCCGTGCGAGAAGCTCGAGAGCCCGGTGGTGCCGTAGATGAGCGAGAGGCCGACCGACGCGAGCGCGATGAGCAGCCCGAGGCGGATGCCGGATGCGAGCTGCTGCCAGGTCCGACCCCAGGTGACGCCCGAACCGTCGTCGAGGCTCGCGCTCGTCGCGCCCTTGACGGTGGTCAGCTGGAAGATCGTGCCGGCGTTCGACCCGACCGTGGCCTGCACGGGGCGCGCGTCCTGCTGCGCGTCGGCCAGGTACTGCCCCTGGGGCAGGGTCGTCTGGTCGAGGGAGACCCGGTACCGGCCCGACGTCGTGATGCGGACGGACCAGCGACCGTCGTCCTCCGTCGTGGAGGTCTCGGCGAACCCACCCGGTCCCGTGACCCGGACCTCCGCTCCCCGGACCGGCTCGCGGTCCGAGTCGAGGATCGTGCCCTGGATGCAGCCGTTCGCGTCGCTCACCGTGCAGGTCGCCGCCGTGGCCGCGACCGCGCGCGGCGCGGACGCCCACTGGAGGCCCACGACCGCGGCGAGCGACAGCAGTGCGGCGAGGAGCAGGACCACCGGGCGGTGCCGGCCCGCCCGGGTGCGGGGACGGGGCCTGTGCGGCGCCGTGCCCGTCGACGTCGTGGAACCCACTGAGCCTCCCTCTCGGACCGTCGGACGTCGACGGTTCCGGCACGACCTCCGTCCGATCGGGCGGTCCGTGCGGTTGCGCCGACAGTACGGAGCGTTTGTGTCACCTGTGTTTCCATCAGGTTCCCTGCGTGCTTCGTCACGGAACCGTGATGATGCACAGGAGCGCGAGTGGTGACCCAGCGTCCGCTCAGCCGAACCCGGGCGGACCGCTCAGGTCCTGCCTCCCACCCGGTCGGACGGCGCCCGGCTGCGGGAATGGCGGGCCCACGCGCCCGCGTTACCATGTCCCATCCGGTACCCGACGTCGTGGCCGGAGCACCTGCAGCCAGCCCGGAACGACGAGAGGGACCCATGGACCAGCCGGATCCGTTCGGATTCATCGGACTCACCTACGACGACGTCATGCTGCTCCCCGGGCACACCGACGTCATCCCGAGCGAGGCGTCGACCCGCTCGCGCCTCACCAAGCGGATCGAGGTGGCGGTGCCGCTCCTGTCGGCGGCCATGGACACCGTGACCGAGGAGCGCATGGCGATCGCGATGGCCCGCCAGGGCGGGATCGGCATCCTGCACCGCAACCTGTCGATCGCCGACCAGGCGGCCGCCGTCGACAAGGTCAAGCGGAGCGAGTCGGGCATGATCACGAACCCGGTGACCACGCGGCCCGACGCCACCGTCGCCGAGGTCGACGCACTCTGCGGGCAGTTCCGCGTCTCGGGACTCCCGGTCGTGGAGTCCGACGGCACGCTCGTCGGCATCATCACCAACCGCGACATGCGCTTCGTCGCGCCGTTCGAGCAGAGCACGACACTCGTCCGCGACGTCATGACGAAGGCGCCCCTCATCACCGCGCCCGAGGGCATCGACCCCGAGGCGGCGGTCGCGATCTTCGCCCAGCACAAGATCGAGAAGCTCCCGCTCGTCGACGCGTCCGGCCGGCTCCGCGGGCTCATCACGGTCAAGGACTTCGACAAGAGCGAGAAGTACCCGGACGCCACGAAGGACGCCGAGGGCCGCCTGCGCGTCGGTGCCGCGATCGGCTTCTTCGGCGATGCCTGGCAACGGGCGACGGCCCTGCTCGAGGCGGGCGTCGACGTGCTCGTCGTCGACACCGCGAACGGCGAGAGCGAGGGCGTCCTCGACATGGTGCGCCGGCTCAAGGCGGACCCGGCGTTCGCGGGGGTCGACGTGATCGGCGGCAACGTCGCGACCCGCGCGGGCGCGCAGGCGCTCATCGACGCCGGTGTCGACGCGGTCAAGGTCGGCGTCGGTCCGGGCTCCATCTGCACGACGCGCGTCGTCGCGGGCGTGGGGGTGCCCCAGGTCACGGCCGTGTACGAGGCCTCACTGGCCGCGCGCGAGGCCGGAGTGCCGGTGATCGCGGACGGCGGCCTGCAGTACTCGGGCGACATCGCCAAGGCGCTCGTCGCGGGTGCCGACACGGTCATGCTCGGTTCGCTGCTCGCCGGCTGCGACGAGTCCCCCGGGGACCTCGTGTTCGTGGGCGGCAAGCAGTTCAAGACGTACCGCGGCATGGGGTCGCTCGGCGCGCTGCAGACCCGCGGCAAGAAGACCTCGTACTCGAAGGACCGCTACTTCCAGGCGGACGTCCCCTCGGACGACAAGCTCATCCCCGAGGGGATCGAGGGCCAGGTGCCCTACCGCGGCGCCCTCGGCAACGTTGTCTACCAGCTCGTGGGCGGCCTCCGGCAGTCCATGTTCTACGTCGGCGGTCGCACGGTGCCCGAGCTCAAGGCCCGCGGCAAGTTCGTCCGGATCACCGCGGCGGGGCTCAAGGAGTCGCACCCGCACGACGTCCAGATGGTCGTCGAGGCGCCGAACTACCGCGGCTGACACGGCTTCCCCGTGGACGGGCCCGTCGACTCCGGTCGGCGGGCCCGCCGCCGTTCCGCGGGCCCGCCGCCGTTCCGCGGCCACGCGCGGTCGCTGGTGCGGGGACGGTGGCCCGGCCCTAGACGTCGGCCCGTTGCCCCTCCGGCGCTCCCATGAGGTGCCACTCGTACGCGACCCGCACGGCCTCCGCACGGGAGCCGACGCCGAGCTTGCGGTAGATGCTCCGCACCTGCGTCTTCACGGTGTTCGGCGACACCCCCAGGTCGGTGGCGATGTCCTCGATCGAGCCCTGTGCCCGGAGCCGCGTGAGCACGACCCCCTCGCGGCGGGTCAGCCGCGGCACCGTGAGGTCGCTCGAGTACACCGACGGGGCGTCCGCGAGCACCGGCCGGAGGTGCGGGGCCACCTGGTCGAACAACCCCTCGAGTTCGTCGCGTGGGACGAGCCACCACGGGGTGGACAGGCCCCGCGCGCTGCTCACCGTCGCCGCCTCGTCGAGCGACGTCCGCGCGGCGTCGAGGTCGCCGAGCCGGCAGGACGCGACCGCGCGGACGACGTGGAGCTCGGTCCGGGTCCGGGGGCTCGGGTTGCTCCGCCACATGAGCCGGTCGGCGAAGAGACGGGCATGTGGCGCGTTGCCCGCGAGGAGCAGCGCGCGCGCCTGGGCGCCGGCGACGCTCTCGCGCCCGTCGAGGAACGGGCGGAGGCCGGCGAGCGCGGCCTTCGCCTGCCGCGCGAGCAGCAGCAGGTCGGACTTGAGGACGTGCATGAGGCCCTGGTGGTGGTTGCTCAGGGCGTCACGGCCGTAGTGGCCCTCGGCGTCGCGGATCACCCCGAACCCTCCGAGGCCGTCGCCCTGGAGCAACAGTCGGAAGGCGCGGAGGTGCACGACGAGCGGCCAGTCCTCGAGGTCGTACGGCAGGGTGTCGAGCACCCGCATGTGCCGGTCGACCGTCGGGAGGTCCCAGGTCTCGAGTGCGGCGAGGGCGGCGGCGACGTGGACGGGGACCGCCCACACGCTGTGCCGCCATGGGAACCAGCTGCCGTCGCGCATCGCGAGGGTCACGAGTTCCCGACCACGCCGGACGTCCCCGCGCAGGACGTGCAGGTAGGCGGAGTAGCCCATCGCCTGGATGCGCAGGTGCGGGTCCTCGTTCGAGCGGGCGAGCGGCGCGAAGTGCTGCAGGGCCTCCTCGTGGCTGCCGTCGTGCAGGTGCGTGATGCCGACCTGCATGTGGCCGTCCGCGCTCAGGCGCACGCCCGCGGCCGGCGTGGTGCGCATCGCCGTGAGCAGGTCCGGCAGGGACCGGGCGACCGCGAGGGCCCGTCCGAAGCTCCCGGCGCGGCGGAGGGACGCGACGCGGAGGACCGAGTCGCGGACGCTCTCCGCTCCGACGTCGGACTTCAACCGCTCGCGCGCCGCGGCGTCGGCCCGGGCGAAGGCCGCGGCCGGCACCGCCGTCCGCCCGCCGTCGTCGGCGAAGTGCATGGCCGCCTGCAGGTGGAGGAGCCAGGGGTCCGTCTCCATGTGGTCACGCGGCACGACGGCGAGGATCGCCACGAGTTCGGCGTGGTGGTCGCGGCACAGCACCGCGTAGTGCTGTCGCGTCAGCGCGGCCAGGTACGGCCAGTCCTGCGCGGCGGCGGCGAGGCCAACGGCCTCCCGGATCTCGCCCTCCCCCTCGAGCAGACGCGCTCCGGCGGCCGCGATGTCGGGCATGGAACGGTCCTCCTGCAGGGCCAGCTGCTCCGTGAGGACGCGCTTGACGACGGGGGTGAGCGTGAAGCGGGAGCGGCCGCGCACGCGGGTCCACGCGCCGAGCCCGGCTCGTTCCGCCACGTCGAGGAGCTGCGCGACCTGCGCCGCGTCGCCCTCGTCGCGGACGAGCATGTCCTTGTTCATGAACGGGAGGACCGCGCCGGTGACGATCGCCGGCCACGACGCCGTCCCCCGCAGCCCCGACGTCAACTCGTCGACGATCTCGACGGCGATGCGGCGGACGACGGGCTCGAGCTCGTCGCGGTGCCACACCCGGTGCGGTTCGAGCGCGAGCTGGTTCGTCAGCCGTTGCACCGCGGTCGGCCAGCCGGACAGCCGCTCGTGCACCATCGCGATGGCGGGGCTGTCGAACGCGACACCGCGGAGCGTCAGGACCGCCGCGGTCTCCTGCTGGGTGAAGAGCAGGCCGGACGTGTCGAGGACCTCGACGTCGAACCGGGCCGCGACCGCACTCCCCTCGAACGCCGTGCTGCGCCGCGACACGACCACGACCGTGCAGCGGGTGCGTTCGAGCAGCCAGGCGACGTCGTCCTCCACCGCTGCCGCGATCCCGGCGTCGCGGAGCCGGTCGAACTCGTCGAGCACGATGACCTCGTCGCCGTCGAGTCGGGTGAGCAACGCCGCCACGACCTCCTCGTCCGGCGCGTCATCGCGGTCGGGGTGCTCGGGCTGCGGTCCGTCCGCTTCCCGTCGGAGCTGGGCGACCACGCTCCACCACAACCCGCACCGTGTGTCGGTCTCGCGGGCACCGTGCCACGCGACGCGTCGTCCGCCGTCGGTGACCTCGCGGTCGACCCAGTCGGCCACCACGGTGGTCTTCCCGGTCCCGGCCGGACCACGGACGCACACGATCTGCGCGCGAGCGGCGTCGTCGAGCGCCTCGAGCCACCGCGGCCGACGCAGCTGGAACCGGCGCGGTCGCGGGTAGCCCGGCCGCGGTGTCCGACCACCTCCGCCTCGCGCCCGAGCGACGTCCGCCGCCTGTTCCGTCCCGACCGAGGTCAGCATCTCTTCCATACGCGTTCGCTCCGATGACCACATCACGTACCCCTGACTGGGTACGAGGAGGCTAGGTGCGTGATCAGGCGGACGCGACGGCGAAACTTCGTACATCGCCGTTATCTCGCCCACGGGTGACATTCCGGAACAACACCGGGTCGTTCCACTTCACCCGGTACCCAGAGGTGAAGGGCAAGACCCTCCCGCCCTGAGGGTATCTCGACACCGCTCGCGGGTCGAGCACGACCGACGACGGACCGTCCGGTGGACGGGGGTGCCCTCGCGTCGTGGCCGACGGTGCGCCATGATGTGCAGATGCCCTCGGCCGCCGACGTCCCGACCTCGTCGCCGTTCCGCATCTCCTTCGTCTGCAGCGGCAACATCTGCCGGTCCCCGATGGCCGAGGTCGTCTTCCGCCGCATCGTCGAGGAGGCCGGGGTCGCCGACCGCTTCGCCGTCTCGTCCGCCGGCACGGGCGACTGGCACGTGGGCGAACCGGCCGACGAGCGGACGATCGCCGCCCTCGCGGCACGCGGATACGATGGGTCCAGGCATCGCGCCCGTCAGTTCGACCCGGACCGGTTCCCGGAGTTCGACCTGGTGGTCGCACTCGACCGCTCCCACGAGCGCATCCTGCGATCGTGGGCCCCCACGATGGACGACGCCGCGAAGGTGACGCTCATGCTGCGGTACGACGAGGCCTGGCCGCAGCACGCCGACGTGCCCGACCCGTACTACGCGGATCGGCACGAGTTCGACCGGGTCCTCGCGACCATCGAACGCGCGTCGCGGGCCCTCTTCCACCAGATCGAACCGGCAGTCCGTCAGGGAGCCCCATGACACCCCTTCCCCCGCAGCCGATCAGCCCGCTCGACGGGCGGTACTTCCCGGTCGTGCACACGGTGGGGGAACACCTCTCCGAGGCGGGTCTCAACCGGGCCCGCGTCCGGATCGAGGTCGAGTGGCTCGTGTTCCTGACGGACCACGCGATGTTCGCGACGTCGCCGCTGTCGATCGACGACCGAGCAGCGCTGCGCGCCGTCGCGGACGACTTCGGGCAGGCGGCGATCGACGAGCTCGCCGGGCTCGAGGCCACCACCCGACACGACGTCAAGGCCGTCGAGTACTTCGTCCGCGCCCGGCTGTCCGAACTCGGGCTCGACGCCATCGCCGAGCTGACGCACTTCGCCTGCACGAGCGAGGACGTCAACAACCTGGCCTACGCGCTCACCATCCGCGACACCGTGCAGGACGTCTGGCTGCCCGCCGCCCGAGCCGTCACCGACGCGCTCCGCACCCGGGCGGTCGAGCTCCGCGCGGTCCCCATGCTCGCCCACACGCACGGACAGCCGGCCACGCCGACGACGCTCGGCAAGGAGCTCGCCGTCGTCGTCCACCGCCTCGAGCGGGTGCTCGCGCAGGTCGAGGACACCGAGTACCTCGGCAAGTTCTCCGGCGCGACCGGCACGTTCTCCGCGCACCTGGCCGCCGATCCCGAGGCCGACTGGCCAGCACTCTCCCGGGCGTTCGTCGAGTCGCTCGGGCTCGTGTGGAACCCGCTCACCACGCAGATCGAGTCGCACGACTGGCAGGCCGAGCTGTACGACCGGGTCCGGCACGCGAACCGCATCCTGCACAACCTGGCGACGGACGTCTGGACCTACATCTCGATGGGGTACTTCACGCAGATCCCGGTCGCCGGTGCCACCGGGTCGTCGACGATGCCGCACAAGATCAACCCGATCCGCTTCGAGAACGCCGAGGCGAACCTCGAGCTCTCGACGGCGGTGTTCTCGACGCTGTCCGAGACACTGGTGACGAGCCGCATGCAGCGCGACCTCACCGACTCGACGACGCAGCGGAACATCGGGGTCGCCTTCGCGCACTCCCTGCTCGCCCTCGACAACCTGCGCCGCGGGCTCGGTGAGATCGCCGTGGCCGAGGGCCGCCTCGCCGCCGACCTCGACGGCAACTGGGAGGTCCTCGCCGAGGCGATCCAGACCGTCATCCGCGCCGAGGTGACCGCGGGCCGCTCCGAGATCGAGGACCCGTACGCGCTGCTCAAGGAGCTCACCCGGGGCCGCCGCGTCGGCCGCGAGGACCTCGTCGCGTTCGTGA
Organism: Curtobacterium sp. MCBD17_035; assembly: GCF_003234815.2. Classification (NCBI taxonomy): domain Bacteria; kingdom Bacillati; phylum Actinomycetota; class Actinomycetes; order Micrococcales; family Microbacteriaceae; genus Curtobacterium; species Curtobacterium sp. MCBD17_035. Next base: position 356,129 of record NZ_CP126279.1, on the reverse strand, counting down.
ACGGACTCGACATCTCCGACGGAGCGAAGGCGCGGCTCGCCGCGTTGACCCCGGCGACCTACACCGGCCTCGCCGACGAGCTCGTCGGGTTCCTCGACTCCTGACGACCGCGCTGCCGGTGCTCCGCCACGGCGCTCGCGAGCGCTCCGCGGAGTTCCGGGTGCACGAAGCGGTAGCCCGCTCCCTCCAGGCGCGCGGGGACGACCCACCGGCTCTTCAGCACGAGCTCCGTCTCGGTCCGGATCGCGATCGACCCGAGTTCGAGCATCCAGCGCGGGAGCGGGACCCCGAAACGCCGCCCGACGATCTCGCGGAGGGTCCGCATCATGGTGCGGTCGTCCGTGGGGTGGGGGGCGCAGACGTTGACGACCCCGTCGATCTCCGGATGGTCGCGCACGAACCGGATGGCACCGAGCACGTCGGCGATGTGCACCCAGCTGAAGCGCTGCCTCCCGTGCGTGTGCCGGTCCTCGTGGAACGTCCCGGCGGCGCGACGGCGGCGCGTCGCGAACCACGGTCCGTCCAGGTGCGGACCGCCGAGTCCGAGCCGCGCCAACCGGATGAGCGGCACGAGGGCGCTGCCGTCGCCGAGCACGATGGCGATGCGGAGCGCGACCCGACGGGTGCCCGGCAGGTCCCCGTCGAAGAACGCCGCCTCCCATGCCCGGGCGACCGACACGGAGAACCCGGTGCCGATCTCGCCGTCGGACTCGGTCTGCGGGCGGTCCTCCGCGTGCCGGTAGATGGTCGCGGTCGACGCGTTGCACCAGACCCGCGGCGGCCGTCGCGCCGCGCGGATGGCGTCCCGGAGCTCGCGCGTGGTCTCGACCCGAGAGCGGAGGATCTCGGCACGGTTGCGGGCGCCGTACCGGCAGTCCACGCTCTTGCCCGCGAGGTTGACGACCAGGTCGGCGCCGTCGACGAGCTCGGTGATCCGGCGGGTGTCGCCCCACACCGCGTCGCCGGTCCGTCCCACGGTCGTGACGTCGGCGCCCTCGGCGCGGAACGCGTCGACGAGGTACCGGCCGATGAACCCGGACGCGCCGGCCACCACGACGCGTGGCCGCACCGCGTCGCCACCACCGCCGGTGCCGCCGCCGCCGGCAGCACCGTGCTCGCTCCCGCTGTCGCTCCCGCTGTCGCTCATGGACGCCTCCCCGGTCCGCCGGTTCCCCCGGGGGCGTCCGCATCGTCGGGCACGACACCGTGGACGAACGACCCCTCGTACCGGTACAGCGTGCCGACGAGCGGCGCCGACAGCGTCAGCGACACGCGTTGGCGGTCGATGCCCGGGTCGTACCGCTCGGTCAGGACCACCCGCGGTGCCACGGCGGCCGGGAGGCGCAGCATCCGTCCCAGCACCCGGAACGACACGCGGGTCGAGACCAGGCGGAGCGCGCCGTCGGCGACCGCGACGTCGAGCGCGGCCACGAGCCGGCCGCGGCGCCCCAGGTGGTCGGCGAGCCCATCGGCGTCCGCCGTGATCGCGTCCTGCATCACCCAGGGCCCGGACCGGAAGTGGAACGTCCGGCGAGCGAGGACGGCGATGCGTCCCTCCCGGTCGACGGCCGGCCGGTTCTCGACCGTGAACGGCACGTCGCGTTCCCACACCGGCGCCATGACCGCGTCGCGGGCGAACCAGGCGAGCAGCGGCCACATCCAGCGTCGTGGCGTCCCGACGACGTCGAAGACGCCGGTGCCCCGTCCGACGTGCCCCGCGGGGATCGCGCCGAAGTAGCCACGCAAGCGGGGGTGCAGCGCGTCGAGGGTGCCGGGACGGGTGCTCGCCTCGTAGGGCGATCGTGCGCTCGGGGTCACGGTCGGATCCTGTCACGTCCCCGGTGCCCGGTCGGTGCAGATGCCTACGATGGCGGCATGGGCCACCACCACGAGCACGGCGCGCGGTCGGCCAGCGCTCGGGCGTTGACCGTGGCGTTCTGCGTGTCCGCCGCGATCCTCGTCGCCGAGGTCGTCGGCGCCGTCGTGACCGGCTCCCTGGCGCTCCTCGTCGACGCCGGGCACATGGTCGTCGACACGGGCGGTCTCGCGATCGGGCTCGTCGCGGTGCGGCTCGCGCAGCGCTCACCGACGGCCAGACGGACCTGGGGCTTCCAACGCGCCGAGGTCCTCGGCGCCGTCGCGCAGGCCGCGGTCCTGCTCGGGGTCGGGATCGTCGTCCTCGTGACGGCCGTGCAGCGCCTGGTCACGCCGGTCCCCGTCCCCGCGGTGCCGCTCCTGGTGTTCGGTGTCCTCGGCGTGGTCGGCAACGCGGTCGCGCTGGCGGCGCTCACACGCTCCGGAGGCGGGACGTTCACCGCGCGGGCGGCGCGGCTCGAGGTGCTGAACGACTCGCTGGGGTCCCTCGCGGTCGTCGCCGCGGCGATCGTCGTCGCACTGACCGGCTGGGAGCGCGCGGACTCCGTCGCCGCGATCCTCATCGGTGCGCTCATCCTGCCGCGCGCACTCCGGCTGCTCCGCGAGACCACCGACGTCCTGCTCGAGGCCACCCCGCCCGGGCTCGACCTCGACGCCGTGCGGGGGCACATCCTCCGGCTCGACCACGTGCGCGCCGTGCACGACCTGCACGCGTCACTCGTCGCCACCGGGGTGCCGACCCTCACCGCGCACGTCGTGATCGACGACCACTGCTTCACCTCCGCGCACGCCCCGACGATCCTCGACGAGCTGCAGCAGTGCGTCGCCGAGCACTTCGACGTGCCGGTCGAGCACTCGACCTTCCAGCTCGAGCCCGCGTCACACCAGCGGCACGAGCACGACGTCCACGCCTGACCCCGGCGGCGCGGCTCAGGCCCGGGCTGCGAGACGGCTGCCGGCCCAGAGCGCGAGTGCGATGACGACGACCACGAACCCGAGGAGCACGGGCAGCGGCGCGACCACGAGCAGCACCGCGCCGGCGAGGACCACCGGGACGACCATCCCCGCGTAGCCGATGAGGAACGTCGCCGCCAGGACACCGCCGCGTCGCTCCGGCCCGACCAGACCGCCCGCACCGGCGATGGAGGCCCGGAAGAGCAGTCCGACGCCGGCACCGGCGAGCACGCTGCCCACGACGAACACCGCGACGACGAGGACGAGCGCGCCGACCGCGACCCCGGCGAGCCCGACGGTGACGAGCAGCATGCCCCAGCGGACCTGCGCACGCATCGCGAGGCGGGCGAGGGCGATCTGCGCGACCGCAGCGCCCGCGAAGACCCCGAAGCTCGTCGCACCGGCGGCGAGCCGGTCCGTGACGTGGAAGGTGGTCGCGAGGAACGTCGGCGCGATCGACGTGAACAGGCCGAGCACGGCGAAGGTGCTGAACGCCCCGGCACCCGCCGCCCAGAAGGGTCCCGCCGCCCCGGACGGCGCGGTGATCGGCTGGGGTCGGTAGGCCGGGCGTCCCCGCCCGGCGTCGATGGTCTCCGGGACGACGAGCATGGCGACGAAGGCGACCGCGAGGACCACGACGAACACGGCGTACGGCACGACGAGGGGGTGCCGGACGAACTCCGCCAGCACACCGCCGACGAGGGCACCGCCCCCGATGCCGCCGAGGTTGACCGCTCCGGCGACGACGCTCGCGTTCCCGCCCGCGCCCCCGTCCCGGCGCGCTCGGACCCGGAGTTCACCGAGGTGGGCCGTGGCCGAGGCCGTCAGGGTGCCGACACCGAGTCCGCTGATGAACCGCGCGACGAGGAGGCCCGGGACGTCGTTCCAGACGAGGAACAGCACGGCGGCGACGAGCTCGAGCGCGACCGACACGAGGATGAGCCGTCGGCGTCCGTGGACGTCGCTAAGGTGCCCGGCGAGCCAGAGCGCGATCATGACCCCCACGGCGTACGCCGCGAACACGAGTGTCACGGTGAAGGTCGGGAAGCCGTCGCGTGCCTGGTACAGCGCGTACAGCGGTGCGGGGACGGCGGCGAACGCCATGACGCTGAGGAAGCTCCCCGCGACGATCCAGAACCCGGCCGCGTGGCGCTGACGGCTCGGGGTCGGTCGAGCGGGCCGCTCCGGGCGTCCAGCACCAGCGACGGGATCGGGCAGCGGCACGGGTGCGGTCCGGGGAGCGGTGGTGGTCATGGTTCGAGCGTGCAGGACTGCGCCGATCGTGTCCAACGGACAGGACCGCTGACGTCCATCGACGTGGACGATGATGGACGCATGGAGACCCGCCTGCTCGAACAGTTCGTCGCCGTCGCCGACGAGGGCAACGTCACCCGCGCCGCCGCCCGGCTCTTCGCTGCGCAATCGACCGTGTCCGCCGGTCTGCAGAGCCTCGAGCGCGAGCTCGGCGGGGCCTTGTTCGACCGGGTCGGTCGCCGTCTGACCCTGAGCCCCCTCGGCGAGGCGCTCCTGCCGGACGCCCGGGCGGCGCTCGGCGCGGTCGAGCGCCTCCGGGACGGCGCCGTCACCGCCGACGCGCAGCTCCGCGGCCGCGTGCGCGTCGGGATCTTCGCGAACATGGACATCGTCGACCTGCCGCGGATCATCACGACCTTCCACGCGCGGCACCCGCTCGTCGACGTGCACCTCAGTGCCTCCGCGGCGGGGACCACCGGCCTGGCGGAGGACCTCCGGGCCGGCCGGCTCGACCTGGCCTTCACCGCACTGCCGCAGGACCCGCCGGGGATCGCGGTGGCTCCGCTCCGCGCCCTGCCGTTCCGGGTGTACGTCGCACCACCGCATCGACTCGCGGACCGCGGTGTCGTGTCCCTCGCCGAACTCGCGGACGAGCCGTTCGTCGACACCGCGCGCGGGTTCGGGAACCGCATCATCCTCGACGCGGCGCTCCGCGACCGGGGCATCCGGCGCCGCATCGTGGCCGAGATGAACGACCTGCCGTCGGTCGTCCGGTTCGCGGCGACCGGGCTCGGCGTCGCGGTCGTCCCCGATCCCGGCACCGCTGGGGACGCCGTCGTCCTCGAACTCGCGGACCCGGTCGAGCCGCTGCGAGTCGGACTCGCCACCGCTGCCGGCGCCGCTCTGAACCGCGCCACACGCGCCCTCGCCCGAGCGGTCGTGGGCGGTACCGACGGTGGCACCGGCGGCGGCGGCGTCGAGCGGAGCGCCGGCTCGGATCAGGCCGCGGACGGCTCCTCGAGCAGGTGACCGATCGCCTGCACCGAACGCCGGGCGCGCGCCGTCGTCGACACGAAGCCGATCACGACGACGCCCACGGCGATGCCGACGACGATCCACCACATGGCGTGCGTCGCGACCGCGAAACTCGCGTGGACCGCCGCCGCTCCGCTCGCTCCCGTGACCGTCCCGGCGAGCGCCACGCCGAGGGAGACCCCGGTCTGGCGACTCGTCGACGCGACCCCCGCAGCCGATCCCGCCTGGGCACGGGGCATGCCGGACACCGCCGTGTTCGTGATCGGCGCGTTCACCATCCCGAAGCCGAACCCGAACAGCGCGAAGGCGACGACGAGCATCCACATCGGCGTGTGCGCGCCGACCGTCGTGAGGACCGCCGCGCCCGCTCCGATGCCGACGCCGGCGAGCACGAGTGGGATCCGGGTGCCGACCGAGGCGACGAGGCGACCGGAGAACGGCGACACGACCATGGTCGCCACCGCGGCGGGGAGCGTCCAGAGTCCGGCCTGGAACGGTGACATGTGCCGGACCTCCTGGAGGTACAGCGCGTTGAGGAACAGGAACGCACCGTTCGCGCCGAAGGCACCGACCGCCGTGAGCACGGCCGTCGAGAACGGGATGCTCCGGAAGAACCGGACGTCGACGAGCGGCTCCCGGCGCCGCCGTTCCACCACGACGATGAGGACGAGCGCGAGCGCTGCGGCGGCGAACAGGGCGATCGCCGCGACCGAGCCCCACCCGAGCCGTGGACCCTCGATGAGTCCGCCGACGAGCGCCGCGAGCAACACGACCACGAGTGCCTGACCCGGGGCGTCGAAGCGCCGGGGGCGAGCCGCGCGGGACTCGGGGACGAACGCGAACGTCAGCACGACGGCCGCGATGCCGATCGGCACGTTGATCCAGAAGATCGCCCGCCAACCGATCGTGTCCGTCAGGGCTCCACCGACGAGCGGACCGACCCCCATCGAGACGCCGACCACCGCCCCCCAGACGCCGACCGCGCGAGCACGCTCCTTGGCGTCGTCGAAGGTCGCCGTGATGATGGACATCGCGACCGGGTTCATCATCGAGCCGCCGACGGCCTGGACCATCCGGAACACGACCAGCCAGCCGACGCTCGGCGCCAACGAACAGAGGAGCGAGCCGACGGTGAACAGGACGAGCCCGACCTGGAACGTCCTGCGTCGGCCGATGCGATCCGCGGTGGACCCCGACAGCATGAGCAGACTCGCGAGGACCAGCGTGTAGGCGTCGATCGTCCACTGGAGCCCGGAGATCGTGCTGTGGAGCTCACGGCCGATCGACGGCAGCGCCACGTTCACGACGGTGGCGTCCAACGAGACGATGAAGAGGCTGAGGCAGCAGACCGTCAGGATCACGTACCGGTGGCGGTACCGCGACGGGAGGTCCGGGTCGCCCTGCTGGGGGCTGCGCGCGTGGACGGACTCGCGTCGGTCGTGGTCAGTGGTGGTCGTCGCCCTCGTCCTTCCGGTGTCCGCCGAGCATGTCGTTGTCGTCCTGCTCACTCGTGGCCGCCAGCTGCAACATCGCCAGCACGACGATGACGACGATGAACGCGATGCAGAGGAACACCGCCGCGAGTTCGGGCTGACGGGTGGACATCAGGACGACGAGTCCGACGAACACCGCGACGATCGCCGAGATCGCGAGGAGTTCGACCGGGCGGAGCCGGTCGCGGCGGCTTGGGGTGGTCATGCGTGTGGTGCTCCGTTCGGGGCCGACGGCGCGGGTGCCGAGGTCCCCCACTTGTGCGAGAGGGCGGCGATCACGTGGAAGACCGCCGTCAGGGCCAGGTACGCGCCGAGCAGGCCGACGAGGATGATCGACGAGTCGAGCGTGCCGCTGACGTGCTCGATGCCGCCGAGGTCCTTGGAGTAGTCCGGAGGCGTCAGCAGGAACGCGATCGCCAGCAGGACCGTGAGGCCCCCGACGGTCATCCAGTCGCGGGCGAAGGGCGACGTACGCCGCGCGAGGACGCCCTGCAGGAGTTCGATGCCCCCGGTGACGACCGCGAACGCGGTGACGACCGCGAGGAACGCCGGGAGTCCCGCAGACGGGAGGAACAGCGCGACGACGCCGGCGGCGACGGTCACCGCAGCCTGCACGACGGCGAGGCGACGGGACCGGGGGTCGTCGAGTCGGCGCAGGCTGCCGACGCCGAGCAGGGCGCCCTCGACGATCGCGAAGGCGCCGAACAGCACCAGCCCGAGCGAGGTGGCGTGGTTCGACGAGAACGTGATCACCATCGCCACGACCGCGGCGGGCAGTGCCCGGGACAACGGGACCGTCCAGTACCGGGCACGCTGCGCGGCGTCGTCCACGGTGTCGGACACGGAATCCCTCTCTTGGGCAGGCTGATCGTACGGTCAATGGTACCGCCGGGCCGATGCGGGCCCGTCCGGCCGGCGGCGTCGCGGCTGAGGATGCTCGAACCGCGAACGCGCGCCGCCGACCCCCCGGGCCGACGGCGCGCGACACGGACCGGTCAGGCCGTGGGGTCCTCCTGTCGCTCGAGCTCACGTCGGCGACGGACCGAGCGGACGCCCAGGCCGGTGACGACCGCGATCGCCGCGACCAGGACCGCAGCAGCCGTGCCCACGGTTCCGGTGAAGGCGAGCCGGGCCGGGTGCGCTCCGACGGCGACCGGTGTCGCAGAGGCCGAGGGTCGTGGCGTCGCGGTCGGGTGCTCACCGCCGTGGGGCGGGGTGGTCGGTGTCACGACGGGCGGTTCGATCGTGCCGATCGGTCCGGGCAGCGGCACGGGGTCCGACGGGTCGCCGTCGTCCGGGTCGTCGGGCGAGGTGGCGATCGCGACGTTGAGGACGTCGGCGCCGTCGCCGCGGTACGCGGCGTCGAGTTGGGCGTCGAAGCGGAACCGGTGCCGTTCGCCCGGTGCGATCGTGACCGCCGAGGAGCACGTCACGTGCTGACCGTCGGCGCGACAGCCGTCCTCGGACCCCACGAAGCGCACGGGCTCCGGCAGGTCGTCGACCGCACCGACCCGGCGCGCGTCGGACGGTCCGCCGTTGACCGCGGTGATCGTGTACCGGAACACGCCCCCGGGCAGCAGCTCGACGTCCCCGGGCAGGAGGTCGGCGGCCTTCTCGGTGCGCAGCGCGGCGTCGGTCCCGATCGCGGCCCGGACCGTCGACGCGTTGTTCGCCGTGTTCGTGTCGGCGCGCGATGGTGGCGTGGTGATCCGTGCCGCGCTCGCGATCTGCCCCGTGGCGTCCGCAGCGAGGTCGCCCTCGATCGTCCAGGTGACCGTGGCCCCCGGGTCGATGTCGGCCGTCGTCGCGATCTCCGGACCGGCGCCGGACCCCGCACCGCACGCGGCACCGGCCGTGGCGGCGCACGTCCAGCGGACGTCGTGCAGTTCGGTCGGCGTCGCGATCACCACGTCGTTGCGCGCGGAGCCGTTCCGCCCCCGGTTCGTCGCGGTCGCCGTGTACCGGACGTGCGTGCCCGCGACGACGCGCTCCGGCATCTCCTGCGTGATGCCGACGTCGGTCGGGATGGACACGGTCAGGTCGTCGACCTCGTGGGCGTTGGTCGAGTTCCCGGTCGAGGCGGTGAACCCCAGGCGCAACGTGTCCGGGAGCGGCGCCTGTCCGTCACCCTCGAGCGCCACCTGGTCGATCACGGTCCGCATCCGGGTACCCGGTCCGGAGTCGGACCGCACCGTGAGTGCGAGGACCCCGTCGGCGGCCGGCAGCAACGTGACGTGCACCGTCCGTTCGTCGGACCGGGACTGCGTCCCCACTCCACCGTCGGGGCCGACCGCGCCGCGGAGGAACCGGTAGCCGTCCGTGCCGTTCCCCGAGCCGCGGAGCACGACGTGGTCGGGCTGGGGACCGGGACCGGACCCGTTGAACGGGCGTGAGAAGTTGCCGCGCAGGTCGAACCCGACGCCGACGAACGCCCCGGGCATGCCGGCGACGTCGCAGGTGCCGTAGTGGCCCGAGTCGTCGTAGCAGCTGTACCCGAGCGCCGCGCCGGGTCGCCCGACCCCCGGCGCGACGGCACCGTCCGACAGCGACATGAGCAGGCCGTCCGCCCCGGTGCCGCCGTGCATCGCGTACCGGAACTCGATCTCGAGCCCGAGGTCCGACGCGAACACGTCGTCGGTGGCCCAGGAGCCGGCCTCGCTCCGCGCGGCGTCCGTCAGTCGCAGCCAGCCGTCCCCGACCTCGGCGTCGCCGGACAGCGTCCCGCCGTCGGCCGAGTCGAAGTCGGTGTGGAACGGGAACGCGAGCTCGGCTGCGTGGGCGGTCGTCACGGGGACCATGGCCCCGGCGCTCAGCGCGGAGAGCGCCAGGGCTCCGCAGGCGATGCGCCGCAGTCGCCGCAGCGCCGCGGCGCGGGGTGCGGCGCCCGGCGTCCCGGGTCGTGCTGGTGTCGGTGGATGTGCTCGTGGTGCTGATGTCATGCCGCCCATGCTGGGGACCGGAGTCGCTCCCCCGAGGCAGGAGCGGCACGGTTGTGGAGGCCGCGCCCGGGCCTCCCGGCTGTGGACGGCGGACCGACGGACCGACGGACTGACGGGCCGCCCACCGCACGCAGTGGACGGTCCGCCGTCAGCTCACGCGGTGAGCCACACCGTGCTCTCGCCAGGCAACAGCCCGTCCTCGATCGGGCACGACGCCACGGCGACGGCGCCCTCGGGCAGCGGCACGGGATCGGTGCCGAAGTTCGTGACCGAGCGCCATCCGTCGGCGCGCGCGAACCCGACCACCCGGTCCGGTGTCTCGAGCCACGTCAGGTCCTCGCCGCCGCGGTGCGTCCGACGGAACGCGAGCGCCGCGCGGTACAGCTCCAACGTGCTGCCGTCGACGCCGTCCTCGGCCTCGACGCTCCACGTCCCGAAGTCGGCGGGCTGCGGCAGGTGGGCCCCGTCCGACCCGAACCCGAACGAGGAGCCGGACCGGGTCCACGGGATCGGCACGCGGCAGCCGTCACGGCCCTTGTCCGTGTGCTCCGAGCGCGCCCACTTCGGGTCCTGCAGGCGGTCGTGCGGGATGTCCGCGACCTCGTGGAGGCCGAGCTCCTCGCCCTGGTACACGTACGCGGACCCGGGCAGCGCGAGCACGAGGAGGGACGCGGCACGGGCACGACGGAGCCCGCGGTCGCGGTCGAGCACCGGCTCCCTGCCGTCGCTCATGAGCCAGGCGCCCGAGTCCGCCCCGTCCGGGAGCCCGTACCGCGTGGCGTGCCGCACGACGTCGTGGTTCGACAGCACCCAGGTGCTCGAGGCCCCGGACTGGCTCGCCTGCGCGAGGTTCTCGTCGATGATCGCGCGGAAGGCCTCGGGGTCGAACGGGGCCTCGAGCAGGTCGAAGTTGAACGCCTGCCCGAGTTCCGTCGGTCGGGCGTAGAGCACACGACGGCGGGCGGGTACCCACGCCTCGGCGATCGCGCTCCGCGGCGGGTCGTACTCGTCGAGCACCCGTCGCCAGGACCCGAGGATCTCGTGCACCTCGTCGCGGTCGTAGAGCGGGTCGCTGCCGTCGAGGGGCAGGTGGTCCTGGTCGCTCGGCCGGAACGGCTCCGACAGGTCCTTGGCCATGCCGTGCGCGACGTCGACCCGGAAGCCGTCGACGCCGCGGTCCGACCAGAAGCGGAGCGTCTGCTCGAAGTCGGCGCGGACCTCCGGGTTCGACCAGTCGAGGTCGGGCTGCTCCCGCGCGAACAGGTGCAGGTACCACTGGCCGTCGGCGATCCGCGTCCACGCGGAGCCGCCGAAGTTCGAGACCCAGTCGGACGCCGGCTCCGCGCCGTCGGGACCGGAGCCGTCGCGGAACACGTAGCGGGCCCGGGCGGCGGAGCCCCGCGGGGACTCGAGTGCCTCCTGGAACCACACGTGCAGGTCGGAGGTGTGGTTCGGGACGACGTCGACGATGATCCGGATCCCGGCGGCGTGCGCGGCCGCGACCAGGGCGTCGAAGTCGGCGAGCGTCCCGAGCTTCGGGTCGACGTCGCGGTAGTCGGCCACGTCGTAGCCGCCGTCGGCGAGGGCGGACGGGTAGAACGGGCTGAGCCAGATCGCGTCGACGCCGAGCTCCCGCAGGTACGGCACCCGGTCGGTCACCCCGGCGATGTCACCGACGCCGTCGCCGTCGACGTCGGCGAAGCTCCGTGGGTACACCTGGTAGACGACGGCTTGGCGCCACCAGTCCGGGTCGTGGAGGGACGGGGTCGGCTGGTCGGTCCCGGGGACCGGTGGCTGGGTGGACACGGAAGCGTCGTTCCTCTCGCGGCGGGTTCGGTGCGTCCGTCACGGTACGCGGCGGTGGCTCGGAGGGATCGCGGACCCGAGGGAGGCCCGCATCCCGAGCTGGCCGTTGCCCGCCACGCCCAGCCACTGCGCGCACCACCGCCCGAGTGGTTCCTGTACGTCCCGGCGTTCGCTAGCCGGTCTAGCAAGTAGGCAGGTTAGGGTGGTGTGCATGAGCACGCAGGAGGTCACCGAGCCGTCCGGGTACTGGTACCCCGACGACGATGCGACCCAGCGGGGCGTCGACGTGCTGAACGCCCTGCGCCGCTACCGCGGGGCCGAGACGGCGATGCGTCGCCGGACCCGTGACGCGATGGGCATGGGTGAGACGGACCTCCTGGCCGTCCGGTTCCTGCTGCAGGCGCAGCGGGCGGACCGCACCATCAGCCCGAAGGACCTCGCCGCCTACCTCAAGATCTCGTCGGCATCGACGACGATCCTGGTCGACCGCCTCGTCAGGAGCGGCCACGTCCGGCGTGAGCCGCACCCGACCGACCGTCGTGCACTCGTCATCGTCCCGACGACCAACACGGACACCGAGGTCCGCGCGACGCTCGGTCGCATGCACCGGCGGATGATGCACATCGCGGAGTCCCTCACGGCGGACGAGGCCCGGGTCGTCATGACCTTCCTCGAGGACGTCCGTGCGGCGGTCGACATGGTCGACCCGCACGAGGACTGACCGCCCGGCCGACCGGTCACGGGGGACGCTTGTCCGGACGTCGGCTGAGCGTCGACCATGCCGCACCGGGTAGACCGGGAACCGTCACCGAACCTCGGAACGGAGCCATCATGCACGCATCGGACAAGCTCGCCGGCAATCTCCAGAAGGTCCTCGTGGACCTCATCGACCTGCACGTCCAGGGCAAGCAGGCCCACTGGAACGTGCTCGGACACAACTTCCGGGACCTCCACCTCCAGCTCGACGAGATCGTCACGGAGGCACGTGAGTTCTCCGACACCGTGGCGGAGCGCATGCGCGCCCTCTACGCCACGCCCGACGGTCGCTCGAAGACCGTCGGCGCCACCTCGAGCCTCGACGAGTTCCCGGAAGGCGAGGTCTCGACCCACGACGTCGTCGACATGATCACCCTGCGCCTCTACCAGGCCGTGGGGACCATGCGCGACGTGCACGACGAGGTCGACGAGGAAGACCCGTCGACCGCGGACATCCTGCACGCGATCATCGACCGCCTCGAGCAGCTCGCCTGGATGGTCAGCGCCGAGAACCGCACGCCGAAGCAGACGCTGTCGGCGGCGACGACCGCTCCGAACGCCGAGAGCGTCGAGAGCGCGCAGTCGACCAGCCTGAGCTGAGCCGACCCCTCTCCGGGTCACCCGCGCATCCGGGCCACCCGCCCATCCGGGCCACCCGCCCATCCGGGCCACGGCGCACCGGCGACCGGCCGCGGCGGCATCCGCCGACGCGGCCGTCGTCGTGCGCGCACGCAGAACGACAGACAGGAGCACCACCCCATGGACCTCGGCATCTCGGGCCGCATCGCGCTCGTCTTCGGCGCGGACTCCGGCATCGGCTGGCAGACGGCCAAGCTCCTGCTCAGCGAGGGCGCCACCGTCGTGATCACCGACCTCGACCAAGCCGCCCTCGACGACTCGGCCGCGAAGCTCGAGGCCCACCCGGGCCGGCTCTTCGCGTTCGCCGCGGACGTCACCGACAGCGCGAGCCTCACCCGCCTCCACGACCAGGTCCGCGAGTCCGTCGGCGTGATCGACATCCTCGTGCAGTCCTCGGGGGTCACGGGCGCCCAGGGCATGTTCCACGAGATCGACGAGCAGGGTTGGCTGTCGACCATCGACATCGATCTCATGGGCCCGGTGCGGATCACGCGCGAGTTCATCGGTGACCTGCGCGACGGTGGCTGGGGCCGGATCGTCTACGTGACGAGCGAGGACGCCCTCCAGCCCTACGACGACGAGCTGCCGTACTGCGCGGCGAAGGCCGGCGTGCTCTCGTTCGCCAAGGGACTGTCCCGGAGCTACGCGAAGGAGGGGCTGCTCGTCAACACGGTCTCCCCCGCCTTCATCCACACCCCGATGACGGACGCCATGATGACGAAGCGGGCCGAGCAGACGGGCCAGGGCTTCGACGAGGCCATCGAGTCGTTCCTCGACGAGGAGCGCCCCTACCTCGAGCTGCACCGCCGCGGCGAGCCCGACGAGGTCGCGAGCGTCATCGCGTTCCTCTGCAGCGACCGCGCCTCGTTCGTGAACGGGTCCAACTACCGGGTCGACGCCGGCTCGGTCGCCACCATCTGACCGGGAGACACACGATGACCGACCACCGCTACCTCGTGATCGGCGGGGGCATGGTCGCCGACGCCGCCGCCAAGGGCATCCGCGAGATCGACGAGCAGGGCTCGATCGGCATCCTCAGCACCGACGTGGACACCCCCTACGCCCGCCCCGCGCTGTCGAAGAAACTCTGGACCGATCCGGACTTCAGCTGGGACAAGGTCGACCTGCACACGGCCGACGCGACCGGCGCCGAGATCCACCTGCGCACGACGGTGGTCGCGATCGACCGTACGGCGAAGTCGGTGACGACCGATGACGGACAGCGGTTCGGGTACGAGCGGCTGCTCATCGCGACCGGCGGAACACCCACGCCGCTGCCGATCGAGCACGACGACCGCGTGATCGACTACCGGAGCGCCGAGGACTACCGACGACTGCGGGGGTTCGCGGACCAGCACGCCCACGTCATCGTCGTCGGCGGCTCGTACATCGGCACGGAACTCGCCGCGGCGCTCGTGCAGAACGGCGCGACCGTGACGCTCGTGCACCCCGACGACGTGCTCGGCGGCTCCATGTTCCCGGCGGACCTGGCGGCGGCGTTCGAGCGCCGGTACCGCGACGCCGGTGTCGATCTCGTCGGCGGCCGCAAGGTCACCGACGGGCGCGGGACCGACGACGGCGTGATCGTCACGCTCGACGACGGCCGCGAGCTCCGCGCCGACGCGGTCGTCTCCGGGCTCGGGATCTCGCCGAACGTCGACCTGGCACGGGATGCGGGCCTCCCGGTCGATGACGGCGTCGTCGTCTCGGCGACGCTCGTGACGGAGGACCCGGACGTCTTCGCCGCGGGCGACGTGGCCGAGTACCCGGACCTGGTCCTCGGCCGCCGCCGCGTCGAGCACGTCGACAACGCGCAGGAACAGGGCCGGCAGGCGGGCCGGAACCTCGCGGGTGCCGACGAGCCGTACACCCACACCCCCTACTACTACTCGAACGTGTTCGACATCGGGTACGAGGCCGTCGGCCGCGTCCAGGCGACGCTCCGCACGGTCGAGGACTGGGCGGCCCCGCTCGAACAGGGCGTCGTGTACTACCTCGACGGGGACGTGACCCGCGGCGTGCTCCTGTGGAACGTGCAGGGGCAGCGCGACGCGGCGCGCCAGGTGCTCGCCGAGGCGGAAGCGCTCACCCCCGACATGCTGCCGGGCCGGATCCCCACCGGGGGCTGAGCCGGGAGGCCCAGCCTCCGTCCGTCGCTCAGGCCGCGTCCTCGACGCGTTCGGGCCCACGGACCGGTGTCGACCGCTCGTCGCCGTCGGCGCGGCGCTCGGCGCCGTCCTCCGACCCCGCGGCGAGCTCGCCGTCCGCGATCACCTGCTCGGCGTCGCCGACCGGTTCGTCGTCGTGGGCGGTGGCGCGAGCGTGCTCGGTCTTCCCGGCCGCGAGCAGGTCGTCCCCGCGGACCATGCCGACGAGTTCACGGAGGCGCGCGACGAGGACGTGCCACGCCTCCGCAGGGCGCAGTCGGTCGAGGTCCGACGTCGTCGTGTCCGCCACTGCGGTGAGCGACGCCACGCCGCGGTCCGGCAGGTCCCCGCGCACGTGCGCCACGGCGAGCGCCGCGACGACGTCCGCCTGCGCGTGCACGACAGAGTGGCCGCCGCCCGTGACCTCACGGAGGACCGCGTACGGGAACACGCGCCCGAGCCGCCGCACCCAGTCGCGCGGGACGAGGGCGTCGTGCTCACCGCGGACGACGAGCACCCGGGCCTGCACGGCGTCCGCCCGACGCTCGATCGGGTACGCGAGCATGCTGGGCAGGACCGCTCGGAACCAGTGCCAGCCGCACAACGCGTACGCGGTGAGGGCGTGCCAGCGGATCGCGGCCGGCTCGTGGACGACCGAGCGGGCGAACCGCACCATCGACTCGCTCACCGTGCGCGCAGCGCTGTCGACCACCGGGCTGATCAGGACGACGTCGCCGAGGTCGGGCCGGCGGGCCGCCACCTCCGTGACGACCTGCGCCCCCATCGAATGCCCGACGAGGACCGGGTCGACGAGCCCGAGCGCGTCGATGACGGCCTCGACCGCGTCGGCGTACCGCTCGATCGAGACGGTCCCGCGGAACCGTCGGACCCCGGCGAACCCGGGCAGGTCGAGGGCGTGCACCGGGCCGAACGCGTTGAGGTTCGAGGCGAGCCGCTCGCGGTGGGTCGCCGCGACGCCGAGGCCCGCGACGAGCACGAACGCACGGTCCCCGGGGGCGCCGATCGTGCTCACGCGGACGGTGGTGCCGTCGACCGGGACGCGACTGACGGTGGCGGTGGCGTTCGGCAGGGCGTCGGACACGTGGACCTCCGGGTGCTCGCTCGGGCGGATGACCGACGATAACGGCCGCACCCCCGAACGGGTGGCGCGACGGGCCGGGAGGCGCGGGATGCGGCCGTCCCGTCCCTCCCGTCACCCCGCGCGGTCAGCCCGCGAAGCGGTGGGCCGGGATCCCGTGCACCCGCGTCGGCACCGCGAGGACGGCGCCGGAGAGCGGCGCCTGCTCGAGCTGCTCCTCCGTGAGGTTCTCGCGAGCGGTGCCGATGAACAGCGTGCTCATGTCCACGCCCCCGAACGCGACCGAGGTGACGTTCGGGGCGGGCAGGTCGACGACCTCCAGGCGTTCGCCGTCGGGCGAGTAGCGCTCCACGCGCCCCTCGCCGTAGATCGCGCCCCAGAAGCAGCCCTCGTCGTCGCGCACCAGGCCGTCGTGCGCGGCACCACCGACGAAGGGCTCCAGGTCGCCGAGTTCGCCGTCCGGGCCGTAGGAGCCGCGGAAGATCGTGGAGACCGCGGTGTCCGTGACGTACATGACGCTGCCGTCGGCCGACCACTCCATCCCGTTCGTCGTGCCGAACCCGCCTCGGAGCACGCGTACGGTGCCGTCCGGGTCGATCGCGTAGAGGGCCGCGTCGCCGTCGCCCTGGAGGTCCATGCTCCCCACGAGGAACCGGCCGAAGGGATCGCATTTGCCCTCGTTGAACCGCATGTCCGGTTTGGCGTGCTCGACGGTCGCGAGCTCACGGTCGATGGCACCGTCGCCGTTGGTCAGGACCACGCGGTCCCCGAGCGCCGCGACGAACCCTCCGGAGGCACGGGGCTGGAACGACGCGAGCGGCGGCGGCAGCGGGACCGAGGACACCACGACGCCGTCCGCGGTCGCGGTGTGCAGGGTGCCGAGCGGGATGTCGGTCCAGTGCAGGCGCTGGCCGTCCGGGTCCCAGACGATGCTCTCGACGAGCGCTGCCTTCGCATCGGTGAACGCGCGGACGGGACCGGTCGTGGCGGTGGACATGCACCCCGGTCTACCCGGGCCGCGCTGAGGACGCACCCCGGACGTGACGCGTGCTCCATACTCATCCCGTGGATGCGCAGCGCGAGTCGGAGACCGAGCGACTCGTGGTGTTCACCGACGCGGTCGCGGCGATCGCGATCACGCTGCTCGTGCTGCCGCTCGTCGACATCGTGCCCGAGGCCGCGCACCGGGACGGCGACGTCGGCGCGCTACCTGACCGACCGCGAGCGCACCGCCGCCCGCCAGCAGCTCCTCGGCTCGGCCGTGAGCGCCGGCCTGTTGCTCCTGGCCGCCGTGGTGGGGAGCCTCGTGCCCGCCGTCAACTTCTTCGCGCTCCTGCTGCTGTTCGCTTCCGGGCCGGTCGAGCGGGTGCTCCGCCGACGCTGGACGAGCGCCACGCCGGGGTGACCCGGCGCGGCGCTCGGGGCGTCAGTCGCCCTTGACGTTGACGAGCTGCCGCAGCGTGTGACGGATCGTCACGAGGTCGGCGGCGTCCGCCATCACCTGGTCGATCGGCTTGTAGGCCGCCGGGATCTCGTCGAGGAACGCATCCGTGTCCCGGAACTCGATCCCCGCCATCGCCGCGCGGAGCTGCTCGTGTGTGAAGGTGCGCCGAGCCGCGGACCGCGAGTAGGACCTCCCGGCTCCGTGCGGTGACGACGCGAGCGACTGCGCGTTGCCGCGCCCCTCGACCACGTACGAGGCCGTGCCCATGGACCCCGGCACGAGTCCGAGCTGCCCCTCGCGCGCCGAGATCGCACCCTTCCGCGACACCCACACGTCCTTGCCCCAGTGCCGCTCCTGCTGCGTGAAGTTGTGGTGGCAGTTGATGCGCTCCTGCTCGTCCACCACCACCCCCATGACCTCGCTGAGCTGGCGGACGACGCGGTCCATCATCTCCTCGCGGTTGAGCAGGGCGTAGTGCTGCGCCCACCGGAGCTCGGCGATGTACCGGTCGAACTCCGGCGTCCCCTCGACCAGGTACGCGAGGTCGGCATCGGGCAGCTGGATCCACCAGCGCTCCATGAGCCGCTTCGCGACCGCGATGTGCCGCTGGGCGATCTTGTTGCCGACACCACGGCTGCCCGAGTGCAGGAACAGCCAGACGCGGTCGGTCTCGTCGACGCTCACCTCGATGAAGTGGTTGCCGCTCCCGAGCGTGCCGAGCTGCTCGCGCCATCCCCCGAGCGCTCGCGCGGGGTCGAACCCCGCGGCGTCGGCGAGCGCCTCGAGCTCCGCGATGCGGGGCGCGGCCGTCGCGACGACCTTCCGGTTCGCGGCCCCGGCCGACAGCGGGACCGCCCGCTCGATCTGCTCGCGGAGCGGGCGCAGGTCGGTCGGCAGGTCGGCGCGGTCGAACTGGGTCCGGACGGCGATCATGCCGCAGCCGATGTCCACGCCGACGGCGGCGGGCATGACCGCGCGGAGCGTCGGGATGACGGAGCCCACGGTCGCGCCGAGCCCCAGGTGCGCGTCGGGCATGAGCGCCACGTGCGGGAACACGAAGGGCATCGCGGCCGTGGTCCGTGCCTGCTGCTCGGTCGTCTCCTCGAGGAGACTCGCCCACGAGAGCAATCGGTCGTTGATCTTCTGCATCGTTCCGCCTTCCGTCGGATCGGGATGGTGACGGTCCGGGGCGGACCGGCACCGTCCCTCCCGACCGACACGGTGGTCGGTGACCGATCTGGTCGACGGGAGACGGGTGCGCAAGACGCCCTGGGCCGGGTGGGCACGGGCGTCGGAGGACGACCGTGCCTACACGGGATAGCTGCTGGTGGGCCGCTGCTCGAGCGCACGCCACATGAGCGGCACGAGCTGCTGCTCGTTCCGCTTCCGGGGCTGCTGTTCGACGCGCACGGCGGTCCTCCAGTCGGGCGCCCAGGGCGGGCACGGAGCACCGACCATAGTGCGACACGCCCGAGCTGCACAACCGCGACACGCCCGGGAGGCCCGGCGCGGGTCGCACAGGTCGGTGTGCGCCCGGGGACCTGAGGTGGGAACGGCAGCCGGACTGCTCGCAGTCGAGGGGAGCAGAGTAGGAGGATGCCCGAGCGCACCCCGGACACCCCGGACTCCTCCGACAACGCCGAACGCACCGACGGCTACGCCCCCCTCCGCTCCTACGCGGCCATCGGCGACGGCCGCACCGTGGCGCTCGTCGGCCGCGACGGCCGGATCGACTGGTTGCCGGTGCCGTCCATGGACTCCCCCGCTCCCTTCGCGAGCATCCTCGATGCCGAGCACGGCGGGCACATCGCGTTGAAGCCGACCGGCCCGGCGCACATGGAGCGCCGCTATCTGCCCGGCACGAACGTGCTCTGCACGACGTGGACCACCGCCGACGGCGAGGCCACGGTCACGGATGCCATGGCCACCGGCGTGGCCGGACGACTGCCCTGGGCCCAACTCGGGCGCTGCGTGCAGGGCGTCCGCGGGGCGGTCGAGTTCGAGTGGGCGGTCCAGCCGGGCACGCTCCTCGGGCAGGCCCGACCGGAACGACTCGACACGGTGAACGGCTCGATCGTGGCGGTGGACGGCGTGAGCATCGCCATCGTCGAGCTCGGGTTCGAGCCCGTGCACGAGGACGGCCCGCGGTTCTCCGGACGGTTCCGGACGTCCGAGGGCTCGAAGTCGATCCTGTCGGTCATCGGGACGCTCGACGAGCCGCTGTTCATCCCGGACCCGCACGAGACGATGCGCGGTGTCGACCGCACCATCCACAACTGGGAGACCTGGTCGAAGGAGTTCGCGTACGACGGCCCCTGGGCGGACGCCGTGCACCGCAGTGCCCTCGCGCTCAAGCTGCTCATCTTCGCGCCGACGGGGTCGATCGCAGCCGCGGCCACCACGTCGCTGCCCGAGGACGACCGCGGCGACAAGAACTGGGACTACCGGTTCGCCTGGGTGCGCGACCTCGCCTACTCGGTCCGCGCGCTGACGCGGTTCGGGCTCCGCGAGGAGACGCACGCCGCCGTCTCGTGGCTCATGCGGACCATCGCGGACAACGGCGACGGCATGCCGATCTTCTACCGGCTCTCCGGCGCGCGGTCGGACGGCGTCGTGGAACGTGACGTGCCCGGCTGGCGCGGCATCGGTCCGGTGACCGAGGGCAACCGTGCAGCGGACCAGCTCCAGCTCGGCGTCTGGGGCGACGTGTTCGACATCATGCGGCAGTACGTCGCGCAGGGGAACGTCCTCGACCGGCAGACGGCGCACGTGCTCGAACGGCTCGCGGACGAGGCCTGCCACAAGTGGGTCGAGGAGGACTCCGGGATGTGGGAGCTCCAGGAGGCCCACCACTACACGACGAGCAAGATCGGCTGCTGGCAGGCACTCGACGCGGCGATCGAACTGCACGACAAGGGGCAGATCGGCGGCCCGCGCGACAAGTGGGTGGAGAACCGCGAGCTCATCGAGCAGTGGGTGGCTGAGCACGGCTGGAACGAGGAACTCGGCCACTACGTCATGCACCCCGACACCGATGCCCTCGACGCGTCGATCCTGCTGCACGCCTCGTCGTCGTTCGACCGGGGACCGCGGATGTCCGCGACGATCGACGCGATCCGGGAGCAGCTGTCGGTCGGACCGCTCGTCTACCGCTACTCCGGGCTCGAGGACGAGGAGTCGCCGTTCGTGGCCTGCTCGTTCTGGCTCGCGTCGGCGTTGGCCTGCGTGGGACGTGACGGCGAAGCCAGGGCGCTCATGGACGACATGGTCGCGCAGGGGAACGACGTCGGGCTGTTCGCCGAGATGATCAGCGCCGACACGGGGGAGTTCATGGGGAACCTGCCGCAGGGCCTGTCCCACCTCGCGCTCATCAACGCGGCGATCACGATCGAGGAGATGGCCCGCGAAGGATGACGAACGACCCCGACGCCCGGATGGACCGGCTGCGGAAAGCGGCCCGGTACCGGTTCGCGCAGTACGCCGAGGAGCAGGCGCGCGAGACGGAGGCATCGGGCACGCCCGCATCGCGATCGCTCGACCCCGACGAGGTCCGTGCCGAGCGACGGCTCCGGGGTGCCCGGGACATGGTCGCGCACGCCAACGCGCTCATCGAGGAGGGTGACGAACGTGGGGTGTTCGAGCACAACCCGCTGCGCGGCAAGCCCCTGCCGGACAACGACGGCCGGCACGACCCCGACTGGTGGATCCGGCGCTACGTCGAACGCGAGGAGCTGACCGGCCTCGGACCGCCGGCGCTCGCCCTCCGGAAGGAGGACGCGGAACTCGACGCCCGGCTCGACGAGGAGTCGAGCGAGCGACGCGTCCGCGAGATCGTCGAGGACTTCGACGCGCGGGTCGTCGAGGCACGGCGGCAGCTCATGGGCGGCCCGCCGGTCGTCACGCGGGTCCGGGACGTCGACGTCGAGATCGAGCGGTGGCGCGACCGCCGGGAGGCCCGACACGCGGTCGAGCGCGCCGCAGCGGCCGAGCAGGCCGCCGCCGATGCGGAGGAACGGCAGCGGCGGCGTCGGTGGTGGCGCCGCCGCTGACCGCTCCTAGGCCTCGCGCGTCTTCGGCGAGCTGTCGTTCGTCTTCGCCGGGTCGCGCTCGACGACGTCGCCGAGGACCTCGTCGATGCGGGCGAGGGCTTCTGCCGGGATCCGGACACCGGCCGCGCCGGCGTTGTCGTGCACCTGCTCCGGACGGGACGCCCCGATGATGGCGGACGCGACGTTGTCGTTCTGCAGGGTCCACGCCACGGCGAGCTGCGCCATGGACAGGCTCAGCTCCTGCGCGATCGGCTGCAACTGCTGTACCCGCTCGAGCACGTCGTCGCGCATCCAGCGCGAGATCATCTGCGCGCCGCCCTTCTCGTCCGTCGCCCGCGATCCCTCGGGGAGCGGCTGGCCCGGTTGGTACTTGCCCGTCAGGACACCCTGGGCGATGGGCGACCAGACGATCTGCGAGATGCCGAGCTGCTCCGACGTGGGGACGACCTCGCCCTCGATCACGCGCCAGAGCATCGAGTACTGCGGCTGGTTCGAGATGAGCTGGACCCCGAGCTGCTTCGCGAGCGCGTGGCCCTTCTCGATCTGCTCGGAGGTCCACTCGGAGACGCCGATGTACAGGACCTTGCCCTGCCGGACGATGTCCGCGAAGGCCTGCATGGTCTCCTCGAGCGGGGTCTCGTGGTCGAAGCGGTGCGCCTGGTACAGGTCGACGTAGTCGGTCTGGAGCCGCTGCAGCGAACCGTCGATCGACTCGAGGATGTGCTTGCGCGACAGACCGGTGTCGTTGTGCCCCTTGGGCCCGGTCGGCCCGAAGACCTTCGTGGCGATCTCGAGGGACTGCCGCCGCTCGCCCTTCAGGGCCTCGCCGAGGACGGTCTCGGCGCCCGTGTTCGCGTACACGTCCGCGGTGTCGAAGGTCGAGATGCCCACGTCGAGCGCCGCCCGCACGCAGGCGATGGCCGCGTCGTTCTCGACCTGCGATGCGTGGGTGAGCCAGTTGCCGTAGGTGATCTCCGAGACCTTGAGTCCCGAGTCGCCGAGGTAGCGGTGTTCCATGTGTCGTTCCTCCCGGGCCGCGTCGGTGCGGCGCCGGGGTCGACGGTAGTCCCGACCCGGGACCGAGCGCACCGGCGTCTCCGGTCCTGTGGACGGGGGCGACCTGTGCACGTGCGTCCGGTCCTGTGGACGGTGACGCTCGAGCGCGCCTACGGTGGGGGCCATGTCGCACAGCGCCTCGACCTCTGACCGGCTCCTCGCGATCGACGCGTGGTGGCGCGCCGCGAACTACCTCACCGTCGGGCAGATCTACCTGCTCGACGACCCGCTGCTCACCCGCCCGCTCCGCCGCGAGGACATCAAGCCCCGGCTGCTCGGACACTGGGGCACCTCGCCCGCGCTGAGCCTCGTGTACGCACACCTCAACGCGCTCATCAGCGAGCGCGGACACGACGTGCTGTACGTGTGCGGGCCCGGGCACGGCGGTCCGGCGATGGACGCGAACGCGTGGCTCGACGGCACGTGGAGCGAGCTCTACCCCGGCATCACACCGGACGTCGACGGTCTCCGGCAGTTCTTCAAGCAGTTCTCGTTCCCGGGCGGCATCCCGTCCCACGCGGCCCCGGAGACGCCCGGCTCGATCAACGAGGGTGGGGAGCTCGGGTACTCGCTGTCGCACGCCTACGGCGCGGCCCTGGACAACCCCGACCTCGTGGTCGCCTGCGTCATCGGCGACGGTGAGGCCGAGACGGGTCCGCTCGCGGCGTCCTGGCAGGCACACACCTTCCTCGACCCGGTCAAGGACGGCGCGGTCCTGCCGATCCTCAACCTCAACGGCTACAAGATCGCCAACCCGACCGTGCTCGCTCGGATCCCGGACGAGGACCTCGTCGCCTTCTTCCGCGGGCTCGGGTACGCGCCGATCATCGTCGACTCGGCACGGGTCGACGACGACCCGTTCGCCGTGCACGCCCTGTTCGACGCCGCACTGCGACGTGCCTTCGGGCAGATCGAGGACCTCCAGGCCGCCGCACGCGGTGGCTCGGGCGCCGAGCGCCCGCGGTGGCCGCTCATCGTCCTCCGGACGCCGAAGGGCTGGACCGGACCGAAGGAGGTCGACGGCCAGCGGGTCGAGGGCACCTTCCGCGCGCACCAGGTCCCGCTGCCGGGTGTCCGCGAGTCCGACGACCACCGCCGGCAGCTCGAGGAGTGGATGCGCTCCTACCGCCCCGAGGAACTGTTCGACGAGCAGGGCCAGCCGATCGGGATCCTCGCCACGATCCGCCCCGAGGGCGACAAGCGCATGAGCGCGACCCCGCATGCGAACGGCGGCCGGCTCCGGGTGGCGCTCGACCTGCCCGACCTCGAGTCGTACGCCGTGGACGTCCCCGACGACCGCACGACGAACACGTCCGCCACCGGCACGCTCGGTCCGTGGCTCCGGGACCTCATCCGCCGCAACCCGTCGAACTTCCGGCTGTTCGGACCGGACGAGACGATCTCGAACAAGCTCGACGCCGTGTTCGAGACGACGGACCGCGTCTGGCGCGCGGAGCTCGAACCGGACGACGCACACCTCGCCCTCGAGGGCCGGGTGACCGAGGTCCTGTCCGAGCACACGCTCGAGGGGCTGCTCGAGGGCTACGTGCTCAGCGGCCGCCACGGCATGATCAACACGTACGAGGCGTTCGCGCACATCATCGACTCGATGGTCGGGCAGCACCTCAAGTGGCTCGAGTCGTCCGCGGACATCGACTGGCGCGTGCCGGTCTCGAACCTGACGATCCTGCTGTCCTCGCACGTGTGGCGACAGGACCACAACGGGTTCTCGCACCAGGACCCGGGGTTCCTCGACGTCGTCGCCTCGAAGCAGCAGGACCTCGTCCGCATCAAGTTCCCGCCGGACGCGAACTCGCTGCTGGCCGTCGCCCGACACGCGTTCGAGACCACCGAGCGCGTCGAGGTGATCGTCGCGGGCAAGAACCTCGAGCCCGACTGGCTCCCGATCGACGAGGCCGTCGCGCACGTCGCCGCGGGCGTCGGGGTCTGGCACTGGGCCGGCTCCGTCGCCGAGGGCGCCACGCCGAACCTCGTCATGGCCTCCGCCGGTGACGTCCCGACACTGGAGACCATCGCCGCGATCGACCTCATCCGAGCGAACGCGCCGGAGGTGGCGATCCGCATGGTGAACGTCGTGGACCTCCTCGCGCTCGGGGACCCGCGGAACCACGAGCACCCGATCAGCGACGACGACTACGACGCCCTGTTCCTGCCCGGCACGCCCGTGGTCTTCGCGTTCCACGGCTACCCCGCACTCGTCCACCAGATGACGTACAACCGGCACGGCCACGACGACATGCACGTGCACGGCTACATGGAGCGCGGCACCACGACCTCGCCGTTCGACATGGTCATGCTCAACGACATGGACCGCTTCGCGCTCGCCGCGGACGCCCTGTCCCACGTGGACGCCGACCGGTACGCCGGTCTCATGCAGGCCTGCCAGGAGGCCCGGGACGCGGCACGTCGGTTCGCCTACGAGCGCGGTGAGGACCACCCGGCGGTCGCCGGCTGGCAGTTCAACGGCTGGCCGCAGGACGACCCCGAGGGAGACCATCAGGGCGTCGCCGGCGGGGTGCAACAGGGTGCGGACTCGTCGGACGACAACCACTGAGGCGTGCAGTCGTGGGTGACGACCAGCGGACCGCCGGGGACGGCGTCCTGACCGACACCGATCACGCCCTCGAGGCGACGATCGCCCATCTGCTCGACACGCGCGCCGCCACGTCGAGCACCTGCCCGTCGGAGGCGGCACGGGCACTCGGCGGCGATGACTGGCGCAGCCTGATGGAGCCGACGCGGCAGGCCGCGCGCCGCATGGTCGCGCGCGGGGAGGTCGAGATCACCCAGCGCGGGTCCGTGATCGATCCCGACCACATCCACGGTCCGATCCGGATCCGCCGGCCGCGCTGACGCCGTTCCTCCCCATCGCCCTCCTTCGGCGATCGATCCGCGGCGTTCGAGCGCCGAGCGGCTCGCCAGCGGGCGGCTGACCTGGCCCACCGCGACCAGTGGTGGACGCGGTGGGCGTGGATCGTGGAACACGCGTTCTCATCGCACCCAGACGATCAACGAGCGGCGATGGTCGTCTTGAACCTGTTGGTGACGTTGCCGTGGTCGACGGCGGACGACCCTCGGACGGCGGTCGTGATCGGCCAGGGACCTGTCGCCGAGGAGTCGGAGGAACCGCCGTGATCGACCCCGTCGACGTCCGCAGCGTGAGGCCGCACGGGCGGCGCGCGCCGACAGCAGGCCGGCTCCGCCGCCCAGTGCGGAGGCGACTCAGGCCTGACGCCAGTCGTCCGACTGCAGGTGCGACCCGGCCTGCGGCCCCATCTGGAGCATGCCCCCGTCCACCGCGTACGAGGCACCGGTCACGTACGACGCGAGCGGCGACGCCAGGAACGCGACGACCGCGGCGATCTCGCGCGCATCTCCAGGGCGTCCGAGCGGGACCCCCGGCCGGTCGATGGGGTGCGGGTCGGTGTCCTCGTTGCCCGTCATCTGCGTCGCGATCTCGCCGGGCGCCACGGCGTTCACGGTGATCCCGTGGCGCCCGAGCTCGAGCGCCACCGTCTTGAGCAGGCCTCCGAGGCCGTGCTTCGCGGCGTCGTACGCGGCGGACCCGACGCGCGGCTGGTGCTCGTGCACGCTCGTGATGCCGATGATGCGACCGCCACGACCGGCCTCGACCATGCGTCGGGCCGCGTGCTGGATGCACACGAAGGCGCCGTCGAGGTCCGTCGCGACGGTGTGCCGCCACTGGTCGAGGGTCATCTCGAGGAACGGTGCGTTGTCGCCGGTGCCGGCATCGTTGACGAACACGTCCACGCCGCCGAGTTCCTCCGCGAGTCGGTCGATGACCTGCCCGCAGCGCTGCAGGTCCGTCACGTCGATCTGCATGACGACCGCGCGGCGTCCGTGGGTGCGGACCTCGGCGGCGGTGTCCTCCGCGCCGCGGATGTCCTCGAGGTACGTGATGCCGACGTCCATCCCGGCCTCGGCGAGCGCCACCGCGGTGGCCCTCCCGATCCCCGACTCGGCTCCGGTGACGATGGCGGTGGTGGGCTGGAAGTCACTCATGCCGCGGACGGTACCCCCAGCCGCCGGACGGTGCATCCAGCGACGACGCAGGGCGGCCCCGGTGCCCCGGGACCGCCCTGCGATCAGACGGACGTGACCTACTTGGTCGAGCCCTGGATGGCGCTCTGGTAGACCGGCTTGTTGTCCTGGTCGTACTTGTAGATGCCGATGTAGGCGCTCGATGGGTCGTTGTCGGTGTTGAACGGCCCGACGCCGGACGGTCCGGTGTACTGGATCTTCGTGCCGGCGTCGACGAGCTTCTTGCAGTCGGCGAAGGTCGAGCACTTCGTCCCGCCCTTGGCACCGGAGACCGAGGCCATGTGCGCCTGGATCGTACCGGCGTCTGTGCCCTTGCCCTCCTCTGCCGCGAGCGCGGTGAGCACCATGGCGTCGTACGACTCGGCGGCGTAGGCGAAGTCGTGGAGGTCATTGCCCTCGTTCGTCTTGTACCACGTCGTCAACTTCGTCTTGAACGCGGCCTTCGGGTCCGACCCGGGGATCGTGCCCTGACCGTTGAGGAGCGTCTTCGGGTCGAAGTCCTTCGAGTAGTCCGCGGTGTTGCCGTCGGACATGTAGGTCTTCGACATGTCCCAGCCCTGCGAGACGAGCTCGGGCACGATCGACTTCGTCTCGTCGAACGAGAGGATGACGATCGCGTCCGGCTTGGCGGCCAGCGCGGCGGTCACCTCGGACGAGAACGTCGTCTGTCCGGGCGGGAACTCCTGCCCCTTGCCCTTCCCGCCGTAGACCACGCTGCCGCCCGCGGCCTCGACGGCCTTCTGCACGGTGTTCCGCAAGCCGGTGCCGTAGGCGTCGTTGAAGACGAGGAACGCGATCTTGGCGTTGCCGTCGCCGACGACGAGCTGTCCGAGCGCGGAGCCCTGCACCGTGTCCGGCGGCGCGGTCCGGTAGTAGTACGACGAGTAGCCGGACAGGTCGGTCGCCGTGTTCGCCGGCGAGATCTCGATCGTGCAGTTGCTCGTGATCTGGTCGACCACGTTCAGGGTCACGGATGACGACTCGGCGCCGAGGACCACGGGGACCTTGGCCGCGATGAGCTTCTGGGCCGCGGACGACGACACCGTCATGTCGGTGCTGTCACCCGAGTCGGTGGCGGTCGAGATCTTCACGTCCTTGCCGATGACACCGCCAGCGGCGTTGATGTCATCGATCGCGAGTCCTGCACCGGCGATGGCGGGCGGCCCGAGGTAGGCGAGGCTGCCGGTCAGGGGCAGCAGCGTGCCGTACTCCAACGCGTCCTGGCTGGGCTTCGACGGCGCCTTGCAGCTGGCCGCCGGGTCCTTGCCCGACGACGACGACGCCGACGCCGCACCGGATGCGCCACCACTGCCGGCGCTCTCCGTCGAACACGCGGCGAGCAGGATGGCGGCTGCTCCCGCGATCGCGAACGCCTTGGCGGCGCTGCTGGTTCTGATCATCCGTGATGCCCTTTCTCTGAGCGGCCGCGACCGCTTCGATCGTCGAGCAGCTGTGCGTCCGCTGGGATGCGAGCAAACGTAGGGTTCGATTGTTTCGGCCGTGTGGCGGTCTCGTCAGGGTGGTGTTTCGTTGCTGAACCGTGACCGAACCTGTGGGAACGAACGGGAACGGCGATGCAGACCCAGCGGGTGCACAGTGCCGGCGCTGCTCGCGCTCGGCTCGGAGGCCCGTCGGAGCGTCAGCCTGTCGGCGCGCTCAGATCACGGGGTCGACGCGGACAGGGTCGCCGACCGAGCGCCGGGCTCGGCGCCCGGCGAGCAGACCGTCGGTCGACAGGACGACGAGCGCCACCCAGACCAGCGCGAACCCGACCCACCGCTCCGGCGACATCGGCTCGTGCTGCAGCCAGACGCCGACCACGAGCTGGAGGACCGGGGTCAGGTACTGCGTCAGGCCGAGCGTCGACAGACTGAGCCGGCGTGCGGACGACGCGAACAGCAGCAGCGGCACCGCGGTCGCCGGCCCAGCCGCGATGGTGATGAGCGCGTGCACCCAGCCGTTCGCCGTGAGGGTGATCCCGCCACGGGACAGGGTGGCGACGACGACGAGGCCGATCACCGCGACGGGGGTCAGCCACATGGTCTCGATGGTGAGGCCACTGACCGCGTCGACGACGCCGCTCACGCGCTTCTTGACGAGCCCGTAGAGCCCGAACGAGAACGCGAGGGCGAGCGAGATCCACGGCATCCGGCCGTACCCGACGGCCACGATCACCACCGCCACGACGCTGATGCCGACCGCCGCCCACTGTGCGGCGCGGAGGCGTTCCCCCAGCAGCACGACGCCGAGGAAGATCGTCACGAGCGGGTTGATGAAGTACCCCAGTGCCGCCTCGACGGTGTGACCGGTGGTCGTGGCGACGACGTACACGGTCCAGTTGACGACGATGAGGAACGCGGCGAGCGCCATCACGCCCATGACCCGCGGTTGTCGGAGCAGCGCGACCAGGCGACCCCACGCGCGGAGCACCGCCGTCAGGACGGCGCAGAACACCAGTGCGAAGAGGATCCGCCACGCGACGATCTCGGTGGCTCCCGCCGGTGCCATGGCCACGAACAGCAGCGGCATGAGGCCCCAGAGTCCGTACGCGGCCAGGGCCTGGACGACGCCGACGGCCGCTTCCGATCGGGGTTCGGCGGACGCGGGTCGTGCTGGCACGCGTCCGATCCTAGGCACCGACGACACGGTGGTCGCCCGGCTGGCGCGTTCTCGGGCGACGGAACCGCCGTCCTCCGACGGCCCGCGCGCCGGGCTGACGTGCGCACGCCGGGTGCCCGGGCCGGGCCGGGCCGGGCCGGGACAGCAGCAGGCCCCGCCGGTCGGAACCGACGGGGCCTGCTGGAGCTGGTCCTGCTGCTGGTGCTGTCCTAGCGGACGACGACGGCGAGCACGTCGCGCGCGGACAGGACCAGGAGGTCCTCGCCCGAGTACTTGACCTCGGTTCCGCCGTACTTCGAGTAGATGACCTTGTCGCCGACCGCGACGTCGAGCGGCACGCGGTTGCCGTTGTCGTCGATGCGACCCGGGCCGACGGCCACGACCTCGCCCTCCTGGGGCTTCTCCTTCGCCGTGTCCGGGATGACGAGACCGGACGCAGTGGTCTGCTCCGCCTCGACCTGACGGATGACGATGCGATCTTCGAGCGGCTTGATGCTGACAGCCACGGCTGACCTCTTCTTTCTCGGTACTGAAGAAAAACTGGGGCTGGCACTCCCCCAGGGGCAGTGCCAACCCCAACTGTAGGGGGTGGTCTGGCACTCGGTCAATCCGAGTGCCAAGAGCCTATCGCCGGCCGGCGGCGAGCGTCCGGACAACCTCGGGCACGGAGCCGCCGAGGTCGACCTGGCCGTGGTCCGCGAGCCACACGAGGGCGTCGGCGAGGGCCTCCAGGGAGGTCCAGCCCGGCGCGTACCCGAGCTCCGTCGCGGCCCGGTCGATGCTCATCGCGTGGCTTCGGCGCACGTGCTCGAACGTCGTGTCGGCGTGCTCCGGCGTGGTGGATGCGCGGAACGCCTCCCACGAGGCCGGACGGAGTTCCGCGGTGCGCCCGAACCAGCTCGCGACGCCCTCGGCGAGCCCCCGGACGCTCATCGCCCGCGGCGACACGACGTTGTAGACACGGCCGGCGGCCACGTCCGGCCGCTCGATGGCGAGCGCGAACGCCTGGGCGACGTCGTCGGCGTGCACGTGGTGCAGCGTCTCGAGCCCGAGGTCCGGCACGGTGAGCGGCTCCCCCGCGGCGAGGCGTTCCCAGACGGTCGCGTCGAGGTTCCCGAGCGGCGTGATGACGGGCCACCCGGGGCCGGTGATGTGCCCGGCGCGGAGCACGGTGGCGGGGAGCCCGTCGGCGCGGGCGGACTCGGCGAGCAGCAGGTCCTCGATCGCCGCCTTCCGCGTGCCGTACTCGCCGATCGGCCCCCGCGGGTCGTCCTCCGAGGTGGGGACGACGAGCGACGGACCGTGCACCCAGATGGTGCCGCAGTGCACGAGGTGCCCGGTCCGACCACGGAGCGCCTCGACGAGGCCCCGCGCGTCGTCCTCGGTGAAGCTCGTCAGGTCGACGACGACGTCGGGCCCCAGGTCGGCCACGGCGCGTGGGAACCCCTCGGGGTCGCCCTCGCGGTCGAGCGCGACCCGCTCCACGTCGTCCCACGCGTCGTCCGCCACGTAGGGGGCGCGCTGCCCGCGGCTGATGGCGACCACGTGGTGTCCGCTCCGGACGAGGCGGGGCACGAGGAAGCTCCCGATGTGACCGGTGGCTCCGATGACGGCGACGTTGCTCATGTCCTCCATCGTGCTCCTCCGCGCGGGACCGCGAGCGGCCGCGGCCCCGGACCGACGACGAACGGGAGGCACGGTGCAGGTGCGCACCGTGCCTCCCGGCCGTCAGGCGGTCACGTTCCCCCGCCGACGCGCGGCGGCGTCAGTGGTGGTGGTGGTGGTGCCCACCGCCCCAGCCCGGCTTGCCCGGCTTCCCCGGCTTCCCGGGCCCGTGCGGCGGGGCCGGCTTGTGCGTCGGGACGGTCGACACGACCTTCGCGACGGCGCCGGTGGTGGTGTCCAGCAGGACCTCGCGCTGCTGCGGGTGCGCGAAGTCGAACATGCCGGCGAGCGATCCACCGCGACGGTCGAACGAGGCGTCCCCGATGTGGCCGAGGCCCCAGTTGTCCTCGATGAACGCCGTGGTGGACGTCTGCTCGATCCGGGTGTGGTCGACCGCGTTCTGCTTGGCGA
The DNA here is from genome assembly GCF_003234815.2 of Curtobacterium sp. MCBD17_035. Classification (NCBI taxonomy): domain Bacteria; kingdom Bacillati; phylum Actinomycetota; class Actinomycetes; order Micrococcales; family Microbacteriaceae; genus Curtobacterium; species Curtobacterium sp. MCBD17_035. Next base: position 324,805 of record NZ_CP126279.1, on the reverse strand, counting down.
AGGGCGAGATGACGAGGTACGGCAGGCGCTGCGAGGGGCCGCAACGGTCCTGGTACCCGCCGGCGACCGCAGCACGGGCGTTCGTGCAGATCGTGCTGTCGGTCGCCGTGTCCTTCGACCCGTTGAGGATCGTCGGGGCCTGGTGGTCGTACCAGCCGTCCGAGTCGTCGTAGTTGATGACGATCGCGGTCGAGGACCATGCCTTCGACTGCTCGATGGCGTTGATCTCGCGCGTCAGGAACTGCTGCTCGTCGATCGGGTCCGAGTAGCCCGGGTGGCCGTCCTGCGCCTCGGGGGCCTTGAGGAACGACACGGCGGGGACGTTGTCCTGCGCGAGCGCGGTGGTGAACGCCGACAGGTCGTACTCGTGGTTCGCCTGATCGCTGTGCCCGATCATCGCGTCGCTCGTCGGCGGCAGGTGGTGCGGGTTCGACGTCGACTTGTAGTACGCGAACGGGTTGTGGTGCGGTGAGTAGTCCTTCGCCGCGGTCCCACCGACGTTCGCGGTGGTGGCGTCGCACTTGGCGTACGTGCCGGAGCCCGCGTACTTCGTGGTCGGCGTGAAACCGCCCTGGAACCAGCCCCACGTGACGCCCTTGGCGTTGAGCAGGTCACCGATGTTCTTGCCCTGCATCGCGACGAGGTTCGACGTCGACGTGTGGTCGCTGTCGGAGCAGTCGTCGTAGGCGGGGTCGGGGTCACCGATCACGGTGCCCACACCGTCCGCGTTCGCCGAGGCGACCGCGGTGGAGCCCTTGACCACGGCGCCGGTCACGGAGTCCACCGCCACGCCGCCGTGCGTCTGGCCGCTCACGAGGTTGAGCGCACCGGGGGTGGACGGCCCGAAGGTCGTGTCCCAGGCGTTGTCGCTCATCGCGTAGTGCTGCGCGTAGTTCCACAGGCCCGTGACGGTGTTGCCGTCGTAGTAGTCCATGGCCAGGCCCGGGCTGCCGTACTCGCCCGTGCAGGTGTCGGTCGAGGTGTTCTGGACGAAGGCGTCCATCTTCCCGCCGTCCTCGGCCTTCTGCTCGGCGGCGTACCCGTGGTTCTGGTCGCAGGTGAGCGCCTGGGACGGGGTGAGCCGGCTCGGCGCGTAGAGGTTCGGGTTCCCCGTCAGCGTGCCCGAGGTGACGAGGTCGTTCACCCTCGGCGTGCCCTTGGCGGCGGCGAAGGTCGTGCCGTCGGTGTTCGTCGCGTTCGGGTAGGTCCCGAAGTAGTGGTCGAACGAGACGTTCTCGTCGAACAACACGACGAGGTGCTTGATGGGCGTGCTCGTCCGCGACGACGAGGCCGGTTGGTTCGTGGCCGATGCCGTGAGCGGCGCGATGGCGATGGCCCCCACGGTCACGGCGGCCACGGCGGTCGCTCCGGCGGCGAGTACGAGTCGCCCCTTCGTCGACCGCATGAGCGCGGATGGTCGGATCACTGGTGTCCCCTGTCTGATGGTGTGTGGAACAGTGCGTCAACTGAGCAGTGGTCGTCCCAGCCAGTCGTCCGCGTGGCGGACTCCCGGGAGGGCGAAGAAGTAGCCGCCGCCGACGGGCGAGATGTAGTCGACGAGCGGTTCGTCGGCGAGGCGCTTCTGGACCGTGACGAACTGCCGTTCGAGGTCCGCCTGGAAGCACGTGAACAGCAGCCCCATGTCGAGGTTCCCGTTCGCGTCGGTGCCGGCGTCGTAGTTGTAGGGGCGACGGAGCATCTGCTGACGCTTCGCCGCGGCCGTGCGGGGGTTCGCCAGCCGGATGTGCGCGTCGAGCTGGATGACGTCGCCCGTCGGGTCGTCCGCGTAGTCCGGGTCGTCGAACTCGTGCGTTCGGGTGAGCGGGGCGCCGGAGTCGCGGTGGCGGCCGATCATCGTCTCCTGCTCGTGCAGGGACACGCGGTCCCAGAACTCGACGAGCATCCGGATCGTCCGCACGACGTGGTAGCTGCCGCCGGTCACCCAGTCCGGCTCGACGACGCCGTCCTCGATCCGGCCCGCCCGGGTCCACACGAGGTCGTCCATGGCCGTCCGGTCGCTCGTCGACGGGTTGGCGGTGCCGTCCTTGAACCCCAGCAGGTTCCGCGGCGTGCCACTCGGCCGCGGCGGGGACACGAAGCCGTCCTGTCGCCACCGCACCTGCATCGCACCGCGCGTCGCCCGCGTGACGTCCCGGAGCGCGTGCACGACCGTGTCGGTGTTGTTCGCGCACATCTGCAGGAGCAGATCGCCGTCGCAGATCGCCCGGTCGAGCGCGTCGTTCGGGAAGTCCTCCATGGTCCGCAGGCGCGCGGGCTTCCGGTCCGCGATGCCGTACCGGTCGTCGAACAGCGACGCCCCGACACTCGTGGTGATCGTCAGACCGTCGGCGGGCACGTCCGGTCCGAGCACGCCCGAGTCCGACGGCGGCGCCGTGATCCCGACGTCCGTCGGCTGTCCGCCGCGGGTGAGGAACCGCGAGCGCTCCGTGATCGTGCGCAGCAGGTCGCGCAGCTCGGACCGGGAGACCGCGGTCACGTCGAGCGCCACGAAGGCCGCCGACCGCTGGGCCGGTGTGGTGATGCCCGCCTGGTGCGCCCCGTGGAACGCGTACGACGCGGCGGCACCACCGTCGGTCGCGGTGTCGCTCGCCGGGTTCCCGGCGCTCGCCGCGGTCGTGTCGGCCACGGCCGGGAGGCCCGGTGCCAGCGCCGCGGTCATGGTCGCCGCCGCCCCCGCGCCGGCTCCGGCCGCTCCCGCCAGGAACCCACGGCGGGAGGGACGGCGTGCCGCGGCGTGCGGGCACTGGGGCTGGTCGGTCACGAGGTCCTCCGGATGTCGCAGATCGCCGCGACGGGCGCGAGCAGTTCGAGTGCGCGGTCGATGGACGCGTCGAGGTCCTCCCGCTGCGTGGTCGTGAGGTCGGTGAGCGGCGTCCACGTGCCGTCGGCGTGGCGGCCCTCGTCGACGCGCGCCGTGAGCGCGGCGAGTGCCGCATCGGTCGCGGCGAGGTGTGGGTACCGGGTGCGGAGGATCCCCCGGATCGGGTCGAGGGCCCGCTCCGTGCCGACGACGTTCGCGGCGATGGTGGCCAGGTTCGTGTGGCTGCCGGCGTCGGTCGTGCCCGTGGCCTCGAACTGCAGCGCGTTCTCGAGGATCTCGTGTGCGCGGAGCCCGATGTCGAGCGGGTCGATGCGGGCGGTCGGGAACGTGGCCTCGAGGTGCCGGACGGCCGCGACGAGCGCATCGGCGACCGGAGCGCTCGCGGACACCGGTGCGCCGGACCAGAGCAGGGCCTCCAGGCGGTGGAACCCGGTGAGGTCCGGGTCGTCGAGCGCGGTCCGCCCCGACGCGGGAGTGCCGTCGATGGCCGTGTCGGCGTCGCCGAACGCCCCGTAGGCGGCGCCGAGCTGCTCGTACTCCGTGTGCCCGGTCAGCCAGTCCCGCTCGGCGGCCGCGCGGTCGCCGGCGTGCACGTCGGCGGCGACCCGCCGGACGTCGGCCTCGAGCACGGGCAGTCGACCCTCGATCCAGTCGCCGTACGCCTTGGCGGCCGGGATGAGGTCGTTCCGGGTGACGGGCACGACCCCGGGCGTCGCGCCGGTCACGTGCGCCGCACCGTGGAGGTGGACGACGGGACCCACCACCGCGTCGGCGTCGGCCGGCAGGCAGCGGAACCGGTAGGCGCCCGAGCCGAGGCGCACGCGGTAGGTCTGGGACGCGCCGGCACCGAGCCCCTCGGCGTCGAGGTACACGGCCCCGGACCGGGGGTCCTCGAGCTGCACCTCGACGCCCGCGACCGAGGTGTTCGTGATGCGGAGGGTCTGCGTGCCGCCCGCGGGGTCGGTCCACCCCGTCCCGCAGACGTCGGTGCCCGCGGCGACGTCGTAGTGCCCGGGGACGGCGCGCGTCGGCAGGAGGTGCGGCACGACGATGCCGGCCGTCACGACGAGTGCGACGACGAGCCCGACGACCCCGTACGCGAACCGATTCGACACCCGAGCCCCTTCCGCTCCCGGCCCCGTGGAGCAGCACGGGACGCCCTGATCGGACCCCCGTCCGGGGGGATCCGCGGAACACGGTAAGCCCGCTCCGAGGCCGGGTTTCCCCTGCGTTCACCGTCGTCACCGACTGTTCAGACGCCCGTCCGCCGACGGTCACGGAAGTGGGGGCTTGCCGAACCGTCGTGCGGGAACTGGGAGGATCGGGGCATGGACGCCGCGGACCTCGCACAGCTGCTCACACCCGAGGGCATGGCGCTCCTCGATCGCGTCCCAGGTCTCGCGGAGGGCGACGACGTCGTCCGTGCCGTGTCGCGCCTCCGCGCCGAGGGCCACGATCCCCGGCTCGTCGCGACGGTCCTGACGCAGGCGCGACTCCGTCAGCGGGCCCGCTCGAAGTTCGGCGACTTCGCGGGCCGGATGCTGTTCACCGAGGCCGGTCTCGAGCAGGCGACGCGCCTCCGCGTCGCGGCACAGCACGCCGGCCGGTTCGCCGCCGCCGGGATCACACGCGTCGCCGACCTCGGGTGCGGCATCGGCGGGGACGCGCTCGCGCTCGCGGCGCTCGACCTGGAGGTCGTCGCCGTCGACCGCGACGAGGTCACCGCCGCGATCGCCACGCACAACCTGGCACCGTGGCCCGCGGCCCGGGTCGAGCTCGGGGACGCGGCCCGCTTCGACGTCGGCCGGGTCGACGGCGTGTGGCTCGATCCGGCACGGCGCACCGCGGGACACAGCGACACACGACGGCTGGAGGACCCGGACGACTGGTCCCCGTCGCTCGACACGGTGTTCGCCGCGGCGACGCAGCTGCCCACCGGGGTCAAGCTCGGGCCGGGCGTCGACCGCGACCTCGTCCCCGACACGGCCGAGGCACAGTGGACGAGCGTCGACCGCGAGGTCGTCGAACTCGCGCTGTGGTTCGGTCCCCTCGCACGGCCGAACGTCCAGCGGGCCGCGACCGTCATCGGGGTGCACGGTGTCGCCGAGCTCACGGGACCGGCCGACGCCGAGGACGTCGAGGTCGGCCCGCTGGGCGAGTACCTCGTCGAGCCGGACGGCGCGGTCATCCGAGCTCGGCTCATCGGAGATCTCGGGCGGCGACTCGGCGGCCGGATGCTCTCGTCGGGCATCGCCTACCTGAGCACGGACGCCCCCGTCGACACCCCGTTCGCGCAGGTGTTCCGCGTCCGCGACGTCCTGCCCCTCGACCCGAAGCGGATCGGGGCTCGGCTCGCCGCGGACGGCGTCGGCCGGGTGGAGATCAAGAAGCGCGGTGTCGACGTGGACCCCGCGCAGTTCCGTCGGCGGTTGCGCCTCCAGGGCGGGTCCGGGCAGGCGACGCTCGTCCTCACCCGCCTGAAGGGACGGCACGCGGCCGTCCTGTGCGATCGCCCCTGACGCCGGTCCTGCCCGGCCCCATCCGTCGAGATCGCACAACACGCCGCTCACTTCGAAGGTGAGCGGCGTGTTGTGCGATCTCGGTGAGGACCGCCGTCGGCGGGCGGGCGGTGCGGGGCGGGGCGGCCCGGGCGGCCCGGGATCAGGTGTTCGGGTAGTTCGAGTAGTCGCCGTTGTGCGACGCGACGAACGCGAAGAAGATGACGATGAACACGATGTAGGCGACCCACAGCGCCGTGATCACGTAGCCCGCGATGAGCCCCGTGAGCGCGAGCGGGCGCCCCTGCTCCCCCGTGCGCTTGATCTGGTGCAGGCTGATGTGCCCGAACACCACCCCGAGGGGCGCCACCACGAAGCCGAACACGATGGCGAGGATCGAGAACAGGTTCCAGCTCGACGACGCCTGCGGGTACCCCGACCCGGGCTGCCCGTAGGGATTGGGCTGGCCGTACTGCGGCTGGCCGTACGGCTGCTGTCCGTAGGGCTGCTGGCCGTACTGCGGCTGGCCGTACGGCTGCTGCCCGTGCTGACCCTGCTGTCCGTACGGCGACTGCTGCCCGTGCTGCGGCTGTCCGAACTGCGGCTGGCCGTACCCGTGGTGTCCGGACGGTGTCTGTCCGGACGGTGTCTGTCCGGACGGCGCCTGGCCGGACGGCGTCTGTCCGTACTGCGGCTGGTCGTTCTGGTCGGACACGTGTTCACCTCCTCGTCGCCCACGGTGCGGGCGTCCCGCCGATCCTCCCACAGGGGGCCTGCGCACGACCGGCCGCCAGCACCCCCGGAGCGGGGGAGGCACGGCCAGCGGACGCGCGGTGCCGCGCCGCCGCGGTCGTCAGGCCCGCACCGTCGTCGGACCTGCACCCTCGTCAGCCCTGCACCGTCGTCAGGACCTGCACCCTCGTCGAACCTGCACCGTCATCAGACCTGCACGGTCGTCACGGGCAACGTCGAGTCCGCCGCGATCCCCAGGTCGCTCGGGGCGTGCCCGGACGCCACGAGCTGCGCCCCGATCGCGGCGATCATCGCGCCGTTGTCGGTGCAGAGGTCGAGCGGCGGGATCCGGAGCGTGACGCCGGCGGCCGCGCACCGTTCCTCGGCCACGGCCCGGAGCCGCCGGTTCGCGACGACACCCCCGCCGAGCAGGAGCCGGTCGACGCCGGTGTCCCGGCACGCGGCGAGCGCCTTCGTCAGGAGCACGTCGACGACGGCCTCGCGGAAGCTCGCGGCGACGTCGGCGACGGGGACGTCGCGCCCGTCGTCGCGGCAGCGCTCGACCCAGCGGGCGACCGCGGTCTTGAGGCCGGAGAACGAGAAGTCGTACCGGTGGGCCGCCATGTCCTTCGGCAGGGTGAGGCCGCGGGGGAACCGGATCGCGGAGGGGTCGCCATCGGCGGCGGCTCGGTCGATCTCGGGCCCGCCCGGGTACGGCAGCCCGAGCAGCCGTGCGACCTTGTCGAACGCCTCACCGGCAGCGTCGTCGATCGTCTCGCCGAGGAGCTCGACGTCGTCGACGAGGTCCCGCACGAGCAGGAGCGACGTGTGGCCGCCGGACACCAGCAGTGCGACGGTCGGCAGTTCGATCTCGGTGCCGTCGGCACGCAGGACGTCCGCCCCGACGTGGCCGACCAGGTGGTTCACGCCGTAGAGCGGCTTGCCGGTCGCGACCGCGAGCGCCTTCGCCGCGCCGACCCCCACCATGAGGGCACCGGCCAACCCGGGTCCCGCGGTCACGGCGACGGCGTCGAGCTCGTCGAGCCGCACGCCCGCGGTGTCGAGTGCCTGCTCGAGCGTCGGGGTCATGGCCTCGAGGTGGGCGCGCGCCGCGACCTCGGGCACGACCCCGCCGTAGCGGGCGTGTTCCTCCATGCTCGACGCGATGACGTTCGCGAGCAGGGTGCGGCCCCGCACGATGCCGACGCCGGTCTCGTCGCAGCTCGTCTCGATCCCGAGGACCAGCGGGCCGTCCGTCGTCGTGCTCATGCCGTGCCTCCCGTCGTTCGGTCCCGGACCGAGCCCCGCATCACCAGCGCGTCGACGTCGTCGGGTTGGTAGTACCGCGGCCGCGTGCCGATGGCCTCGAAGCCGAACGAGCGGTACATGGCCTGCGCGACGGGATTGTCAGCACGGACCTCGAGGAACACCTCGCGCACGTCGCGGCGGGCGGCCTCGTCGAGCAGCTCGCGGAACAGCGCTCGCCCGAGGCCCTGCCCGCGGTGGTCGGCGGCCACGGCGATCGTCTGGACGTCACCGTCGTGTCCTCCGGGCAACGACGAGAACGCGGCGTACCCGACCAGGACCGGCTCCGGTGCCTCGTCGGTCGTCTCGGCCACGACGTAGTGGCCGTAGGGCGAGCGGAACTCCTCCCTCATCTGCGCGGTCGACCACGCGTCGGTCGGGAAGGAGGTCCGCTCGAGCCGCATGACCGCGTCGAGGTCGTCGGGCCGGGCGGGCCGGATCCGCCAGCTCACGAGCGCACCCGCTTCGGCGCACCCGGCATGGTCACGTCCGGGTCCCGGAGGTACAGCGGCTCGTCGTCGGCGAACGGTGTGCCGACCGCCAGGCGTTCGGCGGCGAGCAGTCCGAGGCGCCCGGCCGGGATCGTCACCGAGGCGACGCGGCGCAGGTCGGCGGCGTCACCGAGCACGGCGTCGAGGTCGTCCGGGCGCGCGAGCCCGGGCCCGGCGGTCCGCACCGGGAGCGGTCGGGAGGCACCGTGCCGGTCCGACCGGTCGGTCGCCGCCTCGCTGCCGCCCGCGTAGACGCTCCAGTAGACCTCGCGTCGGCGCGCGTCGGTCAGGACGACGAGCGGGCCGCCGTCGGCCTCGGCCGCGGCGACGGCGTCGTGGCTCACGACCGGGAGGAACGGCACCGATCGCGCGACGGCGAACGTCCGCGCCGCGGCGATCCCGACCCGGAGGCCCGTGAACGGCCCGGGACCCATGCCCGCGACCACGCCCGTGACCTCCGCAGGGGTGACGCCGGCGATCGACAGGACGTCGGCCAGGAAGGGCCCGACGACCTCGGCGTGCCGCCGGGTGTCCTCGGTGCTCCGCTCGGCGAGCACGGTCCGGGCGGCCGGGTCGACGAGGGCGACGGCCGTGCCGGCGGACGTGTCGATGGTCAGGAGCACCGGACCATCGTACGGTCGTGGCGGGGACGCGGGGTGGCCCACCCGCGCCTCCCCCGCGCACGCGGGGACGGGGTCGAGCTGTCGGACGAGCTGGACGACCGCGGGCGCACCGTCGCCGGCCGGTGCACGGCACCGGCCGGCGGGTTGCTCAGTTGCTGATGCCGGCCCGAGCGAGCTCGTTCGCGATCGCGTCCCCGAGGACCCGCTGGCCCTCCACGGTCGGGTGCTCGCTGTCCCCCTGGAGGAGCTGCGGCTGTCCGGCGAGCGGCTGCCCGACGTCGATGAACGTCCCGCCGGCGGCGGTCACCGCGGCCTGCAGGGCGTCCGAGCTCTCCGCGACCACCGGGTCCGCGGGCCCGGGCTGGTTCCAGAGGGTGCTCAGCCCGACGATCCGGGCATCCGGCAGTGCTCCGTGGATGCGCGCCACGGTCCTCCAGGCTCCCCTGGCGATCGCAGCGGCGCTCTGGCCCTGGTCGTTGTCGGACGCCTGGATGACGACGAGGTCGGGGTGCGCCGCGACGGCCTGCCCGACGAGCCCGTTGAAGTCCGTCCCACAGTCGCCGACCCGGACGAACCCGGCACCGCTGCACGCGAGGTTCGTCACGTCGACGTGCTCGTCCGCCGCCTCCAGGGCGGGCCACGCCTGGTCCGGGCTGGCGAGGCCGTAGCCGGCCATGATCGAGTCGCCGATCATCACGACGTGCGGTCGCGTCGCGTTCGCCGCGGACGGCGCCGTCGAGTCGGCCGCTTCCGCGAACGCGGTCTGCCCGACGAGGCCGGATGACGCGGCCACACCGAGGATGGACACGAGGATTGCTTTCGGGAGCATCTTCATGGCGGCGACGGTAGCGGTGTGACCGGATCGTGACCTGTGCGCCCGGGGGACGGATGGTGCGCAGCCGACCCGGGGCGTACAGCGTCAGACGGTGACGCCGTCCCAGCGCGGGCCCACGGCGCGGACCACCACGTGGCGCGGTTCGTCCGGGACGTCGTCCGGGTCGACGTCGTCCGCGTCGATCACGCCCGCACCGTCGCCGGGCAGCGCAGCACCGCTCGCCCGCTCGATCTCGACCTCGAGCACGTCCGCGCTGATGCCGTCCACCATGCCCCGCCCCCACTCGACGACGACGACCGAGCCGTCCCAGTCGAGGTCGAGGTCGTCGAGTTCGACCGGGTCGGACAGCCGGTACGCGTCGACGTGCACGAGGTCGACGCCCCGGGCCGTCGGGTGTGTCCGGGCGAGCACGAAGGTCGGGCTCGACACCTGACCCCGTGCGCCCATGGCAGCGCCGAGGCCGCGGGTCAGGGTCGTCTTGCCCGCGCCCAGGGGCCCCGTCAGCACGACGAGGTCCCCCGCACGGAGCACCGCTGCGAGCCGGGCTCCGAGCGCCTCCATGGCCCCGGTGCCGTCGACCACGACGTCGAGCAGCACGGTCACGGTCGGCCACCCGCACTGCGGTTCAGGACGGCGGCGCGCTGGCTGAACTCCTCGGCGTGCCGCCCGCAGTAGCGCCGTGGCACGCGTCCGCCGATCCGGCAGGCGAGCTCCTCGCCGATCGTGTCGAGCCCCGCGGCCCACTCGAGGATCGTCGACTCGCCGCGCTCGCCCGGGCCGAACAACACGACCGTGTCGCCCACACGGACGTCGTCGTCCCCGACGTCGACGAGGAACTGGTCCATCGCCACCCGCCCCGCGATCGGGTAGCGGACGCCGCCGATCGTGACCTCGACCCGTCCCTGGGCGCGCCGGGGCACGCCGTCCGCGTAGCCGACCGGCACGAGGGCGAGCGTGGTCTCGGCGGCGGTCCGGTACGTGTAGTCGTACGAGACACCCGTGCCGACGGGGACCCGCTTGACCTTCGCGACCGACGCCGTGAGCGTCATCACGGGGGTGAGCCCGAGGTCCGCCGCGGTGACGCCGTCCGCGCCGGGGATGCCGTACGTGTTCGCCCCCATGCGGACCATGTCGTGCCGGAACTCGGGCCGCTCGAGGCCGGCGAGGCTGGCGGCGACGTGCCGGATCGGCAGCTCGAGCCCGAGTCCCGCGGCGGCGTCGACCGCCTCGGTGAACACGGCGACCGCCGCGGCGTCGTCGTCGTCGGACGCCTCCGCGAGGTGCGTGTACGCGGCGACGACCTCGATCGCACCGGCGCGCTGGGCGTCGCGGGCACGTTCGACGAGCGCAGGCCACCGGTCCGGCGTCGCGCCGTCGCGGTGGAGGCCCGTGTCGACCCCGAGGTGCACGCGCGCCGGCCGCTGGGTCACGGCCGCGACGATCCGGTCGAGCTCGGCCACGTTCGACACCCCGAGGTCGACACCGGAGTCCACGGCGTCCCGGGGGTCGAGGTCCGGGTCGTGCTGCCACGCGAACAACCGGACGTCCTCGCCGACACCGACCGAGCGCAGCCGCAGGGCTGCCTCGACCGTGAGCACCCCGAGCCAGCGGACGCCCGCGTCGACCGCGGTGAGCGCGAGGGGCACCATGCCGTGTCCGTACCCGTCGGCCTTGAGGACCACCATGACCTCGACCGGGTCCATCCACGACCGCAGGAGGTCGATGTTGGCCCGGTACGCATCGAGGTCGACGACGGCCTCGCGGAGCGGCGCGCTCACGTCGTCCTCCTCGCCAGGAGGGGGCCGAGTCGTGCGACCACCTCGTAGTTGATCGTGCCGATGGCGGCCGCCCATTCCTCGACGGACGGCACCCCGGTGGCCGGGTCGCCCCAGAGGACGACCTCGTCGCCCGCCGCGACCTCCGCGTCGCCGACGTCGATGTGCATCGCGTTCATCGCCACGCGGCCGACCACCGGGAAGCGTCGGCCGCCGATCGACACCGACACCCGGTTGCCGAAGCCACGGTCGAAGCCGTCCGCGTAGCCGAGTCCGATGATCGCGAGCGTCGTCTCGCGCTCGGTGCGGTGGGTGTAGCCGTACGAGACACCGTGCCCCGCCGGCACCCGGATCGTCCGGAGGACCGACGCCGTGACCGTCATCGCCGGGCGGAGTCCGAGCTCGGCGGACGTCCGGTCCGCGAACGGGCTCAGGCCGTACAGGGACAGGCCGATCCGGGCCAGGTCGCGTCGCGTCTCGGGCACCGCGATCGACGCCGCGCTCGCCGCGAGGTGGACGACCTCGGGCACGATCCCGTGAGCGGCGAGCGCCGAGAGCGCCCGGTCGAGGGCGGCGTCCTGGGCGAGGTCGTCCTCGCGGGACGCGTTGGCCAGGTGCGACATGACGCCCTCCACCCGTGTCCGCGGCAGCGCCGCGGCAGCGGCGAAGAGCTCGGGCCACTCGGACTCGACCGCGCCGTTGCGGCTCAGGCCGGTGTCGAGGACGAGGTGGACCGCGGGCACCTCCGCGCCGGCTGCCGCGGCGAGCTGCTCGACCGACGAGACGGCTGGCGTGATGCCCTCGGACGCGGCGCGCACGAAGTCCTCGTCCGGGGCGTGCAGCCACGCGAGGATCCGCACGTCGATGCCCGCGCGCCGGAGCGCGAGGGCCTCGTCGACGTCCGCGACGCCGAGCCACTCCGCGCCCGCGTCGACGAAGGCGCGTGCCGCCTCGACGGCGCCGTGCCCGTACCCGTCGGCCTTGACGACCGCGATCACACCCGCCGGTGCCACCCGCTCGGCCAGCGTCGCGTAGTTGGCGATCAGGGCCTCCCGGTCGACGGTGACGCCGGTGAACGCGCTCACCGGGTCACCACCACGGACGGGAGGCTCGGTTCGGCCCCGGCGTGCTGGGTCGGCCGCGCGCTCCCGCGCGGCCTCCACGTATGGTCGGTCAACTCCTCAGTTCCCTTCGATGACGACGAACGCCGTCGCGATCGGTCCATCGTGCGACAGTGACAGATGGACGGCCGTCACGCCACGCGCGTCGGCCACCGCCTGGGCCCCCGCGTGCAGGGTCAGCGACGGTGCACGCTGGTCGTCCGCGACGACCTCGAGTTCCTGCCAGCTCAGTCCCGCACTCGTGCCGAACGCCTTGATCAGGGCCTCCTTGGCCGCGAAGCGGGCGGCGAGCGAGGCGGTGGGGCGGGGCTCGCCGTCCCGCAGCAGCTCCGCCGGCGTGAACAGGCGACGTCGGAGCGCGGGCGTGCGCTCGAGGACCCCGGCGAACCGACCGAGGTCCACGACGTCGACACCGATGCCGATGATCACGGGACTACTCGACGGTCACCGACTTGGCGAGGTTGCGGGGCTGGTCCACGTCGAGCCCCTTGGCCGCCGCCAGTTCCATCCCGAACATGTGCAGCGGCGCGACCGCCAGGAGCGGCTCGAACAGCGGCGTCGCCAGCGGGATGCGCAGGACCTCGTCGGCGTAGGGCAGGACGGCCGCGTCGCCCTCTTCCGCGATCGCGATGACCCGCGCCCCACGGGCCCGGATCTCCTGGATGTTCGAGACGACCTTCGGGTGGAGCGACCGCTCGTCGCGGGGGCTCGGCACGATGACGAACACGATCTGCCCCGGTTCGATGAGCGCGATCGGGCCGTGCTTGAGCTCGCCCGCGGCGAAGCCCTCGGCGTGGATGTACGCGAGTTCCTTGAGCTTGAGCGCCCCCTCGAGGGCGATGGGGTAGCCGACGTGGCGCCCGAGGAACAACACGCTCCGGGTGTCCGCCATCCAGCGCGCGAGCTCGGTCACCGAGGCGGCGTCCTCGATCGTCTGCTGCAGCTTCGCCGGGAGCGCGTCGAGCTCCGCGACCTGCGCCGCGACCTGCTCCGGCGTGAGCGTGCCCCGGAGCGTCGCGAGGTGCAGGCCGAGCAGGTACAGCGCGACGCCCTGCGCCAGGAACGCCTTCGTCGAGGCCACGGCGACCTCGGGGCCCGCGTGCGTGTACAGCACGGCGTCGGACTCGCGCGGGATCGTCGCGCCCTGGGTGTTGCAGATGGACAGCGTGCGGGCACCCTGCTCACGGGCGTACTTGACCGCCATCAGGGTGTCCATCGTCTCGCCGGACTGGCTGATCGACACGACGAGGGTCCGCTCGTCGAGCACCGGGTCGCGGTACCGGAACTCGTGCGCGAGCTCGACCTCGACCGGGACCCGCGCCCACTGCTCGATCGCGTACTTGCCGAGGATCCCGGCGTACGCCGCGGTGCCACAGGCGATCACGATGACGCGGTCGACCTGGGCGAGGCGGTCCGCGATCGGCTCGAGGTCCGTCAGGGTCACGGCGCCGTCGTGCACGCGGCCGAGCAGCGTGTTCGCGACCGCCTCGGGCTCCTCGCTGATCTCCTTCGCCATGAAGCTCGACCAGCCGCCCTTCTCGGCTGCGGACGCGTCCCACGACACCTCGAACTCGCTCGCGGTCGCGGGCGTGCCGTCGAACCCGATCACCGTGACGGCATCGGGGCGGATCGTGACGATCTCGTCCTGCCCGATCGCCAGCGCGCGCTTGGTGTGCGACACGAAGGCCGCGACGTCCGAGCCGAGGAAGTTCTCACCGTCGCCCAGGCCGACCACCAGGGGCGAGTTGCGGCGGGCGCCGACCACGACGTCCGGCTCGTCCGCGTGCACGACGAGCAGCGTGAAGGCGCCGTCGAGCCGGGCGACCGTCCGCCGCATCGCCTCGGTCAGGTCGTGGCCGGCACGGAACTCCCGCGCGACCAGGTGCGCCGCGACCTCGCTGTCCGTCTCGCTGTGGAACGTCACACCCTCGGCCAGGAGCTCGTCCTTGAGCAGGGCGAAGTTCTCGATGATGCCGTTGTGGATGAGCGCCAACTTGCCACCGTCGGCCAGGTGCGGGTGTGCGTTGCCATCGGTCGGGCCGCCGTGCGTCGCCCATCGCGTGTGGCCGATGCCCGTGCGGCCGTCCGTCATGGGGTCGGCCTGCAGGTCGTCCTTGAGGACCTGCAGCTTGCCGGCCCGCTTGCGCGACTCGAGGTCGCCCGCGGCGTCGATCACGGCGACGCCCGCGGAGTCGTACCCCCGGTACTCGAGCCGACCCAGTCCGCCGAGGAGGACCCCCAGACTGCTGCCGTTGCCGACGTACCCGACGATGCCACACATGCGCTCGATCCTATGGGGTGCGCGGCCGGGAGCCCGCCGCACGGGCGTCGCGCGATCGCCCTGCCGGTCGCCGGTCCGGGGACACGCACGGCGCCCAGCTGCCGGGTCTAGCTTCGGCCCGTGACCCTCACCGACATCCCGATCACCACGCTCCAGGGCGAGCAGACCACCTTCGGCGCGTTCACCGACAAGGTCGTCCTCGTGGTGAACGTGGCCTCCCGATGCGGCCTCGCGCCGCAGTACGAGCAGCTCGAGGAACTCCAGCGCCGGTACGGCGACCGTGGGTTCACCGTCCTCGGGTTCCCGAGCAACCAGTTCCTGCAGGAGCTCGGGTCGTCCGAGGCCATCGAGGAGTACTGCAGCACCACCTGGGGCGTCACGTTCCCGATGTCCGAGAAGGTCAAGGTGAACGGCCGCGGCGCCCATCCGCTGTACCAGGAGCTCAAGCAGACCCCGGACGCGAACGGCAAGGCCGGACGCGTCACGTGGAACTTCGAGAAGTTCGTCGTGACGCCGGACGGCGCCGTCCACCGGTTCCGGCCCACGACTGTGCCGGACGACCCGGCGATCGTCGCCGTGATCGAGGCCGCGCTCCCCGCCTGAGTCTGCGGGCGAGGCCCCGCACGCTCGGTGGCGTGCGGGGCCTCGGACCGATCGGCGGTCAGTCCTGCTGCAGGTGGCGCCCGATGAGGCTGAGGTCGGCCGCACTCGACCGACCGTCCGCGGTGTTCGCCTGGTGCCAGTACGGGTACTGCAACGGCGTCGCGCTCGCGT